>NZ_JBCPXY010000008.1:0-275581 GCF_039581425.1 Flavobacterium movens
TGAGTGCAGGTCTGCGTATTTCCTGCCGCATCTTTTGCTGTCCAAGTTACTGTCGTGTTTCCGATTGGGAAACTTGGCGGAGCATCATTCGTCACCGTTACAGTTCCCGTGCAGTTGTCCGATACCGTTGGAGTCCCCAAAGCAACTCCGGTAGCAGTACATGAATTCGCGTCTGCAGAAACTGAAACTGCCGATGGGCATGTGATTGAAGGTTTTTGGGTGTCACTAACTTTTACTGTTGAAACAGCCGAAGTCTGTTCGCAACCTGTTGATGTATTTGTAATTTTTACCTTATATCCGCCATCTTGAGTAACAGTCAATGTTTTATTCACTTGGCCAGATATTATAACGTCATCTCTATACCAAACGTAAGTTGCAGAGCTTGCGTTTGAATTTGCTGTTAATGTTGTTGTTAAACATGCTGTTAAATTTCCTGATATAGTTGCTGTTGGTAATGCTTTTACAGTAACTGTATGCGTTGTAGTGGCAGGGCCATTACATCCTGCAGCACTCGCTGTAATTATAGTTGTTCCAGACCATTCAGCAGCATAAGTTACCGCGCCAGTAGTCGAATTTATTGTATTACCACCCGCAATACTTGCAGAATCAAGATTATACGTGATCCCTGTAGAATTAGTTGCTGTTGTAGTTCTTGTTATTGTTTCAACTCCTTGGCAACGAGAAGACGATGCAGGTGAAAATGGTGCAATTGTTACATTTGGAGTTAAAGTAACCTTTCCTTGAATTGTAGCTTCTAGACAAGGCGAAGTATGACCAACTGTAGTAATGATATAAGTACCTGCTGTTGTAGGGTTTCCAGAAATTGTAACTGTTTTTGCATTAGTGTCAACCGCAGCAGATAATCCTGTAGGCAAGCTAGATACTGTAGCATTTGTAGCACTTCCACCAAAAGTATATACTGCACTAGGAACTGATGCTCCAGAACAAACTGTTGGATTTTGAGTACCACTTGTAAATACAATAGTAGAAGCATTATTTACAACAGCTGCAACAGCAATTCTAGACGTTGACGTACAACCTAACGATGTTACTGCTCCAACATAGTAAGTTGTAGTAGCTGTTAAATTTGGAGTATTAAAAGTGGTTCCTGTTTCTAATACTTTCGAACTTGTAGGATCTGCATACCAATTAATAGTCGCTCCATTTGACGCAGCTGCAGTTAATTTCACTGATCCAGAGCCACATATTGAACCTTCTGTTGTTGAATTTATTGTTGGTACTGTATTTATTGTTGCAACAACTTCTGTTCTTGTTGGTGTAGAACAACCATTTTCTGTTGCTTCAACATAATAAGACGTTGATGTTGATAAACTTGGCGTCGTAAAACTTTCTCCTGTTCCCAATGATGAACCTCCTGTAGAAGCTGCATACCAGTTAATAGTTCCTGCTGATGCTGTAGCGCCTAAAGTTACTTCTCCTGTACCACATCGTGAAGCTGGAGTGCTTCCCGTTATTGTTGGTTTTGCATTAATAACAAAATTAACTGCAGCTCTACAGTTTGAATTACCAGAACAAGCGGCATAATACGTTTTCGATCCTGCTGTGGCAGTATTTGTCAATCCAGAATCTGTAACTCCCACCGGATTAAAAGAAGATCCCGTATAAATGGATGTTCCTCCAGTTGCTGTAGTATACCATTCTATTCCTCCGATAGTATAGGTTACCGTAATTTGAATGTAGTCAACAGAGGCTGTTATATCATTGCCCTTTGTTCTTGTAATATTTGCAGATAAAACCACTCCAAAATTTGATGCAATAATATCTGCAGGAGTCCAAGAGGTTCCCCACAAATCTGCTGTTCCACCATAATTGGTCAATGCAGTAGCGCTAGTATTCCAATTAGCTGTTTTACTTTTATTTACGTCTGTAATTACTCCTCCTTTTACTAAACTAACAACATTATCCTTCACATACACAGAGCTACTGTTTCCAACACTGCTAAAACTATTAATTCCTACTTGAATTCCTGTAATTGTAGCGTTTGAAGGAATATCAAATTTAAAATTTGTTCCTTGAAGATATTTAGTTGCGACTGTAGTATCTCCTCCACTATTTACCGTTACAGTCGCATTGACAGAATTATTAGAAATAATATTGCCTGGATTTGTCCAATCAATACCCGAACCTGCATTAACACCTGTACTTGCAATTTTTGCCCCTGTACTGCTTATAGATCCACATGGAGAAGTAGCTGTTAAAAACCCTGAGCCATTTTGACAAATTGCTACTCCAGTAACTGTTGGTGCACCAGCAACTGCATTAATGACAATACCTGCATTTGCAGCAGAAGTACATCCCTGTGCATTTGTTGTGGTTATAGAATAAGTGCCTGGTACTAATCCGGAAAAAATACCAGTTGTGCTACTAACTGAAGCAGAAACAGGATTTGTTCCCGTTAAAGTATAACTTATCCCAGAGCCATTTGCAGGCGTATTAACTGTTATTTTACCGGTTGGAGATTCGCAAGTTGTTTGAGTTACACTCACCGTTGGAGCTGCAGGCAAAGCTAAAATTGAAATATCATCAACGTCAGTGCTTGTTCCATTAAAATTTACACCTGGAACATTTGATTGGCCTGTACCTTCATACGTTTTATTTGCACTACCATAAGCATTTGCAAATGCCGTTATTCTTCTATTGGAATTGGCTGTTGTACGTGTTGGGTCAAGATATAATGCTTGTGCATTTGCACTATAAATTCCTTCCGCTATAGAAGCTGCCACTTTTCCAACTAAAGTTATGGTAACAATACCATTTTGTGCAATGTTAAATCCTCCAAAAACAGGATTATTAGCCGTAGCTGTAGCCGAATTAGCTAAAGTTCCAGCTGGACCCGAAGTTCCAGTAGAATAAATTGCCGTAGCTGAATCAAATTCGATACCTGGTGGAAAACTAAAATCCAACATCACCCCAGCAGCATTTCCTGCTCCAGTATTTTTTATTTCAATTTCATAAGAAACTTTTTCATCAATAGCATTACAAACGGCAATAGTAGATAATGTTTTTGCTTTTGTCTCAAGAACTGGGAAACAATTTGCATTAACTTGAAGATTTGGCGGTACATCTGCAACTGTGAAAGTTGATACATAGCCAACTGTTCCAGCTACAGCACCATGATTGATTCCTTTTCCCGCATTAGATTTACCTGCCGCGCCACCAAGTACACTAGTCGTAATGGTTACTGTACTTGAAACATTATGGCAGATAATTCCACCACCTCCACCTCCACCTGGTCCATGTTCATTGTTATCGTCATTTTCAGTATTTCCTCCAGCACCACCATTTGCTTCTATTTTTATATTCGCTGTACTATTATTAGATACATTCAATAAAACTGTTCCACCAGCTCCTCCTCCTCCTGCACCATCTGGTGAATTAGCATAAGTTCCTGGTGCTCCTTTTCCTCCATTGGCATAAATAGTACCGTTTCCTAAAACGTTCCCGGCATTAATAAGAATAATTGCCCCTCCAACACCACCTTTTACTCCAGTAGAGGCATCATTAGCATCTCCTGCACCTCCACCTCCGCCCATAATAAGCCTAGGAAATTTTTCAATTGTAGAATACGATTTTGATCCTGGTCTTCCTGCTCCTGTAAGATTATTAGAAATGAGATCTCCTCCTCCTCCTTGCCAGCCAGCTCCTCCCAGACCACCAAATCCGCCATTACCACCGCCACCGCCACCAGTGTTGTGATCATTACCTCCTCCTCCTGCATTGGCAGGAGCACCCCTTCCCGAAGAACCTCCTGGCATTCCTTCCACTGTATTTGCTACCTGATTAAAGCCATCCCACATATATTTAGGAGTACCAGCTATTCCTTCTCCTTTTCCAGAAACATTACTTTTTGAAGAATCATCAACATAAGTTTTAGAATCGTTAATACCCGAATTTGCTTTTGGACTATATCCTCCTCGAAACCCTCTAGCACTACCATCAATACTAAAACCATTAAAATTGAATGTTCCAGAAACATTAAAAGCAATAATACCACCGGCAACTCCATTAAACGGTGGTGTAGTAATATTGGCTGTAAGGGTTAAATTAGAGTATTGAGGTACTCTCACTACTTGAAATGTTCTCTTTCCTCGTGTTGTCGTAGCATTGGCATTATAAAAACTATTCAAAACACCATTATTGCTACCAGTACCTTTAAACGTTAAATTTCCTCCCGTCAAGGGTACATTATTTGTTGCAATTACATATTCAAAAACCCCAGTGTTGCCAAGAGATGTAAATCCAGTTCCTCCAATATAATCTGGGCCACTATTTGTCGCACCAGAACCATAACTAGTTGTATTTGTATAATTTATCGTTGCATCTTGCATTTGAATAATTAAAATCAAGTCTCCAGCAGAAATTGGAGTTATACCAAAATTATTCGAATATTGATCTGTTGCAGGCACTCCTGCCAACAGAATAGATTGTGCTCCTGCATTTAAAGTAATATTCCCTGTAATCGGATAGTAAGTATTCACAGAACTTGATACTGCAACGGGGCCATCAACTCCAGGAGTTCCACATACTTGTGCAAATGAAACTATTGGTAATGTGGCAAATAAAATAAAAAGAATTAGCCTGAAAAATCCAGACTTACAAAAAGTAAAGTTACGCATAGACGACTTGTGTTTGTGGAACAGAAATTTTGGATGCTAAAAAACGGATGATCATTTTTAGCATATTGGTGAGATACGTGAAAAAATATAAAATGGATTTAAAAAAACTTAAAACAGTTTTTTCAAGACTAAGACATAAAAAAGACATTATGCAGACCATTGCCATATAGTAAAATAAAGACTATAAAAGTCTCTCTGGTTTTAAATTAAGTAGATTTGGAAAGCGCGAAAGTATATCGCGGAATGAAATCGAGCATCATTATACCGACAAAATGCATATAAAGTCGTTAAACAACAATTTTTAACAAATGTTCAACTCGCTAAATATGCTAAAATTGTAACAATTTGATTATGAAGTAGTAAAAAAATCTTAAAATTTTACGAATAAATCTAATTCTTACAAAAAATACTGATAAAATTGTAAGAAACCATAACTATTAAAAATAAGTTTTTATTTACATACAAAATTATAACCATCTAAAAACAAGATAATTACATTAAATACTCCAGACACAATATTTCTATTTTAAAAAATTAATATTACGTTTTAAGCCGTCGAATTTTGTTCTTTTGATTGGGGAATTTTTAAAAACTGTACGGAAAGTTTCCTCTGTAATCTCTAACCAGTCTTTTTTGGTAAAGGAAAGTAAGTTTGGATTAGGATTAAACAAAGGCTCTGAGTGTGGTTTAGAAAATCGATTCCATGGACAAACATCTTGGCAGGTATCACAGCCAAACATCCATTCATCAAATTTTCCTTTCATTTCTTCTGGAAGATTTTCTTTTAGTTCGATAGTGTAATAAGAAATGCATTTACTCCCATCAACAATATAGGGAGCTACAATTGCCTGTGTGGGACAGGCATCAATACAGGCAGTACAAGAACCGCAATGATCTGTAACAGCATGATCATATTCTAGTTCTAAATCAATGATAAGTTCGGCAATAAAGTAAAAAGAGCCAACTTTTTGAGTAATCAAATTACTATTTTTTCCAATCCAGCCCAACCCGCTTTTCGCTGCCCAGGCTTTATCTAAAACAGGCGCTGAATCGACAAAAGCACGTCCAGAAACTTCACCGATATTTTCTTGAATAGAATGGAGAAACTCTTTTAATTTATCTTTAATTACAAAATGATAATCTTGCCCATATGCGTATTTAGAAATTTTAAAACTTTCGCTGTTTTGCGTAGAATCTGGATAATAATTTAATAAAAGCGATACAACACTTTTACCATCATCTACTAATAAAGTTGGATCTAGTCGTTTATCAAAATGGTTTTCCATATAAGCCATCTGACCATTATGATTGTTCTTTAACCAATTTTCAAGACGAGGTGCTTCTTGTTCTAAAAAACCTGCTTTAGAAATACCGCAAGAAAGAAAACCAAGTCTTTTGGCTTCCTCTTTTATAAATTTCGAATATTTTTCTTTAGCATTAATCATCATCTTTCAGAAAAAACAATTTCAATACCAACAGGTTTCAAAGTAATTAACGGATTAAAATTGACCGTATTTCCTACTGAAACAACTTTAAATTTTTTAACAATATAAGAAATCGCCAAACACATTTCATATATGGCAAAACCAGCACCAATACACATTCTTGGTCCTGCTCCAAATGGGTAAAAATATTGCATGGAATGCTTTTTTTGCTCTCCTAAAAAACGATCTGGATTGAACTGATCAGGCTCTTCCCAATATTTCGGATTTCGATGCAACTCATAAAAAGAAACACCAATTAAAGTATCTTTTTTTATATTAAACCTGCCTAAAGAATCGTCTTCTACATTTTGCCTATCTGTAATCCAAGCCGGCGGATATAAACGCATCGATTCGTTCAAAACCGCATTTATATAAGTCATCTTCTGAAGCTGTTCTACGACATCATCGCTTTCTGATTCAACTTTAAGAATTTCTTCAAAAACTTTTTGCTGTACATCGGCATGATTCCCTAATAATTGTAATGTAAAAGTCAAAGCATTGGCGGTTGTCTCATGTCCCGCAATAAATAGAATTTTTATTTCGTCGATTAACTGCTCGATTGACATTCCTTCGCCAGTATCTTCGTAACGAGTTTCTAATAGCATGTTAAGCAAATCGTTTACTTCATTCTTCGAAGCAACTCTTTCTTCAATAATTCCTCTAATGATTCTATTATTTTCTTCAGCCAATTGAAGATGTTTTTTTACTTGGCCACTAATAGAAAACCACCATCCTTTATGTGGCAATCTAATTTCTTTAATTAGAAAATTCTGAACTGCTTCAATAATATATTTTATCCTATCTAACTTTTCCTCTTCAATAGAAAATTGAAATAATGATTTTGCGACAACATTAAAAGCTAATTCGCTCATTACTGGAAAAAGATCGACTTTCTTATTCAGTACTATACCTTCCAGCTCAGAAACAATCGTAATCTTCATATTTTCAACTAGCTGATTCATTTTTTGCTTATGAAATGCGGGCTGAATAAGTCTTCTTTGTTTTAGCCAAAATTCGCCATCAACAGTTAGCAGGCCTTTGCCCAAATATTTAGATAAATAAACAGACTGAAACTTCGATTTATGATAGTTCTTATGGTTCTTCTGTAGTATATATTGAGCAACATCATTATCTCTAGATAAAATAATGTGTCTACTTTTTCCAATTCTTATAGAAAAAGAATCTCCTAACCTTTCAAAATACTTTCTATGATACGGAATCGGGTTTCTACGAACACCTTCGGCATCAACAAAAAATCTAAAAATAGAGAGTTTTAGCGGATAATTATATTTTTTACCTATAGACATTTCTATCAGTATTAAAACAACTCTCCTTGATTATTTATGTTTACTTTGCCAAGATGTTTATAAGCCTTATCGGTAACTTCTCTACCTCGAGGTGTTCTCATAATAAATCCTTCCTGAATCAAAAATGGTTCATATACTTCTTCTATAGTTTCACTACTTTCACTTACAGCTGTCGCCAAAGTTGAAAGTCCAACTGGACCTCCCTTAAATTTATTGATAATGGTCAGTAATATTTTATTATCCATTTCATCCAAACCATGAGCATCTACATTAAGTGCTTTTAAGGCATATTTTGAAATTTCTATATCAATTCTTCCATTACCTTTAATTTGGGCAAAATCACGAACACGTCTTAATAATGCATTTGCAATACGAGGAGTTCCACGGCTTCTGCCAGCAATTTCAATCGCTGCTTCCAGATCAATTGGTGTTTTTAATATGGAAGCACTTCTCTCAACAATTGTAGTTAAAAGTTCAGTGGTATAATATTGTAAACGCGAAGATATTCCGAAACGGGCACGCATTGGGGCGGTCAGTAATCCTGATCGTGTTGTTGCTCCGATCAAAGTAAAAGGATTTAAATTGATTTGAACTGTTCTAGCATTTGGCCCCGATTCAATCATAATATCAATCTTGAAATCTTCCATCGCTGAATACAAATACTCTTCAACAACTGGACTCAAACGATGAATCTCATCAATAAACAAAACATCTCTCTCGTCTAAGTTTGTTAGCAAACCAGCCAAATCACCCGGCTTATCTAATACTGGACCAGAAGTAATTTTAATACCTACCTCCAATTCATTTGCTAAGATATTTGCTAAAGTAGTTTTCCCTAGACCTGGAGGACCATGGAAAAGTGCATGATCAAGTGCTTCGCCACGCTGATTGGCTGCGGCAACAAAGACTTTTAAATTTTCCAAAACTTGATCTTGCCCAGCAAAATCATCAAATGACAGCGGACGCAATCTTTTCTCAAGATCTAACTCTTCTGAGTTATATCCTTTAGTAGTAGGATCTAGATTTTCATTCATCCTACAAAGATATGGAAACTAATCAGTTTGTAAAATAGCAAAACTGAACGATTAAAACTTTAACTATACAAAAAAGGCTGTCATTTCTGACAGCCTTTGATTATTTTTTAGTGGTGTAAAACTTCTTCACCTTCTTTCATTGGTACATTTTGAGGAACAAAATCTACATCGTGATTTGGGTTACTATAGTCATACGGCCAACGATATACGTGAGGAATTTCTCCTGGCCAGTTTCCGTGGATATGCTCAACTGGAGTTGTCCACTCTAAAGTTGTAGATTTCCAAGGATTTTGAACTGCTTTTTTACCGTAGAAAATACTGCTAAAGAAGTTATATAAGAATACTAACTGGAATGCACCTCCTACAAGAGCAAATGTTGTAATTAAAACATTCACATTTTGCAAATCATCAAATAATGGGAAGTTAGTATTTGTATAGTAACGTCTTGGTAAACCAGCTAATCCGATAAAGTGCATTGGGAAGAAAACCCCATAAGCACAAACCGCAGTTACCCAGAAGTGGATATAACCTAAGTTTTTATTTAACATTCTTCCGTACATTTTAGGGAACCAGTGGTAAATACCAGCAAACATTCCGTAAAGTGCAGAGATACCCATTACTAAGTGAAAGTGAGCAATTACAAAGTATGTATCGTGAACGTTAATATCTAGAGTACTATCTCCTAAAATGATCCCTGTTAAACCTCCAGTGATGAAAGTAGAAACCATTCCGATAGAGAATAACATTGCAGGGTTAAATTGTAAGTTACCTTTCCATAAAGTTGTAATCCAGTTGAATGCTTTTACAGCAGACGGAATTGCAATCAATAAAGTTGTAAAAGTAAATACAGATCCTAAGAAAGGATTCATACCTGAAATAAACATGTGGTGACCCCAAACAATTGTAGATAAAAATGCAATTGCAAGAACTGACATAATCATCGCTCTATAACCAAAAATTGGTTTACGAGCATTTGTAGCCATAATTTCTGAAACAAGACCCATCGCTGGTAAGATTACGATGTAAACCTCAGGGTGACCTAAGAACCAGAATAAGTGCTCAAACAATACTGGAGAACCTCCTTGGTAGTGTAAAACCTCTCCTGCAATATAGATATCAGATAAGAAGAATGAAGTACCAAAACTTCTATCAAAAATCAATAGTAACGCTGCAGATAATAAAACTGGAAACGAAATAACACCAATGATAGCTGTTACAAAAAATGTCCAGATTGTAAGAGGAAGTCTAGTCATAGACATTCCTTTAGTTCTTAAGTTAAGTACAGTAACAATGTAATTTAAAGATCCCATCAAAGAAGATGCGATAAAAATCGCCATAGACACTAACCATAATGTCATACCTGTTCCTGATCCTGGAATTGCTTGCGGCAATGCACTTAAAGGAGGGTAAATCGTCCATCCTGCAGATGCTGGTCCAGCCTCAACAAATAATGAACATAACATTACAACTGCAGATAAGAAAAACAACCAGTATGAAATCATATTCATAAATCCAGATGCCATATCTCGTGCTCCAATTTGAAGCGGAATCAATAAGTTACTAAACGTTCCACTTAAACCTGCCGTCAGTACAAAGAATACCATGATGGTACCGTGAATTGTAACTAAAGCCAGATAAATATCATTTGCCATTACACCATCAGGTGCAAATTTATCTCCTAATAAAACATTAAATATTTTGAAAGACTCTTCTGGCCACGCTAATTGCATTCTAAAAAGCAAGGACATTGCAATCCCAATTACTCCCATAACAATACCAGTAATCAAGTATTGTTTAGCAATCATTTTGTGATCAATACTAAAAATATATTTAGTAATGAACGTGTCTTTATGATGATGTTCGTGCTCGTGATCGTGTCCGTGATCGTGACCGTGCGCTTCTGCTGACATATATTTGTACTTTAAATTTTCTTAATAATATTATTTCATCGCAACTTTAGCTACAGCCGCTTTAACAGTATCAACAACAGTTTTAACAGTGTCAATTACTTTTGCAGCAGTATCTGTAGTTGGTGCAGCTCCTTCAGCTGGTTTTTCAGCAGCTTTTGCAGCTTTAATATCCTGAGCTAAAGTAGTTTTTTCACTTAACCATTTTTTGTAATCCTCTGGTGTATCAACTACAACTTTCATCTGCATGTTATAGTGAGAAGCTCCACAGATTTTATTACATAATAATAAATAATCAAATGTATAAGGATCTAAAGCTGTACCTCCTTTTGCAACTAACTCAGCACTTTTTTCAGCTCTAAGTTTATTGATGTGCGCTACTTTCTCTACCATAAATGGTAACTCTCTGTACTCTGAAGTTGTATAAGTTGGAACGAAAGCAAATTCAGTAACCATACCAGGAACACAGTTCATTTGTGCTCTAAAGTGAGGAAAGTAAGCAGAGTGCAATACATCCTGAGAACGCATTTTAAAGTGAACTTTTTTACCTTTAGGAATATGCAATTCTGAAACAACGATATCATCTTGAGCATTTGGATCTGACATATCAACTCCTAATGTATTTACTCCTTCAATTAAACGTACGTTTGCTTTTCCTAATACATTATCTTGCCCAGCGTATCTTGCTGTCCATTTAAACTGTTGAGCATATAATTCAATTTCGATTACATCTTCATCTTTATCAACGAACATAATGTTATTCCAAGCATATAATCCATAAAGAATTAAACAAGCTAAAACAACAGACGGAATGATACTCCAGATTGCTTCTAATTTATTACTATCTGCAAAAAACAATGCTTTTTTATCTTTATTCCCTCTATTTTTAAAAGAAAACCAATAAAGCAAACCTTGTGTAATAACTTGAACTATAAAGATTAAAACCCAAGTAATATTCATTAAATTATCTACTAAAAGTCCGTGCTCAGAAGCAGGAGTATGAAGTGCCAAATTACCCCATTTTAGTAAACCATAAATAGTAAATATATAAATGAAAGCCAAAAAGCCAAACATAATATATCCCTGAATATTATTATCATTATCAGATGCAACTTGTGAATCATCCGAAGAAGTTCCTACCTGAGTAAGATCAAATATCTTCGTCAATTGCCATAGTGCAACTGCTAATAAAACTAAAACTATAATTACCAACAAACTTGTCATCTGTTTACTTCTTTAAATATTAATAATGAAAATGTTTACTTTCTTCAATGAAAGGATTTCTTTTTGCAAGCAAAGGAGATTTAGTTAATGCAGTAAATACAACAAATATAAATAGACCTAAGAAGAAAAGAATCGATGCAATTTCAGGAACTCCAATAAACCATTTGTCTCCTACAGTACCAGGCATAATCATATTAAAGAAATCAACATAATGACCTAATAATATTACAATACCAGCCATAACAACAACCCAGTTAAGACGTTTGAAGTCAGTATTGATTAATATTAATAATGGGAAAACAAAGTTCATAACAACCGCTCCAAAGAAAGGAAGGTTATATAATTGAATTCTTGTCACAAAATAAGTTACCTCTTCTGGAATGTTAGCGTACCAAATCAACATAAATTGAGAGAACCATAAATAAGTCCAGAATACACTAATACCAAACATGAACTTAGCCAAATCATGGATATGACTTGTATTTACATACTCTAAATATCCTTTTGATTTTAAATAAATTGTTACTAATGCAATAGATGTAATACCGCTTACAAAGAAAGAAGCAAATACATACCATCCAAATAAAGTACTGAACCAGTGTGGATCAAAAGACATAATCCAATCCCAAGACATAATAGACTCAGAAACGATAAAGAATACTAAGAATCCTGCAGATGCTTTGAAGTTCTTTTTGTAGTAAAGATCGTCATTAGCTTCATCTTGTGCCAAACAGTTTTTTCTAGAAAAATGACGGTAGATATTCCATCCTAATAAAAAGATAAAAGCTCTAGCAATCCAGAAAGGAAAGTTTAAATATCCAGATTTCCCAGCAATGATGGCATCATAATTCGGGCTTTTAGGATCAGTTACGCCTTCTCCTAACCATACGAAGATGTGATTAAAATGTAATCCACATAATACTAAAAGTATAAAGAAGATTACAGAACCAGCTGGTAAATAAGCAGTTATACCTTGCATAACTCTAAACAAAACTGGAGACCAACCTGCTTGCGCAACTTGTTGAATAGCATAGAAAGCTAAAACTCCCATTGAAAGCAGTAAAAAGAAAATACAAGCTACATATACAGCAGACCAAGGCTTATTTTGCAATTGGTGCAATACGTGTTCTAAATGTTTTTCGTGCTCATTTGCACCAGAAACTTCTGCATGCTCAGCTCCTTTGTGAGAGTCATGTGCAACTTCAGCAGCCTCATGATGACCAGCCTCTTTATGAGATGCCTCCGCTTTTTCTTCATGCGCAGCGCCATGAGAACCATGTTCATCTGCCGCAAGTATTTTTTCAACTTCTTGAATATCTTTTGGTGCACTTAAAAAACCATACCCAATTCCTAATAGACCAACAGCCATTAAGATGATAGAAAAAGTTTTTAATTTACTTGAAAATGTATACATATCTATTACGATCAGTTTGTTCAACAATTATAATTGGCTTTTTAGTTTCAGAACATAGTCAGCAACTAACCAACGTTCGTGAGCACTTAATTGATTTGCATGTGAACCCATTGCATTTAAACCATAAGTCTCAACATGAAAGATACTTCCTTCAGTGATCTCTCTGTCTTTATAGCTAGGTACTCCAAGAAATTTCTCTCTTTCAACCAATTTACCTTTACCGTTACCAGCAGCACCATGGCAGCTAATACAATAAATTTCGAAAAGTTCTTTCCCTTTTCCAGAGTTTCTCTCTTCTTCTGTCAAAGGTGATTTTAAATTAGCTTTTGCTAATTCATAACCAGCAGTTGAATTTTCATATTCATAAGGTTCAAAACCTCTATTGATAGTTCCTGCAACAGGAAGCTGTCCTTCTTTTCCTCCCTTAAATATTTTTGCTTCTGAATATGGCTCGTAAGCAACAGACTCATACATATTTGGGAAATACTGATAGTTCGGTGCCGAATTATTGTGGCAAGATGAAACTAAAATAGTTATACCAACTAAAAGTGTTATTTTATATATCCTTTTCATAGCTACAATTAATTCTTTTCTATTACTTTAACTTCCACAGCTCCAGTTCCTTCAAAGAAAGAAACCAATTCAGCTTCGTTATCATTTACAGCAACCTCCATTAAAAAGTGGTCATCAGTTGTTCTTACATCTGGATTTTCAGCTTCTTTAAAAGGCCATAATCTACTTCTCATATAAAAAGTAATTACCATTAAGTGAGCTGCAAAGAACACAGTCATCTCAAACATAATTGGCACAAAAGAAGGCATATTTTGGATGAAGCTAAAACTTGGCTTACCTCCAATATCCTGTGGCCAGTCATGAATCATGATGTACCCCATCATAGTTGTTGCAACAGAAATACCAACACATCCATATAAAAAAGCACATATTGCTAATCTTGTTGGTGCTAATCCCATGGCTTTATCCAATCCGTGAACCGGGAATGGAGTAAAAACCTCTTCAATATGATGATGAGCAGCTCTAGTTTTCTTTACTGCACTCATCAAAACGTCATCGTCATTATAAATGGCGTATATAACTTTATTACTCATGATGTGAATCTTTACTGTTTGCTCTTTCTCTAATGTAATTATCTCCTGTTCCTTTCAAAATTGTTTTAACCTCTGCCTGAGCAATTACAGGGAATGTTCTAGAGTATAATAAAAACAATACGAAGAAGAAACCAATTGTTCCAATGAAAATTCCAATATCAACAAATGTTGGTGAAAACATTGTCCAAGAAGATGGAAGGTAATCTCTATGTAAAGAAGTAACAATAATTACGAATCTTTCAAACCACATACCAATGTTTACTACAATCGAAATAATGAATGAGAACATGATACTAGTTCTTAATTTTTTGAACCACATAAACTGAGGAGAGAACACGTTACATGTCATCATTGACCAATATGCCCACCAGTAAGGTCCAGTAGCTCTGTTTAAGAATGCATATTGTTCATATTCTACACCTGAATACCAAGCTACGAATAACTCAGTGATGTAAGCTACACCTACAATAGATCCAGTAATCATGATAATGATGTTCATTAACTCGATATGCTGTAATGTGATGTATGCCTCAAGGTTAGATACTTTTCTCATAACAATCAACAATGTGTTTACCATCGCGAATCCAGAGAAAACCGCTCCAGCAACGAAGTATGGAGGGAAAATTGTTGTATGCCATCCAGGAATTACAGAAGTAGCAAAGTCCATAGATACAATCGTGTGTACAGAAAGTACAAGTGGAGTAGCTAAACCAGCTAATACTAAAGATACTTCTTCAAAACGCTGCCAGTCTTTTGCTCTACCGCTCCATCCAAAACTTAAGATAGAATAAACTCTTTTGTTAAAAGGAGTAATAGCTCTATCACGAAGCATTGCAAAGTCAGGTAACAAACCAGTCCACCAGAAAACTAATGATACTGAAAGATACGTTGAAATCGCGAATACGTCCCAAAGTAAAGGTGAGTTAAAGTTTACCCATAAAGATCCAAATTGGTTTGGAATAGGTAATACCCAGTATGCTAACCATGGACGTCCCATGTGAATAATTGGGAAAAGACCCGCTTGTACTACTGAGAAAATAGTCATTGCTTCAGCAGAACGGTTGATGGCCATTCTCCAACGTTGACGGAAAAGTAATAATACCGCAGAAATTAATGTTCCGGCGTGACCAATACCAACCCACCAAACGAAGTTAGTAATATCCCAAGCCCAGCCAACTGTTTTATTTAATCCCCATGTTCCGATACCGGTAGATACGGTGTAAATTATACAACCTAACCCCCAAAGGAAGGCTATTAATGCGATTGAAAATACAATCCACCATTGCTTGTTTGCAGGTCCCTCAACAGGTGCTGCTACATCTACAGTTACATCGTGATAAGATTTATCACCTATAACTAAAGGTTTTCTAATGGGTGCTTCGTAGTGAGACGACATAATCCTTTATATTGTTTCTTAATTAATAATTTTACTAAGTATTTCTAACTTTAACATGGTAAACCACATTAGGTTTTGTACCTACATGCTCTAATAAGTGGTATGATCTTTCGTCAGCCGCTAATTTAGCAACTTTACTTTCTTTATCATTTACATCACCAAATATCATCGCTCCTGAAGAACAAGCACTAGAACAAGCTGTTTGGAATTCACCATCTCTAACTGGACGGCCTTCGTTTTTAGCTTTCAATTTAGTTGCTTGTGTCATTTGGATACACATAGAACATTTCTCCATAACACCACGAGAACGTACGTTAACGTCAGGATTTAACACCATACGGCCTAAATCATCGTTCATATGATAATCGAACTCGCTGTTTTTGTTGTATAAGAACCAGTTAAAACGACGTACTTTATATGGACAGTTGTTTGCACAGTAACGAGTACCAACACATCTGTTGTAAGCCATATGGTTTTGACCTTCACGACCGTGAGAAGTTGCAGCAACAGGACAAACTGTTTCACAAGGTGCGTGGTTACAGTGTTGACACATTACAGGTTGGAATGCAACTTGTGGATTATCTCCAGCTTTTTCCATTTCATTAAATGTAGATAATGAACTAGATAAACCAGCGATTCCCTCTTTTCTTTCGTTATCACCTTCAAAAGTGCTTTCAGAAGAATAATATCTATCGATACGCAACCAGTGCATATCACGGCTTCTTCTTACCTCTGCTTTACCAACAACTGGAACGTTGTTTTCTGCGTGACAAGCAATAACACAAGCCCCACATCCAGTACAAGCATTTAAGTCAATTGAAAGATTGAAGTGGTGCCCTGTTGTACGATCGAATGATTCCCAAAGATCTACAGTAGTAGCCTCAACTTCTTGGTGATCTAAAGATACCATTGGTTTTTCATTCCAATGTTCAGCATCTTTAGTATTGAATATTTCTAAAGTAGTTTCTTTAATAATATCTCCTCTACCCATTAAAGTTTTCTGACCTTGAACACAAGCAAACTCATGAACACCACCAGCTTTAGCAATAGATACTGATTGAACATTATTGAAACCTTTATATAAAGCGTAAGCATTTAAACCTACTTGCATTTCTTCTTTTAGAGCCGCTTTACGTCCATAACCAAGAGCAAGACCGATAGTTCCAACTGCTTGACCTGGCTGAACGATAACTGGAACATTCTCCAATTTAGCTCCATCAACAGTAATTGTAGCATAACTACCGTTCAAACCTCCATTTGCAACAATTTCGTTTGATAAACCAAGTTTTTTAGCATCTGCATTAGAAACTGTAACGTAGTTATCCCATGAAACTCTTGTAATTGGATCTGGAAACTCTTGTAACCAAGGGTTGTTAGCGTGTTGTCCATCTCCTAGTCCTGTTTTAGTATATAATACCAATTCAAACTCACCAGCAGATTTAGATTTTGCAACAGCATTTGCAGCTGTAGCAGCATCAATAGCGCCTCCAGATAATGCTGTAGATCCAAGAACAGCTACACCATCATGTAATACTTTATTCCAAGAAGCACCTGCAGTATAAGCTCCAGAATTTGCTTTTAAGTAGTCATAATAAGTACCAGCAGCACCGTTTACTGACAATAAAACATCTTGAAATTGTTTTGTATTGAAAATAGGACGGATTGTAGGCTGAGTTAAGCTATATGTTCCGCTTGTAAGTTCAAGATCTCCCCATGATTCTAAGTAGTGAGGAGCTGGCGCAGCAATTGAAACAATTGATGCAGTTTCGTCTTCTTTTAATGAAAAAGCAACAGACGTTTTAACTTTTTTCAATCCAGATACAAAAGAAGCTGAATCAGCTAAAGTGTAAACAGGATTAACTCCACTCATAATTAAAGTATGAACACTGCCTGCATTCAAATCTTTAATTAACTGTGCAACTACAGCATTAGAACCTTTTCTAATTTGTCTAGCTCCAGCAGTACTAAAAGCTTCACTAGCCAATACTTGATTGATAGCCAAAACTAATAATTGAGCATTTTTATCTTCAATTCCAGATACTAAAACTCCTTTTGAACCAGCAGCTTTAAGCTGTTGTGCAGCTTTTACTACTTCAGCTTTAAAGTTTCCTTCTAAAGCTACAGGAACAGAAGCACCTACAACAATATTATAAATTTGAACTAAAGCTTGCTTTTGAGCAGCTACAGTCATTGGAACACGCTTATCAGCAGCAGCTCCAGATAATGTCATGTTTGACTCAAACTGAAAGTGACGAGACATTTTTCCGTTTTGAGGAATACGTCCTTGTGCATATCCAGTATCATATCCTCCACCTTGCCAATCTCCTAAGAAATCAGCTCCAACAGATACAATTAAAGAAGCTTTTGAAAAATCGTAATCAACTAAAGCTCTTTGACCATAAACAGATTCAAAAGCATCTAAAGCCTCAGATGATGAAACTGCATCATATACAACGTGCTTAGCGTTTGGATTTTTTGCAATAAACTCAGCAATTAATTTTTCTGTAGATGGACTTGCTAAAGTATTAGTTAATAACACTACTTGTCCGCCTTTAGCTTTTGCATCTGCTAAACTAGATTTGATTTTCAAATCAACAGCTGTCCAAGAAGAATTTTGACCATCTACTTTTGGCTCTTTTAAACGAGTACTATCATACAAACCTAAGATAGAGGCATGAATTCTAGCATTTGCAGAAAACTTAGCTCCTGCAATTGTATTGTTTTCAATTTTAATTGGACGACCCTCACGAGTTTTCACCAAAAGATTAGCAAAATCAAATCCATCAAAAACTGTAGTTGCATAATAATCTGCAACACCAGGAATGATTTGTTCTGGTTGTAATACATAAGGGATAGACTTGTGAACAGGACCTTCGCAAGCAGCTAATGTTACAGCCGCTGTACTAAACCCTACGTACTTTAAAAAGTCACGACGTGAAGTTCCTGATGTAGCTAAAGCTTCTGCATTACCTAAAAACTCATCAGTAGGAATCTCTTCAACAAATTCGTTATTTCTAAGCGCCTCAACAATAGAGCTATTTTCTAGCTCTTCAACACTTTTCCAGTATTTTTTGTTTGATGACATTGTATATATATATTAAAATCTTAATAAATCGATTAATAGTGGCATTTACCACACTCTAAACCTCCCATTTGCGCTGCAGTTAATTTTTCTACACCGTATTTTTTAGAAAGTTCAGCATGAATTTTGTCATAGTAAGCGTTACCTTCCATCTTAACATCAGTTTTTCTATGGCAATCAACACACCATCCCATTGTTAATTTAGAGTACTGCTTCATGATTTCAAATTCTTGCACTGGTCCGTGACAAGTTTGACATTCAATACCTGCAACAGAAACGTGTTGAGAGTGGTTGAAGTAAACAAAGTCAGGCAAGTTGTGAATACGAACCCATTTTACAGGCTGTGTTTTTCCAGTATAAGCTTGTTTCGTCTTATCCCATCCAACAGCATCATATAATTTTTGAATCTGAGCATCGTAGAAAGCTTTGCTGTACTCTGGAGTAGCAGTTGATTCTGCAACCTCTGAAATGTTTTTATGACAGTTCATACAAACATTTAAAGAAGGAATACCAGCTGTTTTACTTACACGAGCAGCAGAATGGCAATACTTACAATTGATTTCATTATCACCAGCGTGAATTTTGTGAGAGTAGTGAATTGGCTGAATTGGCTCATAATTTTGATCTACACCTACTTGCATTAAGTACCCATAAACAAAATAACCACTAGCTAAAAGCAAGAAAATTGCAGTTACTAAAACCAAGAATTGATTTTTAGCGAAAACTTTCCAGATTGGAAGTCTTGCTTCTTTTGGAGCAACCTCAATACCATTTTTATTTGCAACTTTAGTTAAAACCTTGTTTACCATAAACAACATCACAACTAAAATAGCCATTACAAGAGCAAGAGCTCCTAAAATAATGTTATTTGAAATAGCACCGTCCTGAACACTTGTACCAGGAGGAGTTGCAGCACCTCCCGCAGCCGCAGCTGGTTCAGCCTTAGGCTCAGAAGTGTAAGCTATAATATTATCAATATCTCCTTCAGACAATTGAGGAAACGAAGTCATAACAGCTTTGTTATTTTCCTCAAAAAGTTTAACAGCAACAGCATCACCTGACTTAATCATGTCAGAACTGTTATGCACCCACTTGTAAATCCAAGCCATATCATGCTTAGAAGCAACTCCCCTTAAAGCAGGACCAGTTGATTTAGCATCTAATTTGTGACATGCAGCGCAATTTGCATTAAAAAGTTCCTTCCCTTTTACTGGATCACCTCCTCCTGCAGCTGGAGCAGCCGCAGCAGCCTCAGGCGCCGCCGGAGCAGCAGCATCTTGAGCAAATGAAGTTAGGGAGAAAATTAACGTTAGCGATAAGCCAAACAGCAATTTTCTTGAGATCGAATTATGGTTACCCACCTTTTTCATATAGTATAAATAATTGTCTACTAATTTTTGGTATGATTTTTTCTGTACTAAATCCAGTAAAAACCTATACCCTCTTTTAAAACTTGCACAAAAATACGACTTATGAACTATTCTCAAAACCTTAAAATAGTCTTAATTATCAATTTATATCAATTCTAAATAATATTAAAATTTCACACTCAAACTTTAAATAGTATTTTTGCATAAAAACCATCACATTATGAGAATTTTAAGTCCTTCAAAAAACCTTTTATTAACAATTACAACGATTGCTTTCGCACACAATATTAATGCTCAAGACCAAAATTTAACATTGAACCAAGACCCTAAATTTGAGCAGTTACTTAATGAGAAACGCAAAATTAACACGTCAATAAATACAAACGACACTTATAGGATTCAAATATTTAGCGGTAAAAGCGACGAGGCAAAAAAAACGTTATCTGATTTTAAAAGAGAAAATTCAAATATTGACGGAACGATTATTTTCAGCACACCTAATTACAAAGTAATTGTTGGAAATTTTAAAACCAGAATAGAAGCCGAGAGAAATTTGGCAGAAATTAAAAAAAGATACAAAAGCGTTTTCCTACTTAAGCCCGGAAAGTAAAACGTAGAAAAACAAAAAAAGCGAGATTTACTTCTCGCTTTTTTATTGCCTTTAAAATACCACATCTCCACATATCAAACAAAGATCAATCTGCTATAGATTTCAAGAATTCCAAAAACTTTACACTACAACCTCCTAACCTAATCTATAACTTTAATTCCGCTTGCCAAAAAACGATTTTCTTCTCTAGGGGTTTTAACAGCATTTATTCCTGCTTTATTTTTTAGCATCTTTTGCATAACGCTTCAACTCTTCAACAGATGTTATTTTTCGTTCTGTACCAGCCCCTAAAACAAAATTTCTAACCTTTAATGCTATAGGAACAAAAAACGAATAACCCTTCATTTAACAAAGAAAGACGCTCCGTCTGCCGCCTTTATATTTACCCAGTATCCTTTTTTAGGACAAACACCTATTACCTCTCCCCTAACAACAACTTTTTCCATTTTATTTGTAGCTTTTAAATCTTTTCTGATCCGTTACAGCAATCACACCATTAATAAAAGCACCTAAAACCTCTTCTCCGCAATAATCCTTTGTTAAGGTATTACCAGCAGGCGAAACTGCTTTTTTCTATAACTTCTTGAGCAAAAAACAAAGCAGAAAAGCAAATAAACACAATTATCCAGTAGAGTCTATTTTTCATATTACGTTAATTTTTATTCAACTTACCAAAATTCATACAAACTAAAAATACACACTTGCCTCAAAACATTCTAAAGCATCACAACTCAAATTTATAAACACAAAAAAAAGTCCCAATTCACATTGAGACTTTTAAATATATTAATTGAATCTTATTTCAATTTCTTTTTGATTGCTACTTCATGGTAAGACTCAATAACATCATTAATTTCAATATCATTAAATCCTTTTATCTGTATACCACAATCATAACCTTTAGTTACTTCTTTCACGTCGTCTTTAAAACGTTTTAAAGCAACTAGCTCACCTGTATGAACTACAACTCCATCTCTAATAACTCTAATTTTAGCAGCTCTCAAGATTTTACCATCAGTCACCATACAGCCGGCAATTGATCCAACTTTAGAAATTTTGAAAATCTCACGAATTTCAGCTGTTCCTAAAACTTCTTCTTTCATTTCTGGTGCCAACATTCCTTCCATCGCATCTTTCAAGTCATCGATAGCAGCATAAATGATAGAATAGTAACGAATGTCGATTTCTTCTTTATCAGCAAGCTGTCTAGCATTTCCAGCAGGACGAACATTAAATCCGATAATGATTGCATCTGATGCAGAAGCCAAGTTAACATCGGTTTCTGTAATTGCTCCAACACCTTTATGAATGATATTGATTTGAACTTCTTCTGTTGAAAGTTTAGAGAACGAATCTGATAATGCTTCAACAGATCCATCAACGTCTCCTTTAAGAATAACATTCAATTCTTTAAACTGGCCAAGAGCGATACGACGTCCAATTTCATCAAGCGTAATATGTCTTTGAGTACGTACAGATTGTTCGCGCATTAATTGAGAACGTTTAGATGCAATTTGTTTTGCTTCTTTCTCATCTTCAAAAACGTTAAACTTATCACCTGCAGTTGCTGCTCCATCCAAACCTAAAACAGACACAGGAGTTGAAGGACCAGCACTTAATACCGTATGCCCTCTTTCATCATGCATTGCTTTAACTTTACCATGATGCTTACCAGCAAGCATATAATCTCCAATTTTCAAAGTACCTTGTTGTACTAAGATAGTAGACACATATCCTTTTCCTTTATCTAAATAAGCCTCAACAACAGTTCCTTGAGCCGCTTTATTTGGATTTGCTTTTAGATCTAAAATTTCAGCTTCCAATAAAACTTTCTCCAATAATTCTTTTACTCCTGTTCCAACTTTTGCAGAAATATCATGTGACTGAATTTTTCCACCCCAATCTTCAACAAGTAAATTCATACCAGCCAAACGCTCTTTAATTTTATCAACATTCGCGTTTGGTTTATCAATTTTATTGATTGCAAATATAATTGGCACTCCCGCAGCTTGTGCATGAGAAATCGCCTCCTTTGTTTGTGGCATGATATCATCATCTGCCGCCACTACGATGATAGCTATATCGGTAACCTGAGCTCCACGTGCACGCATCGCAGTAAACGCCTCGTGACCTGGAGTATCTAAGAATGCGATTTTTTGACCATTATCTAAAGTAACTCCATACGCTCCAATGTGCTGTGTAATACCTCCTGACTCACCAGCAATTACATTTTCTTTACGGATATAATCCAGTAAAGATGTTTTACCGTGGTCAACGTGACCCATTACTGTCACAATCGGCGCTCTTGTTACTAAATCTTCTTCTCTATCTTCTACAACTTCTATTGCTTCTTCAATATCAACTGTAATAAATTCAACATCGTAACCAAATTCATCTGCTACAATAGTTAATGTTTCAGCATCTAGACGCTGGTTCATGGTAACCATGATTCCAAGAGACATACAAGTTCCAATTACTTTAGTAATCGGCACATCCATCATAATTGCAATTTCACCTACAGTAACAAACTCAGTAACTTTGATTGTTTTACTTCCTTCATCAAGCGCTCTTTGCTCATCATCAGATTTCTGACGGTGCGTTTCTCTTTTATCTCTTCTATATTTTGCCGCTTTAGATTTTCCTCCTTTACCTTGAAGTTTTTCAAGAGTTTCTCTAATTTGGTTTTTTACTTCTTCTTCTGTAGGCTCAACTTTAGCTACAATTGCAGGACGGTTTCCTTTTACAAAACCTGGTCTTTGGCTTCTATTAGCATTAAAACCTCCACCATTGTTATTTTGACCCGGCTTATTTTGATTTGGAGTACCAGGCGCATTACCTGTAGCAGGCTTTGGCGCACCAGATGTACCCGGCTTTGGACCAATTCTTTTACGCTTATTTTTATTTGCGTTGTTATTATTCCCAACTCCAGGAGTCCCAGGTTTATTCTGAGCCGCTTTAGGATCTTCTTTCTTTTTCTTAGGCTTATTAAATTGAGATAAATCAATTGTCTGCCCTGTAAGAGTTGTTCCTGTAAGCTTTTGATATTGAGTAGTAATAGTTTCCTCTGAAGTTGTCGGATCAGTAGACACGATTGGCTCCTGAGCAACTTTAGATTCTGCTTTAACTTCTTTTTTCTCAGTAATAATAGGTTCTTCTTTTTTTGTTTCAGAAACAGGAGTTGAAACAACTGGTTCAGATTTCACTGTTTCATTCTGAACAAGTTTTTCTGGCTGCACAGGCGCAGCAACAACTTTTGGCTCTTCAACCTTAGCTGTTTCCTCAGAAGGAGTAATCGCAGGTTTTTTTGGATTCAAGTCAATTTTACCAACTTGTACAGGACCAGAAACAACTGCTCTTGCTTTAATTATTTCTTGCTGTTTTTGACGCTCTTCTTCTTGTCTGCGTTTGTCTTCAATTTCTTTTTCACGCTCTACACGCAATGCTTCTTTTTCCTTTCTTTTTTCTTCTCCAACCTCTTTAGAAGCCTCCTTGTTCCCCTTATCGCCCGCAAATTGGCTTTGAAGGATATTAAATTCACTGTCAGAAATTTTTGCATTTGGATTTGCATCAATAGCAATTCCCTTATCTTTCAGATAATCTACAGCTCTTTCTAACGAAATATTTAATTCCCTTAAAACCTTGTTTATTCTTATTACTCTCTCTTCAGACATATAACCTTTTTATTATTACCTTTTTCGTTGTGTTGTTAGAGCAGATGTAAGCTATTGCTTAATTATCAAACTCTTCTTTTAGTATCTTCATAACATCTAGAATAGTTTCCTCTTCTAAGTCTGTTCTTCTTACTAAATCTTCTACGTCGTGTTTCAAGATACTTTTTGCAGTATCCAAACCTATTTTTGAAAACTCTTCAATTACCCACTCTTCGATCTCATCAGAGAACTCTGTTAATTCAACATCGTCTTCATCTGCAACAGTACCGGCAACATCTCCTTCACGAATAACATCTAGCTCATAACCTGTCAATTGACCTGCTAATTTGATATTGTGACCACCTCTACCAATTGCTTTAGAAACCTCTTCTAATTTCAAGAACACTTCAGCTCTTTTGTTATCTTCATCAATTTTGATAGACGAAACTTTAGCAGGGCTTAAAGCTCTTGTTATAAATAATTGAATATTGTTTGTATAATTGATTACATCAATATTTTCATTTCCTAATTCGCGAACAATTCCGTGAATACGAGAACCTTTCATTCCCACACAAGCTCCAACTGGATCAATTCTATCATCATAAGAATCAACAGCTACTTTTGCTTTTTCACCTGGAATACGAACTACGTTTTTCACAGTAATTAATCCGTCAAAAACTTCTGGAATTTCTTGCTCAAATAATTTCTCTAAGAACTTTTCTGAAGTTCTAGACATAATAATTTGAGGTTTATTTCCTTTTAATTCAACGCTTTCAATGATTCCACGAACATTATCCCCTTTACGGAAAAAGTCAGATGGAATTTGTTTTTCTTTTGGAAGCACAATTTCATTTCCTTCATCATCAACCAAGATAACTACTCTTGGACGCACATGATGTACTTCTGCTGTATAAATATCCCCGATAATATCTTTAAACTGTTTGTATAAATTTGTATTATCGTGTTCGTGAATTTTAGATATAAGATTCTGACGAAGCGCTAAGATAGCTCTTCTTCCTAAATCAATCAACTTTACTTCTTCAGAAACCTCTTCACCAATTTCAAAATCCGCTTCAATCTTTCTTGCTTCAGTCAATGTAATTTCCTCATTTTCAAAATCAAGATCCTCATCGGCAACAATTACTCTTCTTCTCCAAATTTCCATATCCCCTTTATCAGGATTAATAATGATATCGAAATTTTCATCTGAACCGTATTTTTTCTTTAATGCATTTCTAAATACGTCCTCTAAAATTGCCATAAGCGTTACACGATCAATAAGTTTATTATCTTTAAACTCTGAGAATGAATCGATTAATGCTAAATTTTCCATGCGAATTTTTTAATTAAAATTAAAATGTTACCGTAACAACTGCCTCTTTAATTTCTGTATAAGGTATTTGTTGCTCTTTTTGAACTGTTTCTTTTCCTTTTCCTACTTTTTTCGGTTCTCTTGCTTTCCAAGACAAAATTATAAAAACATCATTAGCTTCTACTAATTCTGCTTCAATTTTTTCTGTATTTGTGGTAACAATCAACGTTCTACCAACATTTTTTTTGTATTGTCTTATCATTTTCAAAGGAGTTCCTACTCCAACCGATGCTACTTCAAGCGAAAAATCCTGCTCTTCACGATCCAGATTATTCTCGATTGCACGACTAACGTCAATACAGTCTTGTAGCGCCACTCCATTATCTCCGTCTAAACCAACACTAATTTTAAAAGAATCCGAAACTGCCAAATCAACCAAAAAGACTGATGGTTTTTCCAGAAGAGCTTCTGTAATTAATCCGTTTACTTTTTCTTTAAATGTCATAATTTTATAAAAAGAGGGGACACTTAGTCCCCTCATTATTTAGATTTTAATAAATAACAGTGCAAATATAGTGTTTTTTTTATAAATCAAATAAATTGATTGCTCTAAAATAATTCCATATCTTTATAAGAGTATTAAAAACACAGAATTATTCCCATTTTAACCCTCAAAATCATGAAACGAATTTTAGTACCTACCGACTTCTCCGAACACGCAGAAGACGCCTTAAGAGTTGCCTCTCAAATCGCAAAAAAGAACAATTCCGAAATCATTCTTCTTCACATGCTTGAATTGCCACAGCAATCAAACGATGCGATAGTAGGCGGAGCAAGCATTCCCGAAACGATGCTTTTTATGAAGAAAGCCAACGAAACTCTCGATGAAGTTGCCTCTAGAGAATACCTAAAAGGAATCCCTGTAACCGAGATTGTAAAAATGGACAAACCAATACACGGCATTACACAAATAAGCAAAGATTACAATATTGATCTAATTATCATGGGATCTCATGGCTCTTCTGGAGTCGAAGAATTATTAATAGGTTCTAATACCGAAAAAGTAGTAAGAAATTCCGAAATACCCGTTTTAGTCATCAAGAAAAATATTCCAAATTTTAATGCTTCTAATATTGTTTTTGCCTCTGATTTCTCTGAAGAAGCAAAAAAACCATTTGAAAAACTTTTAAATTTTACCAAGCTATTTGATTCAAAATTACACTTAGTTACCATTTGCACACCCAACAGCTTCAAGCCAACTCACGTAAGCGAAAAAGCAATGAGTGATTTTGTCGCAGAATTTGACATCACTAATTACACCACTCAAATCTACAACGACACCAATATTGAAAAAGGAATTATAAATTTCTCCAATAGAATAAATGCCGATGTTATCGGAATGTGCACACATGGAAGAACTGGTTTCGCACACTTCTTCAACGGAAGCATAAGCGAAGGCTTAGTTAATCATGCCATCAAACCTGTTATAACATTAAAAATCTAATCTAACATAATTCACCTTACTTTTCAAAGCTTCTCAAACGGGAAGCTTTTTTTTTATAAAAATGCAAAAAAATGAGCTTTTCAACAAAGCTCATCTGAGCCTCACAACAAAACCATAAGTACATTTAATACAGAACTTTGTCAAATAAAAATTCATTAAAAAAAGAACAAAATGAAAACAATAGACAAAATTTACATTAATGGCGAATTTGTTACTCCAAAAGGAACAGAATATTTTGACCTTATCAGCCCGACAACAAACGAAAAATTAGGAAAGGTCCTTTTAGGCAACATAGAAGACACCCAAAAAGCAATCGAAGCAGCAAAAAACACCTTCAAAACTTTCTCAAAAACAACAGTTTCAGAAAGAATTCAATACCTCAAAAACATTAAATCTTCTATCGAAAAAAGAAAAGACGATTTTATTAATGTAATGGTAGAGGAATACGGAGGCACATTTCAATTTGCAAGTACAAGCTACGACTACATGTTAAAAGGTTTTGACTCATCAATAAATCTCCTTAATTCATACGATTTTATTAAAACAATGGGAGAATCTGAAGTTCAAATGGCACCTATCGGCGTTGTGGGAATTATTATTCCATGGAACTCAAGCAATGGCTTTATCAGCAGCAAATTATCTACAGCAATTGTAGCGGGATGCACAACCGTAATTAAACCAAGCGAAATGAGCGCACAACAAACGCAATTAATTACTGAATGTCTTCATGAAGCAAATCTTCCGAAAGGTGTATTTAATATCGTAAATGGATTGGGCGAAGTTGTTGGTGCCGAAATAAGCAGAAATCCAGACATTGCTAAAATATCTTTTACAGGATCAACCAATATTGGAAAAACAATTGCAAAAGAAGCTGTCAACACCATGAAAAGAGTCACTCTTGAACTTGGCGGAAAATCTCCAAACATTATTCTAGACGATGCCGATTTCTCAAAAGCCATTCCGCTTGCACTTGGAGCAGCATTTATGAATAGCGGACAGGCCTGTATTGCTGGAACTAGATTATTAATTCCAGAAGACAAATTAGACGAAGTAAAATCTCTTATAAAAGAAACAATCCCAAACTTCATTGTTGGCAATCCTAAAAATCCAAATACCGCAGTCGGACCAATGGTTAGCGAAAAACAGTTTAACCGCGTTCAAGACTATATTCAAATTGGAATCAACGAAGGCGCAGAAATACTAATTGGTGGATTAGGAAAACCAGAAGGGTTAGAAAACGGAAATTTCGTAAAACCAACTATTTTTACCAACGTAAACAACCAGATGCGTATTGCAAAAGAAGAAATATTTGGTCCTGTTTTATCCATCATCACTTACAAAACAGAAGAAGAAGCAATTGAAATCGCCAATGACACTACTTACGGATTACAAGCATACGTAAGTTCATCAGATCTAAAAAGAGCTTACAACGTCGCCTCACAAATTAATGCTGGTCGTGTACAAGTTAATGGAATCGGTCACGATCCAATGGCTCCTTTTGGCGGATTTAAGCAATCAGGAATCGGACGTGAATTTGGAACACTTGGCCTAGATGCCTACTTAGAACCAAGAGCACTAATTCAGCCAAAATAACCCTCATCAATCTGGAAGTCTTTACATCTAAAGATTTCCAGATTTTAGTATTTTTACAATATGAGCACAAAACAATATACAAAGCCAAAAATACTCTACTCCTGCTATTACTCTCGCAGTCGAGAGGGCGAACATTTTATACCCGAACATGTTTTTAGCTATCAGATTTCTGGCGAAATGATTGTTATAGACAATCAAAACACTTTTCATTCAAAACCTGGAGACTTCCGTTTCAGCAGACGAAACCATTTAGCTAAGTTTACTAAAATTCCACCAGCAGGAGGAGAATTCAAAACGATTTCCCTTTTTCTCGATCAAGAAATTTTAAGAGAAATCAGCAAAGAATACAATTTAAAATCAGATAAAAAATCCGATTCAGAAGCTATGTTTTCATTAGCTCCTCACCCACTTTACAAATCTTTCATGGAATCGTTGATTTCTTACCTTGAAGTAGAACAAGAAAACAACGAGGCTTTATTCAATTTAAAAATTAAAGAAGCCATTCATCTTTTACTAAAAATAAATCCAGAACTAAAAGACCTATTATTTGATTTTAACGAGCCAGGAAAAATTGACCTAGAAGCCTTTATGAATAAAAACTTCCACTTTAATGTTCAAATGCAGCGGTTTGCTTATCTCACAGGAAGAAGTTTAGCCACATTTAAAAGAGATTTCGAAAAAGTATTTCAGCAAACGCCTGGAAAATGGCTTTTAAACAAAAGACTTCAAGAAGCTTATTATTTAATTAGCCAAGGAAATCCGCCATCTGAAGTATATATTGGAGTTGGCTTTGAAGATCTTTCACATTTTTCATTTTCATTTAAAAAGAAATTCGGAATCGTTCCTTCTTCTTTAAATCATAAATAGAACCTTCCACAATAGACCTCCCAGAATACATTTTTCGCAATAAATCTCCCGTGGTTAAAACCACGGACTATATTTAAAACAAAAGAAGGCTTTACAAATTATAACACTTTACGGATTTTACATACCCTAAAAACATCTTTGCGTACTTTGTGTATATCTTAGCGCACTTTGCGGTTAAAAAACAGCCAGAATTTAAAGCATAAAAAAAGCCTCTCATTTCTGAGAGGCTTTTCTGTTGGTCTACTAGGACTCGAACCTAGAAAGACGGCACCAAAAACCGTAGTGTTACCATTACACCATAGACCAGCAGTGCGGTTAAGCGGGTGCAAAATTAAAACTTTATTTAATTTATGCAAATTTTAAACGAAACTTTTTTAAATAAAAAAAAGTCTCTCATTTCTGAGAGACTTTTCTGTTGGTCTACTAGGACTCGAACCTAGAAAGACGGCACCAAAAACCGTAGTGTTACCATTACACCATAGACCAGCAGTGCGGTTAAGCGAGTGCAAATTTAAGTCTTTATTTAGTTTGTGCAAACTTTTTGAACAAAAAAAATCATTTTTTTTGATTTTTTTCACATTAAAAAACGCTTCAACTTCAAAAACACCTCACTGCCAACATATTACTTTACACTTATAGAATTATAGAATTTTTTGTTAATGCTCGTTTCTTTAAGTAAAAAAACATTTTCTTTGTAGGATAGAAAAACATTCAAATTTTTAACACCTAAATATGGCACAATTCAATTTCAATAAATGGAATACAATTATTGGTTGGTTTGCATTTGCAATCGCTTTAATAACTTATACATTAACAGTAGAACCTACAATGAGCTTTTGGGATTGCGGAGAATATATTGCTACCGCAGCTAAACTTGAAGTAGGTCACCCGCCGGGAGCTCCGCTTTTCCAGATGATGGGTGCATTTTTTGCCATGTTTGCAATAGATGCTCAGCATGTGGCTCTAATGGTTAACATGATGTCTGTTTTCTCTAGTGCATTTACCATATTATTTATGTTCTGGTCATCGTCTATGATCTTGAAAAAGATTGTAGCTCGTTTTGCTGAGATTGACCAAAACAATTCGATTGTTATTTTAGGAAGTTCTTTTGTAGGCGCCTTAGCATATACCTTTTCTGATAGTTTTTGGTTTAATGCTGTAGAAGCCGAAGTTTACGCAATGGCTTCTTTATTAATTGCATTGCTTTTCTGGCTTGGTTTACGTTGGGAGCAAGACATGGACAAACCAAAAGGAAACAAATGGCTTTTAATTATTTCGTTGGTTATTGGTCTTTCATTTGGAGTTCACTTTATGGCTCTTTTAACTATTCCTTCTATTGGATTCTTATACTATTTCAAACACTACGAAAAAGTTACGATCAAAAACTTTCTAATTGCCAATGTAGTCGTTATTGGAATTTTATTATTCATCTTCAAGTTATTGCTTCCTCTTACTATGGCGTTTTTCGGAAAAACCGAAATTTTCATGGTAAACAGCATGGGACTCCCATTTAATTCAGGAACTATTTTTGTAGCATTATTATTTATTGCTTTCTTCTATTTTGGATTAAAATATACAAGACAAAAAGGCTTAATATTCTACAACACTATTATATTGTGTATTTTATTCATCCTAATTGGTTTCTCAACTTGGTTAATGCTACCTGTTCGTGCAAACGCTAACACAGTTATTAACGAAAACAAACCATCTGATGCTACTGAGGTTTTAGCTTATTATAATCGTGAGCAATATGGAGTAAATCCTTTGTTTTATGGCCCTCAATACACTGAACTTTTCGCTGGTCTTGATGCTAAAACACCTTATTTAGACAAAAAACCAAACTACGAAAGAGATTATAAAACAGGTAAATACATTATTACCAATAATTATAAAAATGCAGAACAAAATTCTGACGACAATCAGAAAGCAATTCTGCCAAGAATGTGGAGTACAGAAACAGGTCACATTCAAAACTATATCAACTTTACAAATCCTCCGAAATTCAGAATCGATCCAAATCATAATTATGATGAAGATTTGGCAAAATACGGAATCGATGCTAGCCAATTAAGCGAAGATGAGTACAACAAAGCTACTGCTCAATTGCGTAATGAGGTTGAAAAAACAGTTTCTGAGTTTAGAAAAGCTTACGCTCAAAAACAAATTGATAACGAAGGTTACGTAAAATTCTTAAGAAGCTACGGCGAATATTTACTTATCGAAAAACCATCTACAGCAGACAACTTCAGTTTTATGTTTGAGTATCAATTTGGATACATGTATTGGAGGTATTTAATGTGGAATTTCGTTGGACGCCAAAATGATCAGCAAGGTAAATATGATAATTTGGATGGAAACTGGATCAGCGGAATCAAAGCTTTAGACTCTGTTCATTTAGGTTCTCAAGACAATCTGCCAACAGATGTTTTAAACAACAAAGGACGTAATGCTTATTATTTCCTTCCTTTTATCTTAGGTTTAATTGGTATCATGTACCATGCGAACAAAGATTTAAAGAGCTTCTATGTTCTTTTGGCTTTGTTTTTATTCACAGGAATTGCACTAAAAATATATTTAAATGAAAGACCTTTTGAGCCTCGAGAAAGAGATTATGCTTTAGTAGGCTCCTTCTATGTCTTTGCCATCTGGATCGGATTTGGTGTTTACTCGCTTTATGAAAGCTTATACAAATATCTGGCTCCAAAAATTGCTGGACCAGTAGTTATTGCTGGAAGTTTATTGGCTGCACCAATTTTGATGGCTTCTCAAAACTGGGATGATCACGATAGATCTGGAAGATATACAGCAGTTGCAATGGCAAAAGCATATTTAAGTTCTTGCGATAAAGATGCTATTTTATTCACGATTGGAGATAACGACACTTTCCCTCTTTGGTATGCTCAAGAAATCGAGCATTTTAGAACAGATGTTAAGATTGTAAATACGAGTTTATTTATGACAGACTGGTACATTGATCAAATGAAAGCGAAGTCTTACGAATCAAATCCGTTGCCAATTTCTTTCGTACATAGTCAATATGTCGGGGATAATTTAGATTACACGGCGTACATTCAGAAAATTGATACACGTTGGAACATTAAAGATTTTATTGATTTCATCAAAAACCCTAAATCGACTGTTGGCTTACAAAATGGACAAACCATCCATTTCTATCCAACAAATAAGATTAGAGTTAATGTGGATAAAAACACTATTATTCAGAACAAGGTAGTTAATCCTAAATATTACGATTCTATTGTTCCTTACTTAGATATTGACATCAAAGGAAGCGCATTATACAAAAACCGTTTAATGATGCTTGATATTTTAGCAAATAACAACTGGAAGAGACCAATTTACTTTAGCGGTGGTGCTTTTGATGATGAAGATTATTTATGGTTAAAAGATTATCTGCAATTGGATGGAATGGTATACAAATTAGTTCCAGTAAAAAACACTCCTTCTAAAGATGGCGGACCATTAGACATGGGACAAATTGATGCAGATAAAATGTACGACATTGTAATGAAATGGGATTGGGGAAATAGCAATGGAAATATTTATCATGATCCTGAAACTAGAAGAAACAGTATTACTTACCGTACTAATCTTTCTAGATTAATGAATCAGCTTATTGAAGAAGGCAAAATTGACAAGGCTAAAAACGTAATCAATTTAGCAATGACCAAAATGCCTTTGGACAAATATGGGTATTATTCATTAGTTGAAGCTTTTGCTGATGGCTATTACAAAGTTGGAGAGAAAGCCAAAGCGCAAGATCTTTTAAATAAACTAGTTCAGAAATACAAAGAGAATCTAAACTATTACAGCACATTGACTCCTTCTGACCAAACTGATTTAGCTGTAGATATTATTACAGATATTGAGCGTTACAGAAGCTTGCTACATGTAATGGATGATAATAAAGACACTGCTTTTTACAACCAACACAAAACTACATTTAACACTTACGTAAATGTTTTTGAGCGTTTTGGACGTGAAAAAGAATAAATAATATACGAAAATCTTACTTATTAAAAAAATGCAGCGCTGTTTGATAAATAGCGCTGCATTTTTTAATTTTATACGTATTAATACAATTTTAATTCAAAATGAGCTTCTATTGGGTAAAAACTAACGCATTTATTAAAAAGGTGTTTTCTAAATATTGCTGGGACATTCCTAACAATGAAAAGAAAATATACCTCACTTTTGATGATGGCCCAACTCCAGAAATTACAGACTGGGTTTTATCTGAATTAAAAAAATTTGATGCAAAAGCTACTTTTTTCTGCATCGGAAAAAATATTAAAGCGAATCTGGCTTTATTTGAAAAGTTAATTACTGACGGACATTCTATTGGCAATCATACCATGAATCATGTGAATGGATGGAAAATCCACACAAATGATTATATTGAAAATGTAAAAAACTGTGCTGCTGTTTTAGATGAGCAAGAAAAAGCTCCTCATCGCTTATTATTCCGTCCTCCTTATGGAAAAATCAAAAAAGCACAATCTAAAATCCTAAGAAGTTTAGGCTACAAAATAGTTATGTGGGATGTTTTAAGCGCAGATTTTGATCAAAGCATTACTCCAGAAAAATGCCTTGAAAATGTAACCAAAAATGTAAAATCTGGCAGCGTAATTGTTTTTCATGACAGTATTAAAGCTTCTCCAAATCTAAGATTTGCTTTGCCTCGAACACTTCATTTTTTAAAAGAAAATGGATATAAGTTTGACATTATTCACTAAATAACATCAAAAAGAGAAGTTATTTAGACGTTAAATTGTTCCTGAACAATTCCAATTATAGTATTGGCATCAAGTTCTCCAGATTGCCTCCAGATCATTTGCCCTTCTTTGTAAATCATTAAAGTTGGAAGCCCTTTAATACGAAGTGCTTCTGCTAGTTCCTGATTTTTATCTACATCAATTTTGATTACTTTGGCCTTATCGCCAAGCGCAGCGGCTACGTCCTTAATAACAGGATGCATAGAAACTGAAGATTCATTCCAATCTGTGTAAAAATCAATTAACACTGGAACTTGAGCATTTATTAGTTCTCCAAATTTTGACATAAAACCAAAAAATTAAGTTTTTTAAATCTCTTAAAAGAAATAAATATTATACAAATGTAGCATTTTTAACGAATTAACCGACATTACGGCCTTTTTTTAGTTCAATTACTGTTATTTCAGGCATAATTCCAACTCGTCCTGGATAGGCATGAAAACCAAATCCACGGTTAACATAAACGTATCTTCCGACGTTTTCGTACAATCCCGCCCATTGTTTATAAATGTATTGCGCTAGACTCCATTTAAAATAGCCTGGAATCTCAATTCCAAATTGCATACCGTGCGTGTGGCCTGCGAAAGTCAGATGAAAGTTCTTTGGGTGATCTTTAATTTCGGCATCCCAATGGCTTGGATCATGGCTCATTAAAACTTTAAAATCGTCCTGATCCACATCTTTTGAAGCTTTATTCAAATCACCTGCTTTCTTAAAATTCACTCCCCAATTCTCTACTCCAATCAAAGCGATTTTATCATCACCTTTTTGAATATAAGTATGTTCGTTCAGCATTAATTTAAAACCAATTTGGCCATATAAATTTTTAATTGCCTTAAAATTTTCGTCTTTTTCTTTTTCAGAAGGCCAAGTCACATATTCGCCGTAATCGTGATTTCCTAAAACCGCAAATTTTCCATATTTATAATCTTTAATACGGCTAAAAGTTTCCAGCCAAGGATGCATTTCTTTAGCATGCGTATTTACAATGTCTCCCGTAAACAAAATCAAATCTGCTTCTTGTGCATTGATCAAATCAATTGCATAATTTATTTTCTCTGGATTATCAAAACTTCCGCTGTGAACATCAGAAATCTGTGTGATTTTAAAACCGTCAAAAGCATCTGGAAGATCAGGAAAAAATACAGTTTGTTTGATTACTTTGAAATTATACTTCCCTTCAAAAATTCCGTAAATAATAGAAAGGAACGGAATTGCAGCCAACCCTAAAGCAATCTGGCTAACAAACTTTCGCCTGTCAGGCATCATTTCTTTTCGAGGAGTATTATAAACAAAATAATTTAAGATGCTTGCTCCTATCCTAAAAATATCCTCACCAAACATTATTAATGTAAGCAAAATTTTAGGCACATATACCGTTAGCATCAAACCTGTGGTAAACATAAATTGCCTAGTCTGACCAACAGAGCGATCAACTTGTGAAAAAGAATAGATAATAAAGACTAAGACCAGTAAACTTATAACTTGATAGCTTATCAAAACCCAGCGTGTTTTGATTAAAGTTCGAAAAGCCTGATATGAATAGAACTCAATAAATAATAAAAGAGCGCATAGAATTATAAAACGAAAGATCATTTAATATATAGTTTTAAACAAAGTAACAAAGAATGAAAATTCTATTTCTTTTTATTATAAAAAATTTAACGCTGTAAAACATAAAAAAGCCGAAAGATGTCTCTTCCAGCTTTAACCTACCAACCTTTAAAACTATTTAATCTTAAGACTTAAAAATCTTATATTATTTTGCTTTTGGAGTTTCTGTTTTTGCAGCTTCTGCTTTTTTCTCTCCTTTAGCTTTTTTGTTTGCTTTTTTATCTTGTTTTTCAGTTTTCACCTCTTTTGTTTTTGCTGGTGCTGGAGTTGTTTGTGCACTTGCCATTGCAACTGTTCCTAAAACTGCTACTGCTAAAATTGCTAATTTTTTCATGACTTTAAATTTTTTGATTGTTATTTTCATTATTTATAAGTCAAAGGTATAACCACAAAATGAAGACAAAATGAAGAATAAGTCTTATAGAGAATTTTAACTTTTAATTGTGTTTTTGAAACCATAATTTAAAAGAAGTACCTTGCTCCAATTGAGATTCTACAGTAACTTCTATATGATGAAAAGAGGCAATACTCTTAGCAATTGCAAGACCTAAGCCCTGCCCTTCCTGATCATAACTTATTCTGGTAAAACGGCTGAATATTTTTTCTAGTTGCGATTCATCCATTCCAATGCCAGAATCTTTTACCAAAATAAAATAATGATTATCATCATAACCGTCTTCAATGACAATCTTTCCTTGTGGTTTATTATATTTTATGGCATTGGTTACTAAATTATAAATCAGAATATGAATTAAAGTTTTGTTTCCAATGAAAACAAAAGCGTTTTGCATCCTATTTTGAAACTGAATTTCTTTATCATCAATACGATCTTGAAGGTCTTCCTGTAAATCAGAAACGATTTCGCGAAGATTAATCTCTTCATTCAACTCATATTGATTATTATCTATTCTGGAAATCAGCAATAAATTATTGATAATTTTTTTCAGCATATCCAGCGTCTTTAGAGATCCTGCAATTTTATCAACTGCATTATCATCTAAAGATTCGTTCTGTAGCAAGTTTTCAAGTTTATTTTTAAGCAATGCGATCGGAGTTAAAAGCTCGTGCGAAACATTCGAAATAAACTGCTTTTCTTTTTTAAAAACTTCGGCAATACGATCCATCATTTGATTCAAAACAAAATCCAATTCCCTAAAGTCTCTAGAAGCCGCTTTTATCGGAGTATGATCAAACATTTCAGGTTCGTTTACCCGCCTAATCTTCGTATCAATAATTTTATAAAATGGTTTTAAAAGATATTCAATGTAAAAAGTATCAGCCAAAAAAGTAATAAATAGAATGATAACAAAAACAATGATAATAAAAAGCTTTATTACAAAAGTCAAATCGTTTACCTCGCTTAAACTGCTTCCGATTTCAAGCTGATAATCTTGCCCTTCGTAAGTAAAATGATGCTGCAATATTCTGTATTCACTTTCTTCATTTTCAATCTTGCGATATTCATTTGTAAAAGTTGTTTTCTTCTGATGCTGTTTTATCGGCATTCTGGAAAGCACTAAAAACTCGCTGTGAAGTGTCGAAAACTCAGAAAACGTCTCTGTTGTATCATCTGGATTCTCTATAAAATCATTGATTTCCTCTTGATTAAGATGCTCAATAAACTTTTTCTTTTTCTCCAGCAGACTATTATTAATATGATGATACACCACATTTTCTACCAAAATAGGAAGCATCAGCCATAAAATCAAAATGACCAGCAGTCTGGTCATGGCATTAAAAATGGCTAATTGATGTTTTATTTTCACAAGAATAATTTTATTCGTTTATACGATAACCCACATTACGAACGGTCTCAAACCAATCTATAGTCGTATGTTTATCTAATTTCTTTCTCAGATTTCGAACATGAACATCTATAAAATTAGAATCTGAATTCACTTCCAGAATATCGCCCCAAATATGTTCGGTCAATTGTAACCTTGTAATCACTCGATTTTTATTGAGAACTAGATACTGAAAAATATCAAATTCTTTTTTGGTAAGACTTAACGGAGTTTCATTAAAGCTCACTTTATAATCCTGAAGCTGCAGCAGAAAACCATGAATGCTTAAATTGTTTAAAGTAAAACCATGAATCCTACGAATTACAGCAAACAGCCTTGCTGCCAATTCTGTCAAAGCAAAAGGTTTTGTCAAATAATCGTCGGCTCCAAGATGAAGTCCGTTAATCCTGTCATCCAATTCTCCGCGCGCTGTAAGTACAATTACAGCAATCTTTGATTTTGTTTTTCGAATCGTCTGCAAAACTTCAAAACCGTCTCCATCAGGCAAACCTAAATCCAATAGCATGGCATCGTAATCATTGCTTCCAAACTCTTCCAAAGCTTCAGCACAGTTATTTGCAATTTTACAGATATAACCTGCATTGCACAAAAAATCGTAAACTTCTACAGCAAGTTCTTTATTATCTTCAACAATTAAAATATTCATACACATGGCATTTAAGCATTACTAAAATTAATCAATTCTCAAAAGTTCAGCTACACATTATTAAAAAATTAACTAATGAAAAAAGCTGATAAATTTCTTCATCAGCTTCTTCAATCGCATTCTCATAATCATTATTCCTGTTTTGCCTTCGTTCATTACAATGCTTCGAAAACAAAACGAGAGCAATTCTTATTTTGCAGGCGTTACTTCTTCTTTTGGAGCTTCAGCTTTTGCTTTTTTATTTCCTTTGTGATGATGTTTTGTAGCTTTTACCTCTTTCGTTGGTGCTGCTTGAGCTGGAGTTGTTTGAGCGCTTACCATTACACTTGTTCCTAAAACTGCTGCCAATACAATAAATAAATTTTTCATGATTTCTATTTTTTTAATTATTTGTTATTTTTTCATTTTTGCAGTTTCTGGTTTAGCTGCCTCTGTTTTTGGCGCTTCACTTTTCACTGATTTTGTTTTTTGATCTGATTTGCTTTTTTTAGGATGTTTTGTTGCTTTTACTTCTTTCGCCGGAGCTTCTTTTCCATCTTTTGCAGGAAATGCGTGAACCATTGCACTTGTTCCTAAAACTGCTACTAGTAACATTAATAAATTTCTCATGATTTCTAAGATTTAAGAATTAATAACCTTTTATTTTACAGATCAAAATTACTTTCGGAACATGAAGAGAAAATGAAGAAATCACTGAATAAAAAAATTTAACTTGATATTAACGCTTGGACTTTTTTTTATTCCATGAGCCATATGAGGTCATTTAAATAATCGTTTTTCAGCTTTATTCAAGTCACCGAGGAGACGCACTGCGGTGCGTCTCTACTAAAATAGACTTATATTACTTATATGGTGAAACAAAATTAATTTTCAAGAACTGAATCGTTTTTTAAAACCCAATTGTTTATTTTTACAGACTAATATTTTTAATATGTCAACTCAAAAACGCCTTTTTCTTCTAGATGCTTATGCACTAATTTTTCGTGGTTATTATGCTTTTATCAAAAACCCGAGAATCAACTCAAAAGGAATGGATACATCTGCAATTATGGGTTTTATGAACTCACTTTTGGATGTTATTAAAAGAGAAAAACCAGATCACTTGGCTGTTGCCTTTGATAAAGGCGGAAGTCATGTAAGAACTGAAATGTTTGTTGATTACAAAGCCAATCGAGATGCAACTCCAGAAGCAATTAAAATTGCTGTTCCATATATTCAGGAATTATTAAAAGCGATGCACATTCCAATTATCGAACTTGAAGGTTGTGAAGCCGATGATTTAATTGGAACAATTGCGAAACAGGCAGAAAAACAAAACTACAAAGTCTACATGGTGACTCCAGATAAGGATTTTGCCCAATTAGTTTCTGAAAACATTTTTATGTATAAACCTGCCCGTATGGGTAACGGAATCGAAATTTGGGGAGTTCCTGAAGTTTTGGCAAAATTTGAAATCGAAAGACCTGAACAGGTAATCGATTTTCTTGGAATGATGGGTGATGCAATTGATAATATTCCAGGATTACCAGGTGTTGGAGAAGTGACCGCTAAAAAGTTCCTAAAAGAATTTGGAACAATGGAAAACCTTTTAGAAAATACGCATTTACTAAAAGGTAAAATGAAAGAAAATATTGAAGCGAATAAAGAAAAAGGTATTCTTTCTAAAAAACTGGCCGCAATTATCACAGATTGCGATGTGGCTTTTAATGAAGAAGATTACGAACTTTCTCGCCCAGATATCGAAAAAACAGATGCTATTTTTCAAGAATTAGAGTTTAGAAGAATGGCAGAGCAGTTTGATAATTTGTTTAAAACTGATGGCGCTCAAACTGCTGCTCCAGATCCTGATGCCAAATTGTATAAAAAAGCACAACCTAAAAACGAAGACCAATTTGATCTTTTTGGAGGTGGAAATACGAATGGAGAAAATGCTGAAATCGAAAGAACTTCGTTTTATAACACTTTAGAAAACACAGAGCATTTTTACCAAACCATTCAAGGCGATTTAGGCATTAAAATGCTTTTACAGAATTTACAAAAACAGACTTCAGTTTGTTTTGATACTGAAACCACAGGAATCGATGCTTTACATGCAGAATTGGTTGGAATGTCTTTCTCTTACGAAAAAGGAAAAGCATTTTATGTTCCGTTTCCAGAAAGTCAGGAAGAAGCAAAAGCTTTAGTAGACAAATTTGTTCCGTTTTTTGAAAATGAAAACATTGAGAAAATCGGACAGAATTTAAAATACGATTTAAAAATCCTCTCTAATTATGGTGTTACTGTAAAAGGAAAACTTTTTGATACCATGATTGCGCATTATTTGATTAATCCAGATATGCGTCATAATATGGATATTTTAGCAGAAACGTATTTGAAATATTCTCCAAAATCTATTGAAACTTTAATTGGTAAAAAAGGGAAAAATCAGCTTAACATGCGTGATGTTCCTTTAGAAGACATTAAAGAATATGCTGCAGAAGATGCCGATATTACATTACAATTAAAAGAAATCTTTACAACAGAATTAGATAAAACAGAAACTAAAAAATTATTTGACGAAATCGAAATTCCATTAGTAAGCGTATTGGCCGATATGGAAACGGAAGGAATTCGTTTGGATGTAGATTTCTTAAAAGCAATGTCTTCTGAAATGGAAGTTGAAATCAAAGCTTTAGAAGAAAAAATATATGAAACCGCTGGTGAAAAATTCAACTTGGCTTCTCCAAAACAATTAGGAGATATTTTGTTTGACAAACTAAAAATTGGCGGCGCTAAGCAAAAGAAAACCAAAACGGGACAGTATGCAACTGGCGAAGAAGTTTTGACTTATTTGGCCAATGACAACCCAATTGTAAAACAAATTTTGGATTGGCGTCAAATGGTAAAATTACAGAGTACATACATTCTAGCTTTACCAGAACAGGTAGACAAAAAAACTTTACGCGTTCATACCGATTATATGCAGACGGTTGCCGCAACCGGACGTTTAAGTTCTAACAATCCGAACTTGCAGAACATCCCGATTCGTACCGAAAGAGGGCGCCAGATTCGTAAAGCTTTTGTTGCTCGAGATGAAAACCATACTTTAATCTCTGCCGATTACTCGCAGATCGAATTGAGAATTATTGCTGCTTTGAGTGGTGAAGAAAATATGATTGCAGCTTTCCAAAACGGAGAAGACATTCACAGAGCTACCGCTGCAAAAGTTTTTGATGTTGCCTTAGAAGAGGTTTCTCGCGAACAAAGAAGCAACGCTAAAACAGTAAACTTCGGAATTATTTATGGTGTTTCTGCTTTTGGTTTGAGTAATCAAACTTCGCTATCAAGAAGTGAAAGTGCCGCATTGATTGATGCTTATTATAAAACATATCCTCGTCTTAAATCTTATATCTCAGAACAAGTCGAATTTGCACGTGAAAAAGGTTATGTACAAACCATTTTAGGTCGTCGCCGTTATTTAAAAGATATTAATTCTGCCAACGCCGTTGTAAGAAGCGCTGCAGAACGAAATGCTGTAAATGCACCAATTCAAGGAAGCGCAGCCGATGTGATTAAAATTGCAATGATTAATATTCACAAAAAACTTCGTGACGAAAACTGGAAATCAAAAATGTTGCTACAAGTACATGATGAGCTTGTGTTCGATGTTCACAACGATGAACTCGAAAAAATCCAGCCTATGATTAAACACGAAATGGAAAATGCTTTCAAATTGTCAGTTCCTTTAGAAGTTGAACTCGGAATGGGTAAAGATTGGTTAGAAGCGCACTAAAAAATTATTCTTCATACTTAAAAAAACCGTTCAAAATTGAACGGTTTTTTTATTCATCAAAAACAACATTGTAAGAATTTTACTTTTACTACATTTACAACTTTTATAACAACCTTTAAAGATTTAAAAGAAAGTAAAATGAAGAAATATTTCTTATACCTATTTCTGCTTTATTCAACAATTGCAATTTGTCAGAGCAAAATTTATTATCTAGAAGGAACTTTAGGCAAAAGCACTATTTTCATGACTGTTCAAGTCTACAACTCAGATAACGAGAATAATCTCAATGCTGTATATTTCTATAAAAGTTCATTAAAAGATATTAAGCTGGAAGGAAAATTAAAGGACAATAATAATTTTACGTTCTATTTTAAGCCTGGTGATAATATTACTGAAAAGTTCTATCTGAAAAAATCGGGCAATAATTTTGATGGATTATGGTATGATGCTAAAGAAAAACAATTGGCTGTTCATCTTGAACCAGTAAATTTTGATAATTACAAATCAAATCTCAAAATTAGGTTTGACGACGAACGTCTTAATCTCGTAAAATACAAATTCCTTGAATTCAAAAAACAGAAAACCACACTTTACAACAATAAAGAATTTGTTTGGTATTCTGAAAAACATTGCGATTCTGATTTTTTTAGATTAGGAAACGATTTTACAGCAAAAAACAAGGCTTTGATTAATCCGATCTTAGAAAGCATACATATTGAAAATACATTATCTCAGCTTAATTGCGCTTCTAGTTTTGAATACAGCCAAGGAAAAGGCATTGAAGGAAATACGACAATCAACTTTCTGAATAATGATTTATTAGGTTTCCAAGTTTCGATGTTTTGGGACTGCGGAGGCGCTCATCCCGATTTTGGAAGTAGCGGTTATCTTATTGATTTAAACAACGGAAAACAATATGGAATTGATGATATTCTAGCTTTTGACAAAAGTGTAACTGGCGACAAAGAGAATAATTTTGATGCTTTTTCAAAATACAGAAGCACTTATTTTGCACCAAAATTACTGGCTGTACTTAACTCTCAGGAACATTTTGAAAAACCAAAAAATGAAGATGATTATTGTGATTACACCAATGAAGAATATTGGGATTTTCCGTCTTGGAGTTATACCGAAAAGGGAATCGAATTTACTCCTATTTTTTATAGAGCAGCAAGATCTTGCGAAGAACCTTTTTTAGTTCCTTTTGAGAAATTAAGAAAGTACAAAAATCCTAAATTCCCGTATTCATTATAACAAAGAAGCCATCCGTTACAGATGGCTTCTTTTATTTTATACTTTTCTAGTAGATTCTCTTTCTTTCAATTTTGTCTTGATGACAATCGTTTCATATTCAGAAACCGTTCCTTCCGGCTCTTCCAATCTTTCAATTAATCTTTTTGCGGCAACTTCTCCAATTTCAACACCATGCTGACTTACCGTAGTCAAACTTGGCGATAAACGTCTTGAAGCCAAAATACCATCTGCAAAACCAATAATCGAAATATCTTCCGGAACTCTATATCCTTTTTTCAAACTTACTCGCAAAGCTGCAACCGAATCATTTTCATCCAAGGCAAAAATTCCGTCAATTTTATTGTCAAAAATTGCATCAATTTTACTTTTCATATCATCTTCAGAATCGGTACGAAGAATGATTTTTTCATTAACCGGAATATTATTGTCTTTTAAAGCTTTCAAATATCCGTCCGCTCTTAATTTTCCAACACTCAAATTATCTACAGAAGATATTAAAGCGATATTTTTACATCCAAGATTAATTAAATGCTGTGTTGAATTTAATGCTGAATCGAAATCATCTACAACAACCTTATCACAGTCTACTTCATCAGCAATACGGTCAAACATCACAATTGGCGTTCCGTCATTAATAATTTCCGAAAAGTGATTGTAATCTTGAAGCTTTTGAGCTTCTTCAGAAACCGAAAGAATAAATCCGTCAATAGTTCCGTTGCTCAACATTTCAAGCGTGTGAATTTCTTTTTCTAAAGATTCGTTAGAGATACAGGTAATTACATTATATCCTTTTTTATCGGCAACTTTCTCAATACCGCTAAAAACTTTCGCAAAGAAAGAATTTAGAATATTTGGAATAATTACTCCAATCGTTTTTGTTTTACGATTCTTTAGATTCAAACCAATGACATTCGGCTTATAGTTTTTGAGTTTGGCATACTCCTTAATCTTCACCTTCGTTTGTTCACTAATTTCTGGACTGTCATTCAACGCTTTAGATACAGTCGAAACAGAAACACCAAGTTCTTTCGCAATTTGTTTTAGAGTTGCTTTAGCTTTCATCCAATTGAATTTTATGTAATTAATACAAATATAGTAGAATTACCTAAAATAAAACAAAAACAAGCTATTAGTATTTAAAAATATAAGTCATTTCGAAATAATATTTAATTAAACAGAGATTTTAAAACCGCTCTTACTAAAATTTCGTTAATAACTAAATACCAGTTAACTAAAAAACCAATGTTGTTAACCTAATAAAAAACTTGATTATGAAAAACGAAGTTAAAATTCATGAAGTTAACCCTTCACTGGATAGCAGAAGGAGCTTTCTTAAGCTCAGCGGATTAACATTAATGACCACAGGTCTGGTTTTGGCTGGCTGTAGCGATAATGATAACGACAATGATATGCCAGACACTTCTTTGCCAGGAGTAAGAAATGGTGTTTTTGATTTAGGCTCCGGAGATTTTGGAGTATTAACCTATGCTTATGCTCTAGAACAATTAGAAGCCGACTTTTATACTAAAGTAGTAAATTCTAGCAGTTTCAACACTGTCTTTAGTAGTCTTGAACGCGAAGTTTTGACTGATTTATACCATCACGAAGTTGTTCACAGAGATTTCTTCAAAGCTGCATTAAATGGAGCACTTCCCGATCCAAGTTCGCAATTACTTCCTTCTTTAGCCTTTAATTATGGTTCTTTAAATTTTAACAGCCGCACCGAAGTTCTAGCTACTGCAAAAGCACTAGAAGATACTGGCGTTGCCGCTTATAACGGAGCAGGAAGATTAATTAAAACAGCAGACTACTTATTATTAGCCGGAAAAATTGTTTCAGTTGAAGCCAGACATGCGGCCGCAATAAGAAGTTTAATCAATCCGAATTCGAAAGATTTTGCCGGAGACGATATTGTAAATATGTCAACAGGTTTAGATGACGCAAAAGATCCATCTAAAATCCTACCGATTGCTGCTGGTTTTATTACCACAAAATTTACAGCTAAATACTTGCCTTAATCTTAACCGCTAAAACTTAGAAATTATGAACATTTTAAAATTTATAGAATCCTTTACTGATGATAATTTAATGAATAGCATTGGTTCTCGAAGAGACAGTTTTTCACAGTTTGGGAATATTGGAAAAAATTTAGCTTTAGCATCAATTCCGTTCGGATTGTCAGCTCTCACCAATAAAGCTTTCGCAAAAGACATTACAGCAACACCGGCAACACCTATTGGAGCTTTGCAATTTGCGCTGACCTTAGAATATCTTGAAAACGAATTTTACGCCATGGCTTTAGATTCTGGCGTAATTCCGGCTTCTGAAAATGGCGGGCGTGATTTAAAAGTATTTCAGCAAATAGCGGCGCACGAATCTGATCATGTTAAATTTTTAATTGCAGGTTTAGGCGGTACAGCAAGTGCCAATTTCGTTCCTAAACCAACTTTTGACTTTACTGTTGGAGGCGCTTTTGATCCTTTTCATGATTATCCGACATTTTTAGCTTTGGCACAAGCTTTTGAAGATACCGGAGTTCGAGCATATAAAGGACAAGCTGCAAACTTAATAACCGCACCCGATTTATTGACTGCAGCACTTCAGATTCATTCTGTTGAAGCACGCCATGCCTCTGAAGTTAGACGACTAAGAGGTTTAAAAGGATGGATTTCTAATGCCGAACGAGGCGCTGGCATGCCTGCAGCTACACAAGCAGTTTATGATGGCGAAGGGGTAACCATGCAGGCTGGATTTAATACAGCAACTGCTTTTGGGCCTGCAGCAGGCTCAGAAGCTTATGATGAGCCACTTACGACTCAGCAGGTTGTAGACATCGCCAATATCTTTATTGTATAATTACTTTTTTCTTTAAATATTTAACCGTCTTGACATTATTGTGGAGGCGGTTTTTTATTCATTAATTAATTAAAAAACTGAACCCCTGATTTTCAGGATATAAAATATTCTTTTCAGGTATTTGGTTTTAAAATAATTAATTGTACTTTTGCATCCCCTTTATTGGGGATGGAATGTTTAATTAAAATAATATTATGGACGCATTAAGCTACAAAACAGTTTCAGCTAGCAAAGCCACTGTAACTAAAGAGTGGATTGTTGTTGACGCTGAAGGTCATAACTTAGGACGTCTTGCTTCTAAAGTTGCAATGATCTTAAGAGGTAAGTACAAGCCTAGTTACACACCGCACGTTGACTGTGGAGATAACGTAATTGTTATCAACTCAGAAAAAATTAACCTTACAGGTACAAAAATGAATGACAAAATTTACATGCGTCATACAGGTTACCCAGGAGGACAAAGAACTTTAACCGCTAAAGTATTGCAAGCTAAAAATCCAGCTGCATTAGTAGAAAAAGCTGTAAAAGGTATGTTACCTAAGAACAAATTAGGAGCAGAACTTTTTAGAAATCTAAATGTTGTTGTAGGAGCTGAGCACAAACACGGAGCTCAAAAACCTAGAACTGTTAACCTAAATGATCTTAAGTAATGGGAGTTATTCACAAAATCGGTAGAAGAAAAACCGCTGTTGCACGTGTATACGTTTCTGAAGGAACTGGAAACATCACTGTAAACAAAAAAGAATTCGCAACTTACTTTCCAACTGCAACTTTACAATACAAAGTTTTACAACCACTTTCTATGACAGAAAACGCTGGTAACTTTGATGTAAAAGTAAATGTTTACGGAGGTGGTACAACTGGTCAAGCAGAAGCTGTAAGAATGGCATTAGCACGCGTAATGTGTGAAGTTAACGCTGAAAACAGAGGAATCCTTAAACCAGAAGGTTTATTAACAAGAGACCCAAGAATGGTTGAACGTAAGAAATTCGGTCAGAAGAAAGCTCGTAAGAGATTCCAATTCTCTAAACGTTAATATTACCTGTCTTGTTCAGATGGGACAAGACATTATCAATTATTTATTGAAATTAAAAAACACAGTTATTGTTGCTCTCCTATCGAGGTAGGATATAGTTTAGCATCTAAATGAAACTGGGATTGAAAGATTAAAAGATTGAATAATTAAAAGATTACAACTGAAATTTTTTAAATCTTTAAATTTTTAAATCATTAAATCCATAACGGGACATTGCTAATCAACAGAACGTAAACTAGTACAAAAATGGCAAACAAAATAGAAGTAAAAGAATTACTAGAAGCAGGTGTTCACTTCGGACACATGACTAGAAAATGGGATCCAAATATGGCTCCTTACATTTATATGGAGCGTAATGGTATTCACATTATCAATCTATATAAAACTGCAGCTAAAATTGAAGAGGCTAACGAAGCTTTGAAAAAAATCGCTGCATCAGGTAGAAAAATCTTATTCGTAGCTACCAAAAAACAAGCAAAAGACATCGTTGCTGATAAAGCAAAAGCTGCAAACATGCCTTACATCACTGAAAGATGGCCAGGTGGAATGTTGACTAACTTCGTAACTATCAGAAAGGCAGTTAAAAAAATGTCTTCTATTGATAAAATGAAGAAAGATGGTACTTTCAACACTTTATCTAAAAAAGAGCGTTTACAAGTTGATCGTCTACGTGCTAAATTAGAGAAAAACTTAGGTTCAATTGCTGATATGTCTAGATTACCTGCAGCATTGTTCGTAGTAGATATCAAAGCTGAACACATCGCAATAAAAGAAGCTCAAAAATTAAACATTCCAGTTTTCGCAATGGTTGATACGAATTCTGACCCAAGAGAGGTTGATTACGTGATTCCTGCAAATGATGATGCTTCTAAATCAATTGACAAAATTTTATCTTTAGTGACTACTGCAGTAATCGAAGGTCTTTCTGACAGAGGTGCTGAAAAAGAAGTTGAAGCTGCTGAAGAAGCTCCTGCTGTTGAGGCTGAAGCTGCTGCTCCTGCAACTGAAGAATAAATCAAAATTTAAATTCCAAATTTTAAATTCCAAAATCCAACCAGAATTAAAAACATTATGTTGATAATTTATTAAAATTGGAGTTTGGGATTTAAAAGCTGGAATTTTTTACTTTTAAAAACATATTAAAACTTAAAATATTATGGCAACAATTACTGCTGCAGACGTAAATAAATTAAGACAATCTACAGGTGCCGGAATGATGGACTGTAAAAAGGCTTTAGTTGAAGCTGAAGGAGATTTCGATAAAGCTATCCAAATCCTTAGAGAAAAAGGACAAAAAGTTGCTGCTAACCGTTCTGACCGTGAGTCTTCTGAAGGAGCTGCTGTTTCTTTTATCAATGCTGACCATACTAAAGGAGCTATCATCACTTTAAACTGCGAAACTGACTTCGTAGGTAAAAATGAAGCTTTTGTAACTTTAGCTAAAGATTTAGTTGAAAGAGCTATCAACTTCTCTAATAAAGAAGAATTTTTAGCTTCTGATTTCAACGGAATCACTGTTGCTGAAAAATTAATCGAGCAAACTGGTGTTATCGGTGAGAAAATCGAAATTGGTGGTTTTGAAATTTTAGAAGGTGCTTACGTTGGATCTTATGTTCACGTTAATAAAATTGCTGCTTTAACTGCAATTTCTGCTCCAGTTGCTAACGCTGAAGCTTTAACAAAAGACGTTTCTATGCAAGTTGCTTCTATGGGAGCTGATACATTATCTTACAAAGATTTTGATCCTGCTTTCGTTGAATCTGAACTTGCTGCTCGTATTGCTGTAATCGAAAAGGACAATGAAGAAGCTGCACGTTTAGGAAAAACTTTAAAAAATGTTCCTAAATACATCTCTTTCTCTCAATTAACTCCTGAGGTTATCAAACAAGCTGAAGAAGATGCTAAAGCTGAATTAAAAGCTGAAGGTAAACCAGAGCAAATCTGGGATAAAATTCTTCCAGGTAAAGTTCAACGTTTTATCTCTGACAACACTACTTTAGATCAAGAGAAAGCTCTTTTAGATCAAAACTTCATCAAAGATGACAGTAAAAAAGTTGGTGATTACGTAAAAGGATTCAATGTTGAAATTACAGGTTTCAAAAGAGTTACTTTAGGTTAATATATTATTTTCAATATTAAAAAGCCCGAATATTTATTTATTCGGGCTTTTTTATTTTTAGCTTTCAATTGGAAAATTTCTTGCTCTCATCAATGCGTCAGATTTTGGTGCATGACCTCTAAAATTCTCATACATTTCTTCGTTATCAATTGTGTTTCCAACGCTTAAAACAGTTTCATAAAGACGTTTAGAAATCACTTTATCAAAAGGACCGTTTCCTTCCAAAAATGCCTCATATGCATCTGCATTAATCACATCTGCCCATAAGTAACTGTAATATCCTGCCGCATATCCATCGCTTGAAAATATGTGTGCAAACTGCGGAATCCTGTGTCGCATTACGATTTCAGACGGCATATTAATTTCACTTAAGATTTTCTTCTCAAATGCATGCGGATCGACTGTTTCGGTCGTTAAATGTAGCTCCATGTCTACAAACGAACTTGAAATTGTCTCAACTGTTGCAAAACCTTCGTTAAAATTGGCTGCTTTTCCTATTCTTTCTACCAATGATCGCGATAAAGGCTCTTTAGTTTTATAATGAAGCGCAAATTTATTCAACACTTCTGGAGTCGCTAACCAATGCTCCAGTAACTGAGAAGGAAACTCTACATAATCTCTCGCAACTGAAGTCCCAGAAAGGCTAGGATAAGTTACATTCGAACATAATCCATGAAGTGCATGACCAAATTCATGAAATAGAGTCGTTGCATCATCCCACGAAATTAAAACCGGTTCATTGCTATTCCCTTTAATGAAATTGCAATTGTTTGACACAATTGGCAGCACCTTTTCTCTAATTTTTTGCTGATCTCTATGCGAGTTCATCCAAGCTCCCGAACGCTTTCCTACACGTGCATAAGGATCAAAATACCATAAGCCAATTGGCTCTCCTGTATTTTTATTATTCACTTCCCAAACACGAACATCTGGATGATAAACAGGAAGGTCAAATAATTGTTTAAAACCTAAATCAAACAATTCGCCAGCTGTCCAGAACATTCCTTCGCGTAAATTTTCCAGCTGTAAATATTGCTTGATTTCATTTTGGTCTAAATCGTATTTTGCTTTTCGTACTTTTTCTGCATAATAGCGGTAATCCCAAGGCTGAATTTTAAAATTCTCCCCTTCTCTATTCACCATTTCCTGCATATCCAAAACATCGTTTTTTACTTTCTCTACTGCAGGCTTCCATACCGAATGCATCAGATCTAATGTTTTCTGAGGATTTTTAGCCATTTTGTTTGACAAACTCCACTCAGCAAAATTTGCGAAACCTAATATCTTCGCTTTCTCTGCCCTTAATCCTAAAATAGATATAAGGGTTCCATTGGTGTCATTTTCATTCTTATTATCGCCACGTTTTACGAAAATATCAAAAGCTTTTTCTCTTAAATTCCTTTTGTTTGAAAAAGTTAAAAAAGGTTCAATTGAAGATCTTGTATTGCCAATGCATCCTAAAACTTTTAAATTTCTTTCTTTCGCTTCTGCAATTGCCGCATTCTTAAATTCCTCAGGCAAACCGTCAAAATCAGCTTCTGTCTCTAACTCTATATATTGATCGTTTTCTTCTGCCAATAACTTTTGACTAAAAGCGGTAAAAAGCGTTGCCAGTTCCTGATTGATCTTAGCTACTTTATCTTTATCCTTTTCTTCTAATTCCGCTCCTTCTCTAACAAAGTCAGTGTAATAAAGCCAAAGCACGCGTTGCTGTTCCTTAGACAAATCCTTCTTTTCATCCGATTTATACAAGGCTTCAATTCTAGAAAACAGTTTGTTATTTTGATACAGTTTATCATTGATCTCTGCCAATTTTGGCGACATTTCGGTATCAACAACATTAAATTCCGGAGTACTTAGATTAGATCTGTAAATACCATAAACCGCATGAATTCGATCTAATTTTGTACCCGAAAGCTCCAAAGCTTCAATGGTATTTTCAAATGTAGGTTTTTGTGAATTATTCGCGATTGCATCGATTTCTTCTAATTTTTCTTTGATCGCAAATTCTATTGCGGGTTTAAAATCTGAAATTTTATATGCCGTAAAATCTGGAATACCTCCATAAGGACCAGACCAATCTTTTAGCAATGAATTATCTAACTCTATTGGTGTCTTCATAACAAATACATTAATTAATTCTGTGCAAAATTTCAAACAGAAAAAAGAGCAACAGAATCTCAAAATTAACCAATCGGAAGCAAACTTCATACGCCAACAGATTATAAAAATTAATCTGCTTCTAAGATTTAAAAAGAAATAGTTTATTTTTGAAATACCAATTTAAAAATAACATGTTTAAAACCAGAAAAGAAATTGTTTTTGTAATTTTAGCAGGAATATTTATTACCAATGCCGTTGTGGCTGAGTTAATTGGAGGAAAGCTAATTCAAATTGGTCCTTTTGTAATGAGTATCGGAATTTTGCCTTGGCCAGTTGTATTTCTAACTACCGATTTGATTAATGAATATTTTGGCGAAAAAGGCGTAAAAAAACTTTCTTTCATTACAGCCTGTTTGATTGCTTATGCTTTTCTGATACTTTTTATGGCAATTGTTATTCCCGCCGCAAAAGGAATCAGCCCAGTAAATGACAGTCAATTTGAAGCTGTTTTTGGCCAAAGTATGTGGATTATCATTGGAAGTTTAATTGCTTTCATGGCTTCTCAGCTGATTGATGTATGGATTTTTTGGTTTTTTAAAAACAGAACTGGCGAAAAGAAAATATGGTTAAGAACTACTGGTTCTACTGTTATTTCGCAATTGTTTGATTCGTTTATTGTTCTCGGAATTGCTTTTTGGCTTCCAGGAAAAATTGATTTTGACACATTTATATCTTCGGGATTAATAGGATATACATTTAAATTAGCAATTGCTATTTTATTAACTCCAGCAATTTATTTAGGACATCATCTGATTAAAAAATATTTGGACGAAGATCCTACACACAAAGGATAAAAAACAATAACATATTTAGGTCATGAAAAAAAATTACTTGCTTATTTTATTCTCTGTTACCTATTTCTTTTTAAGCTGTGGCAATGACGAAAAAAAACAGCCAAAAAAAGTCATTCAATCTGTTAATAGGTTAACGCCAGTACCTATAAAAAAGAATCCTAAAATTTCATCCAAAAGCATTACTGCTTCAAGAGAGATTGAATCTCAAAAAAACAGTTTACAAAATACTTTTGCTGTGAAAAACAAAATTGAAATTAAAACTACGTCGCCAGAATTATTAAACAAAACAGAAAAACCTGTTGATATAAAAAAAGAGGCAAATGATAAACTAGTTAATTTTGTTAACCTTCGCAAGATATTCGACAAATGCAAAATGGGACAGACTTTAAGTCAAAAACAATTAACCGAAAATTTTGAAATACCAAAAGAAGCTGTTAAACTGGTAAAAAGTGTTACCAGAACTGCAGAAAATGAACTGGCCGTAAAATGGCAATCTACATGGTTTGTCGAAAAAGTATCTGATGCCGAACTTGAAGACGGTAAAATGAGAGTGGTTTTTAAGGCCAATAAAATGTACACTTCTGGAAATGCGATTGGTATTAAATACAACAGAAAAGTGTACAACAACCTTGTTATAATTGGACGTTCGGCTTACATTCCGAGTGTAAAAGGATATAGCTGGCAAATTGGAAGATAAATTAGAATTACAAAAAATGGAACCAATAAGATGCGGCTGGTGTTCTGCCAGCGATTTATATAAAAAATATCATGACGAAGAATGGGGAACTCCTGTTTATGACGATCCAACTATTTTTGAGTTTTTAATTCTAGAAACTTTTCAAGCTGGATTAAGCTGGATTACCATTTTAAACAAAAGAGAAAACTTTAAAACAGCTTTTGATAATTTTGATTATAAAAAGATTGCCAATTATTCTGAGGATAAAATCGAAGAATTAATGCAGGATACAGGAATTATTCGCAATAAACTTAAAATCAACTCTGCTGTCACAAACGCTCAGGCTTTTATGAAAATCCAAGAAGAATTTGGAACATTTTCTGATTATATCTGGAAATTTACCGACGGAAAACCAATTGATAATAAGCCGAAAACTTTGAAAGATGTTCCAGCAACCACTCCAATTTCTGACGCAATCAGCAAAGATTTAAAAAAACGCGGATTCAAATTTGTTGGTTCAACCGTCATTTATGCTCACATGCAAGCAACCGGAATGGTCAATGATCATGTAAAAGATTGCTTTACTCGAAAAGGCAAATAACAGCAGTTTTCAGTCACAGTTTTCAGTTTTTTTTGAACTTGAAACCTGAAACTTGGAACTTTCAAACAAAATTTTATTACATTTGCTTCACACTTTAGGGGTGTCTGCATCGCGCAGGCTGAGATTTTACCCTCTGAACCTGATCTAGTTCATACTAGCGTAGGGAAAAGTAAGATGACTTCTTGAACGCATTTCTATGCGTCATTGTAGCCATTCCTAAGGTGTATCTATACACTAAACTCAAAAGGAATGGAACTAAAAATCAATCAACAAACCAAACAATTCAATGCTGAATCGCTTAGCGTTCAATCATTGCTCGATCTCGAAATTCCGCACAAACAAAACGGAATTGCTGTTGCTGTTAACAATACCGTTGTTCCAAAACTCAAATGGAACGAATTCTTCGTACAAGAAACTGACGAAATTCTGATTATTTCTGCTACGCAGGGAGGATAGAATAAAATTCCAATTATATACCGGACGTAGACGCACTGCAGTGCACCTCTACAATTCACATCTTACATCTTACATCTTACATCTTACATCTTACAATATACAAGCTATGACAAACGAAGAACAAATATCAAGAACCCCATTTCCGAATTCTAAAAAAGTTTATATCGATGGAGAAATTCATCCGATAAAAGTAGCAATGCGCGAGATAACTTTAAGCGACACTAAACTTTCGAACGGCGGAATAGAAAAAAATCCTCCTGTAACGGTTTATGACACTTCTGGAGCTTATACAGATCCAAATATCGAAATTGATATTAGAAAAGGATTACCACGCTTACGCGAAAGTTGGATCCTTGACCGAAATGATGTCGAAGTTTTAAATGAAATCACCTCAGATTATGGCTTAAGCCGATTAAAAGATGAAAGTCTGAATCACCTTCGTTTTGAATATTTGCATCAGCCAAAACGTGCTAAACAAGGCGCAAATGTAACACAGTTATACTACGCTAAACAAGGCATTATTACTCCAGAAATGGAATATATCGCTATTCGTGAAAATCAACGTATTGAACTTTTAAACGAACAAACTAAAGCCATGCAATGCCAACACAGTGGTCATAGTTTTGGCGCCAATACTCCAAAAAATAAAATCACTCCAGAATTTGTGCGCTCTGAAGTTGCTTGCGGAAGAGCTATTATTCCAAACAATATCAATCATCCAGAAAGCGAACCTATGATTGTAGGTCGTAATTTCTTGGTGAAAATTAATGCTAATATTGGAAACAGCGCTGTGACTTCAAGCATTGAAGAAGAAGTTGAAAAAGCCGTTTGGGCTTGCCGTTGGGGAGCTGATACGATTATGGATTTATCAACAGGAAAAAATATTCATGAAACCAGAGAATGGATTATTCGTAATTCTCCTGTTCCAATCGGAACCGTGCCAATTTATCAGGCACTGGAAAAAGTAAAGGGAATTGCAGAAGATTTGACTTGGGAAATTTTCCGCGACACTTTAATTGAACAAGCAGAACAAGGTGTTTCATACTTCACAATTCATGCTGGAGTTTTGCTTCGCTATATTCATTTAACAGCCAATCGCGTTACAGGAATTGTATCTCGAGGGGGATCAATTATGGCAAAATGGTGCTTATTTCATCATAAAGAAAACTTCTTGTACACGCATTTTGAAGAAATCTGCGAAATCATGAAACAATACGACGTAGCTTTTTCTCTTGGAGATGGCTTGCGTCCAGGTTCTATCGCCGACGCAAATGATGCTGCACAATTTGCCGAATTAGAAACTTTAGGCGAACTGACAAAAATTGCTTGGAAACACGATGTTCAGGTTTTTATTGAAGGGCCAGGACACGTACCAATGCACATGATCAAAGAAAACATGGACAAGCAATTGGAGCACTGTCATGAAGCGCCATTTTACACTTTAGGCCCTTTAACTACAGATATTGCACCGGGTTACGATCATATCACGTCGGCAATTGGAGCGGCTATGATTGGCTGGTATGGCTGTGCGATGTTGTGTTATGTAACGCCAAAAGAGCATTTAGGTTTACCAAACAAAAAGGATGTAAAAGATGGTGTGATCACCTATAAAATTTCTGCGCATGCTGCCGATTTAGCAAAAGGTCATCCGGGAGCGCAATACCGCGACAACGCTTTGAGCAAAGCTCGTTTTGAATTCCGTTGGGAAGATCAGTTTAATTTGGCACTTGATCCAGATACAGCACGAGAATTTCACGATGAAACACTTCCTGCCGATGGAGCAAAAGTTGCGCACTTCTGTTCGATGTGCGGACCGAAATTCTGCTCTATGAAAATATCTCAAGAAATTAGGGATGTCGCTGCAGCAGAAAAAGGAATGCAAGAGAAATCAGAGGAATTTATTGAGCAAGGGAAAGAGATTTACATATAGTGAGATGAAATTTGTAAAATGTGAAATGCATTGATTTTCACATTTTACATCTCACAAAAAGCATTTTACAAATTATGATTGTTATTACAAATCCTTTTTTTATTGAAGATGAAATTCAAATGCTGAATTCTTTATTGGAAGAAGGATTGTCTTTGCTTCATATTCGAAAACCTGATTTTTCAGAATTAGAAATGGCTAAGTTTATTGATCAGATAAAATTAGAATTTCGTACTAATCTGGTTTTGCACAGTCATCATCAGTTAGCCAAAAATCTTGGTATTGACCGATTTCATTTTTCCGAGAAAGAGAGAAAAAAATTTCCTGCAAGGTTTACAAAACCTTGTAGGCTTAAATCAGAATCAATTTCAACATCAACACATTCTATCGAAGATTTTAATTCGTTAGAAAATGAATTTGATTATGCATTCTTAAGTCCTGTTTTTAAAAGTATATCGAAGGAAAATTATCATTCTGAAGTGGATCTTTTTGAAGCATTAAAGTCAAGAACAAATCAACATACAAAAATCATTGCTTTAGGCGGAATTGATGCAGAAAACATTCAAAAAACCCTAGAAAATGGTTTTGACGATGTGGCACTTTTAGGAAGCATTTGGAATAACAAAAATCCGTTAAAACAATTTAAATTATGTCAGCAGATCGCCCTTTCGTACTCACAATCGCAGGTTTAGATCCATCTGGAGGTGCTGGAATTTTGGCTGATATCAAGACATTTGAACAGCATAAAGTGACTGGCTTCGCTATTTCGACAGCCAATACAATTCAGACTGAAAATCAGTTTTATGAGATTCAGTGGACTGATTTGAGTTTTATACTTCGCTCGATCGAAACTTTATTTTTAAACTATAAAATCAGCGTTGTGAAAATTGGAATTATTTCTTCTTTACCTGATTTAAACCGAATTGTTTCAACCATAAAACAACTTTCTTCTTCAACAAAAATAGTGTGGGATCCAGTTTTAAAATCGACTACTAAATTTGAATTTATGAATATCGAAAGCCATATGAATTTACATAACATACTTTCAAAAATCGATTTGATCACACCAAATTATGATGAAATGACAATATTATTCCCTGATACTGATTTGAAAAGTTATTGGAAAGAAAACCACATCCCAACTCGTATTCTACTTAAAGGAGGTCACAACAAAACAGCATTGGGAACTGATCTTTTATTTCTAGAAAATGAAATCTTAGAATTAACTCCGTCAAATAAAAATTGCTTCGAAAAACATGGTTCAGGCTGTATTCTTTCATCTGCAATTGCATCAAACTTAGCTCTAAATCAACCCTTATTTGAAGCCTGCAAAAATGCTAAAATCTATATTGAAAACTACCTAAGCTCAACTACAACTTTAATTGGATATCATTATGTATAACAAATTACAATATATCTCTCAAGGCGAAACAGTCGAAAAACAATTGTACAACATTCAGCAAGCACTTGACACTGGTTGCAGATGGGTACAAATGCGATTTAAAAACCAAAACCAAAAAGACGTTTTCACTTTAGCGGAAGCGGTAAAACCTTTGTGCGAAGAATATCTCGCGAATTTTATTGTAAACGACGATTTACATCTCGCAGAACAAATTGCTGCTGATGGCGTTCATTTAGGACTGACTGACACAAAAATCGATGAAGCAAGAGCAATTTTAGGCTCAACAAAAATTATCGGAGGAACTGCCAATACTTTTGAAGATATTGAAAACCATGTAAAAAACGGTTGTGATTACATTGGCTTGGGGCCTATTAGATTTACCGCAACAAAAGAAAAACTGAGTCCAATTTTGGGTTTATCAGGTTACTATGAGATTCTTCAAAAACTAAAAAAAAATAAAATCGATATTCCTGTTTATGCCATTGGGGGCATTACACTAAGCGATGTAAGTCCGTTAATGGAAACTGGAATTTTCGGAATTGCCGTGTCTGGAATCATTACTGAAAGTGATGAAAAAGAAAAATTAATTCAACAATTAAACGAAAAATTATATGCAGACATCATTGTTTAATATAGGAGATAAAACCTTTAAATCCCGCTTGTTCCTCGGAACTGGGAAATTTGGTTCTAATGAGGAAATGGAAGATGCTGTTTTAGCTTCAGAAAGCGAATTGGTTACTGTAGCATTAAAACGTATCGATCTTGAAACCGACACAGATGCTATTTTATCACATTTAAATCATTCAAATATCAATTTGTTACCCAATACTTCGGGAGCAAGAAATGCCAAAGAAGCTGTTTTCGCTGCACAGCTGGCACGTGAAGCTCTAGAAACCAATTGGGTAAAACTAGAAATTCATCCTGATCCGAAATATTTAATGCCAGATCCGATTGAAACTTTAAAAGCAACAGAAGAATTGGCTAAACTCGGTTTTATTGTACTTCCGTACATTCACGCCGATCCTGTTTTGTGCAAACATTTAGAAAGCGTGGGAACTGCTGCAGTAATGCCTTTGGGTTCACCAATTGGAAGCAATAAAGGTCTTAAAACAATAGATTTCCTAGAAATTATCATTGAACAAAGTACTGTTCCTGTTATTGTAGATGCTGGAATTGGAGCACCTTCTGATGCCGCAAAAGCAATGGAAATTGGTGCCGATGCAGTTTTGGTGAATACCGCAATTGCTGTCGCTGGAAATCCGAAATTAATGGCTGAGGCTTTTAGAGAAGCTGTCATTGCAGGAAGAAAAGCTTTTGAAGCTAAAGTTGCCAATCAGCAGAATTATGCTTCAGCTTCTAGCCCATTGACTTCTTTTCTTTATGAATAAAAATTTAACCGCAAAGTTCGCAAAGAAAAGCGCTAAGAACGCAAAGCTTTGCGAACCTTGCGTAAATCTCCGCGCACTTTGCGGTTAATAACCATGAAAACATTTAAATCTATTTTTGAACAATATAATTGGGATGAAATCCAATCCAAAATATATAAAACCACATCAAAAGATGTTGAGCGTACTTTGGCTAAAACCAAATACAACCTCGATGATTTTTTGATTCTAATTTCTCCTATTGCTCAAAATTATTTAGAGCAAATGGCTCAAAAATGCCATGAAATTACCAAGAAACGTTTCGGAAAAACCATTCAAATGTACGCTCCATTATATCTAAGCAACGAATGCCAAAATATTTGCACCTATTGCGGATTTAGCTTAGACAATAAAATCAAAAGAAAAACCCTTTCTGATGCTGAAATAAAACTAGAAGTTGAAGCCTTAAAAAAAACTGGTTTTGATCATGTTTTATTGGTTACAGGCGAAGCAAATTATACTGTAAATATCAATTATTTTCTAAATGCAATCGATTTAATTAGAAAAGATTTCTCTATTATTTCTGTCGAAGTACAGCCACTTTCTACAGAAGACTATCAGCGTTTGCATGATGCAGGAGTCTATTCAGTTTTAGTTTATCAGGAAACGTACCATCAAGAAGTTTACAAAAAGTATCATACCAAAGGAAAAAAATCAAACTTTGATTATCGACTGGAAACTCCTGACAGAATTGGAACTGCGGGTATTCATAAAATTGGTTTAGGCGTTTTATTAGGTTTGGAAGACTGGCGAACTGATAGCTTCTTCAATGCTTTACATTTAGATTATCTTCAAAAGAAATATTGGCAGACAAAATATTCGGTTTCTTTTCCGCGTCTTCGTCCTGCTGAAGGTATTATCGAACCAAATTTTATTATGGATGATAAGGATTTGACACAATTAATCTGCGCTTATCGTTTATGGAATGAAGATTTAGAAATTTCGATTTCTACTCGCGAAAATGAAAAATTTAGAAACCATATTATTCCGATTGGCGTTACAAGTATGAGTGCTGGTTCTAAAACAAATCCGGGCGGTTATGTTGTCGATCCGCAATCTTTGGAACAATTCGAAATCAGCGATGAACGTTCTGCAGAAGAAATTTCAAAAATTATAAAAAATGCAGGTTATGAACCAGTTTGGAAAGACTGGGACAAAGCATATGGTCGAAAGTTTAAAAATCTAAAGTCATAAAGTCCAAAACTTTATCTTATAATTTAGCTTTAATCATATTCAAACACTTTCGACCTTCGACTTTTCAACTTTAAGACTAAAATTAAAATGAGTGTTATACAAGAATTTTTACGTTACAACAGACAAACTATTCTTCCTGAAATTGGCGATGAAGGTCAGGAAAAATTAAAAAAAGCTAGAGTTTTAGTAATTGGCGCAGGCGGTTTGGGCTGTCCAATTTTACAATATATTGCAACTGCAGGAGTTGGTTTTATCGGCATTATGGACTTTGATACAATTGAAATTCATAATCTTCACAGGCAGATTTTATATACCGAAAATGAAATTGGTAATCATAAATCAATTGTCGCAAAAGATGTTGTTTCAAAACTAAATCCGCTGATTGAAACTGTTGCGATTAATGAAAAATTAACCGCTGAAAATGCTTCGAAAATCATTCAGCAATATGATATTGTTGTCGATGGTTCCGATAATTTTTCTACTCGTTATTTAGTCAATGATACTTGTGTTCAGCTTAATAAACCTTTAGTTTACGGAAGTATTTTAAAATTTGAAGGGCAGGTTGCTGTTTTTAATCATGACGGAAGTAAAAATCTTAGAGATTTATTTCCTGAAATGCCCAATCCAAAAGACGTTCCGAATTGCAATTTGAATGGCGTTTTAGGCACACTGCCAGGAATTATTGGCAATATGATGGCGCACGAAACCTTAAAATTGATCTTAGAATTACCAACTTTAAAAAATGAATTGGTAATTTTTAATACTTTAAATTGGAATTTTATAAAACTGAATTTCTAGAAAACAACCTCATCGCCAACGCTGATAATTCCAGAATTCAGACTCACAATATTGGTTCCAAATAATACAGAATTATCTACATTTCTGTATTTGCTTAAAGTTTTTAAAGGTTCTTTTTTCAAACGTCCATTCTCCGGATCATTGTTTACCATAACACATCTTCCGCAAGGTTTTATGTTTTTAAATTGAACATCTCCTATCGCAAAAGTCTTAAAATCATCTTCTTCATGAGGATTTTCAGTGCTTACTACAATGTTGGGACGAAATCTTTTTATAGTAATTTTTTCATCCAATTTGTCATTCAAAAAATCTAAGCTTTTAGATCCAATCATTAAATATGGATAACCATCTGCCAAACTCACATTGAATGTTTCTTTTAATTTAGAACTTTCATGTTTGCGAGCTCCATTTTTGAGTATTTTAACCAATTTACAATCAAAACCCAAATGCTGGCTGAACCATTTTGAAGTTTCAAGATTTACCTCAACTACTTCACTTTTATCATCCCAAACATTAACTTCTATTACATTTTCTAAATGCTCATCAACAAAAAATTCATGCTTTTGATCTTGAAAAGTAATGCTGATTTTTCCATTTGAGATCTGCGGATAAAACTGACTCATAATACGATGTTCTCTTTGTGTCAGCATTTGATTTTCTGAATCAATGAGCATCCAGCGGCGATCGTTTTCAAATCCCATTTCTTCAGCTTTTGCAGATTCAAGACTGATTCCTGCCAAACTTTTTATCGGATAAATATAAATTTCTTTTACACTATAAATTGCACTCATTTTCTATTTACTTTTTAAAATGGACATAAACTCTTCTCGATCAATTTCTCTGCAGCCTAAACTCTCCAAATGCGGATTATAAACCTGGCAATCCAATAATTTATAATTTTCTTTCTTCAAATACAACGCTAGAGCAATAAAAGCTGTTTTTGAAGCATTTGAGACTTTAGAAAACATGCTTTCTCCACAAAAAATATCTCCTAAATCAATTCCATACAAACCGCCAACCAAAACATCATCTTGCCAAACCTCAACAGATTTAGCAACTCCTTCTTCATTCAATTTGCAGTACGCATTTATCATTTCATCAGAAATCCAAGTCCCATTTTGGCCTTCACGTTTTATCTGCTGGCAATTTGAAATTACTTCTCTGAAATTTTTGTTGTAAGTGACCTTAAACATTTTCTTGTTGAGAATCTTTTTCATGCTTTTGGATATCACCAATTCATCAAAAAACAATACCATTCTAGGATCTGGCGCCCACCACAGAATCGGTTCTCCTTCATTAAACCAAGGAAAAATACCGCTTTTGTAAGCTAATAGCAAACGTTCTGAACTTAAATCGCCTCCAATTGCTAGAACACCTTCTTCATCAGCTTCTGTAACTGGCGGAAAAAATAAATCGTTGAATAAATAGTACATTTTTAAAAATAATCAATTTTTGAATTCCAATAATAAAATTCCAAATACCAATGTTTCATAATCTTATTATTTCCGAATGAAAAACAAATCTTTGTGGAGTTACTTGCGAAGATTTCTCCTTCGTCGAAATGACAAAACTATGAGTAAGATTTTTGCTTTTTTAATCAAAAATAAAATTCCAAACCCCAAAATCACGTAAATGAATTGGAATTTGGAATTTATAATTTTAGAATTTGAACTTTTTTAGAACGGTAAATCGTCTGGTTCGTCTTCGTTTAAGTTTGTTGCTGGAGCAAAAGTTTCTGCTGCTGGCATTGGAGCTCCTTGTGCAGGTCCTTCTGCTGCTAATCTTTCGATTCTCCAACCTTGAATACTATTGAAATATCTAGTTTCTCCTTGCGGATTAACCCATTCTCTTCCTCTTAAATTGATAGAAACTTTTACTGCATCTCCTTGTTTATAGCTACTCAACAAATCGCATTTATCTTGTGTAAATTCGATTAAAATATGTTGTGGATACTGCTCCTCAGTAGTAACAACTAACTCTCTTTTTTTGAATGAGGCACTAACTTGCTGCTCTGGGTTAACCACTTTTACTTTTCCTGTAACTTCCATCTTCGTCTATATTAATTATTGTTTCTATTTTTTTATTTTTTAGCTAAAAGCACTTTCCATGCCGATTCTACATCGCCATTATCCAAGTATTTTTTGGCTTCTAAATGTACTTTTTTCTGGTCATCTGAGCTTAAAACTCCTTTGACTGCAAAATTTTCTTTCACAAATATACTAACTTCTTCTTTTGTAGGCAAGGTTTCAACATTTCCTAATTTTCCTAAATCATTCCCATCAAAAACAGGGCTTTCTTTTACAAAATCTGGTATCGCATCTACGCCTACTCCCAATGTTGTTAGTGGTTTTGCTACTTCAAAAAGCCCTTGATTAGATCTTGAATACCAATTATTTCCAAGTCTTGAAACCAAGTCAATTTTATGCTGATCAATCGCTCCGTTTTCATCTAAAATCGATTCGTCAATATGAATTTTAACAACTTCGCATAAAATCAAATTTCCTGCTCCTCCTTCTGTTCCTAACGGAATAATCTGCGTAATCTTGCATTCAAACTGAACTGGAGATTCTTTTACGCGATATGGTTTTACTAAATCAGAAGGAATTTGAGTTAATCCAGCTTTAATAAATTCATTTACTCCGTCCCCATATTCTGTACTTGCTAAAGAAGTTTGCTGCACAATATCGTAGTTAACGACATTTATTACCACTTCTCGTGTTGCTTCAGCGTTGATTAAAGTGTGTTTGATGGTATTATCACGAACACGTCTTGATGGCGAAAAAACCAAAATTGGCGGATTGGCACTAAACACATTAAAGAAACTAAACGGAGATAAATTTGGAACTCCAGTTTCGCTAATTGTGCTTGCAAAAGCAATAGGTCTCGGTCCGATTGAACTCTGTAGATAGCCTTGCAATTTGGCCGTTGGAATCTCTTTTGGGTTAACGCTGATCATACTTTAAAATTTAGACAGAATCTCATTTTAGCAGCTACAAAAGTATTGAAATGGTTTAATTAGAAGAAATAGTTTTGCAGATAAAAACGAAAAATCTTTCCACATTGGCAAAATATAAAATGTGTATATTTCGTTATATTTATACCTCAAAAAAACTGATATGTCTTTTTCTGAAAGAACAAATACAACCCGCTGGATTATTATTTCGGTATGTTTTATAATCATTTCTCTAATTCTTTGGAACACTTACACTTTCTTCCAAATTTTTAAAAACGAGGAACGTTTGAAAATGAACCTTTTTGTGAAGGCGCAAATTACAATTGTTAACGCCGATGAGAATACTGATGTCGAACTTCCTCTTCAGATTTTCAACAATAATACTTCTATTCCAGGTATAATAATGTTGTATGATAAAGTAGTAAGTGCAGTAAATGTTCCTGATGAAATTCTTAATGATAAGAAAAAAAGAACTGCTTTCTTAAATAAGCTGAAAAATGAAAATGAGCCCATCACTTTTGAATATGCTCCAGGGAAGTACCAAACGTTGTACTACGGAAACTCTTCATTATTAAACAAACTCAAATACTATCCAATTGCGTTACTGCTGATTATATTTTTATGCATTGCTTTAATTTACAACTTCTATAAAAGTACCAAAATGGCAACCCAAAACAAACTTTGGGCAGGAATGGCAAAAGAAACAGCACATCAGATTGGAACACCGCTATCTTCATTAATTGGCTGGGTCGAAATATTAAAAACCGAAGATATTGATCCATCAATTAGCACTGAAATCGAAAAAGATATTGAACGTTTGCAAACTATTACTGATCGTTTTTCTAAAATTGGTTCTGTACCCGTTTTAGAACTTCACGATATTGTACAAGAAACAAAAACGGCTTATGAGTATTTGCAATCTCGTTTTTCCAAGCAGGTCGCGTTTTCGTTTCAAGCTCCAAACGAACCAATTTTGACCATGATAAATCCAACGTTGCACAGTTGGACCATCGAAAATTTAGTTAAAAATGCCATTGATGCCATGAAAGGAAAAGGAACCTTAGATCTTTATATCGAACAGGATGCAAATCATGTAAAGATTAACATTAAAGATTCTGGAACCGGAATTCCTAAAAAACAATTTAAAACCATTTTTGAAACTGGTTTTACAACTAAAAAACGTGGTTGGGGACTTGGACTTTCTTTAACTAAAAGAATTGTCGAGGAATATCACAATGGAAAAATAAAAGTACTGAATTCTGAAATTGGGAAAGGAACTACTTTTCAGATTTCATTAAATAAAAAAGTGCAGTAATAATTTTTACTGCACTTTAGTTATCTTTTTTGTCAGACTTAGCGAAGTCGAAGTCTTATAAATTTGATTGAATATCTTTTGCTAAAGCTTCAAATTCTTCTTTTGAAAGTGAAACTTTATCAATAAAACGCATTTCGTCCATGTGGTTTAACGGAATCAAATGTACGTGTGCATGAGGCACTTCAAGTCCAACAACTGCTATTCCGATTCTTTTGCATGGAACTGTTTTTTCTAAAGCTGCTGCCACTTTTTTAGAAAATTTCATTAAACCTAAATACAGTTCTTCGTCCATATCAAAAATCTTATCGATTTCTTGTTTCGGAATACAAAGCGTGTGTCCTTTAGCATTAGGATTTACATCCAAAAATGCTAAATAGTTTTCATCTTCAGCGATTTTGTAAGCTGGAATTTCTCCGTTTACTATTTTAGTGAATATTGTACTCATTGTTTATTCGTTTATTTGGTTAATCGTTTAACCGATTTAACGATTAAACGGTTAAACTAAATTTAGTCTCTTGAGATTTCAAGAATTTCAAATTTCAAAACTCCATTAGGAACTGTAATTTCAGCTACTTCTCCAACAGATTTTCCTAGCAAACCTTTTCCGATAGGAGAAGTTACAGAGATTTTTCCTGTTTTTAAATCTGCTTCACTTTCTGCAACAAGAGTATATTTCATCTCCATTCCGTTACTTTGGTTTTTGATTTTTACATTCGATAAAACCAAAACTTTAGAAACATCTAATTGAGATTCGTCTATTAATCTTGCGTTTGCATATACTTCTTCTAGTTTAGAAATTCTCATTTCTAATAAACCTTGCGCTTCTTTTGCTGCATCATATTCTGCATTTTCAGACAAGTCACCTTTATCTCTTGCATCTGCAATATCTTGAGATGCTTTTGGACGCATTACACTTTTTAAGTGCTCCAATTCATCTTTTAATTTTTTTAATCCTTCTGCTGTATAATAAGATACTTTACTCATAACTTCATCGTTTATATAAATACAAAAAATCCCATCGCGACGGGATTTTCTTACCACAAATATACTATAATTTTTAATAGTACATAATTATATGTTAATCATATAGATTTCAAATCTAAATAAATTATTTTTGTTTTAACTAATTCTTATTCAAATAATGAAAAAAATCTGGTTCTTTATAGCATTTACAGCTGTTTTATTCTCTTGCAGTGACAATAATAGAAGTAATAACAATCCGTACATTCCTAATTATTCGATAAACGCGTATCTGGACACTAATCTTCCAACTTATAATAAATTAATATATCCGAGTAATCCAGTTTACGTTGCCAATTTTGGTGCAAAAGGTATCATTGTAATGAAAACTGGAGAAGGAACTTACACCGCTTTTGATGCAGCTTGTCCGAATCAAGCCTTAACTTCGTGCACTGCAATGACAATTGACGGAATTTATGCTGTATGTTCTTGCGATAAAACGCAATATAATTTATTTACAGGACTTGGCGGAAAAGAGTATCCGATGAAACAATATCGTGTCGAATCTTCTGGGACCGTGGTTCATGTATATAATTAAAATCATAACTTATAAGAAACTGAAAACATAATAGCTCTTGGCAAAATATAAGTTGACTGCTCTCTAATCATATAATCAGAAAACTTGTTGCTGTATTTCTTTTTTATATCAAGTAAGTTATTTACAGCGAGCTGAAAACCAAATGGATTATTTTTTTTCTGATAGAATACTGAGGTATCTAACATATCATAAAAGTTAGATTGATTTTTACTATATGTATTTTTTAGATAATCATAATTGATTTTATAAGTCCAAAACTTAAGAACTGTAATTTCAAATGCGGATGCTATGGCGTCTGTTTGGAAATGTGATTTGGTTAAACCTGAGAAACTACTAAATCCTTTATTGTAGCCAACACTAAAAACCGGCCACTTTTTATGAGCTGTTTTAAAAACTAAACCAATATCCTGGCTGTTTCTATCATTTACTGTTACAATGTCATTTATCATTTGTGAATATTCAAACCAAGATAATCTTGTATTCAATTTAAGATTAAATCGGTAAATACGTTTAGAAAAAGAACCATTAAAACCAATATTCGTTTCAGGATTGCCAGTCAAAATTGGGGTATTAAATTGGTTTATCCCATCCAATTCTACTTCATCACGAATTACTTTTACTTTTTTAGTATAATTCAACATTGCATTCCAAGTAATTCCACGATATGAATTCATTTTTGAATAGCGCAGATTTGCAGAGTGGCATTTCTCGTTTTCAAGTAGTGCATTTCCTTTGTAAACAGAATTATAATATTGTAAGGTATATTTATTGGCTAATTGGTTAGTATCTGGAAATTGATTCTCTAATTTATACATAAAACTTAAAGATTCCGATTTATTAAATTCATAATCACTATTCCATTGTGGTTGAAAAAGTCTTTTTGAAAGCGTATAGTCTATATTATTCTGAATGGTATTTAAATAATACCAATGCAAGTACAGTCCTGCTTTATTAATCCATTTTCCTATTCTGAATTTATATTCCAAACCAACATACGCATCATTTAACTTATATTTTATATCATTACCAAAATCTGCATCTGCAAAATCATTAATGGAGCCATTTGTCAGAATTTGTTTTTCTGATGTTTGAAAAGCGGAGGATTCATAATTATTACCAATATTGGTGTATAAATGATTGGCGTCATTTATAATCCAGTAATGCTTAAAAAGTACGTCAATACTATTAATCGCAGTATTTTTTATTTGATTAAGAGTATAAGTATCATCTTTTTCTAAAGGTATTAATCCCTCTAAAAAAGGCTGATCTGTAAACCAATTATTAATTGGTGTAATTTTATTATAAGCCTGATTAACAACAAAAGTCGTAGTATGATTTTGATTATAACTTTTATGCCATTCAATATACTGTTTTACAGAAATATTGTCAGCTTTGTTTATGGTTTCAAAAATAGAAGATCCTAAATTTGTAACTGAATTTAAGGTACTTATTAAATCGTTTGTACTTGATTGATATTGTCCGTTATAATACCATTTTTCTTTATTAGATGGCGAATAATCTAGTTTTACATTTCCAATTCCTAATACTGCTTTGTTTTTTGCATTTCTGTCTTTATTCTCAAATGCAACAGCAGTGTTGTTTAAATATTCAATATTATTTTCAATTCTGGAAACCATTAAAACTTTAGAAAATATTCCAAAACCTGAAACAGAAAGCTTATCAGAAATATCATGACTCATATTAAATGCACCAAATTGAGATTTGTTTTTCAAAACATCGGTATTGTCATTAGAAAAAGAAGCCAGATTAGACAAAGATTTTCTACTTGACAGAAAACTGCTTACTCCACCATCGAACCTCATTAAATCATCAAATGTGAAAGTGCTTTTACCAATAGTATTGGCATCGCCTATAAAACTCACATTTGTTTTTGGACTGTAATAAAACAAAGCTGTATGTGCCAGATAAAAACCGTTGTCGCCTGCTCCAATCTCCACACCAGCTTCTACATCTCCAAAAATAAATTTCTTTTTTTCTTCTTTAAGTTTAACATTCATAGCCAGATCATCACTATCTGAAACCTGCTTCATAAAACCTACTTCATTAAAATGATCTATAACTTCAATTTTGTCCAAAGCATCTGCAGGAATATTTTCTACAGCCAGTTTAGAACCTCCTCCAAAAAAAGATTTTCCTTCTACCAACATTTTGGTTACTTTTTTGCCTTGTACTGTAACCCCTCCGTTCTTATCTACCTCAACTCCTGGCAGCTTTTCAAGGATTTCTTTCATTTTACGTTCGTTTCCATTCGCAAAACTATTAACATCAAAAACTAAGGTATCTTTTTTAACTACAATAGGTTTAAACTCATGTTTAATCACAATTTCTTTCAAGTTTTCGCCTGTTGCTTTAAGATGGAAATCGTGTGCTATTATATCAGAGAACGGCTCCAAAATAAAAGTTTCTTCAACATGCCCAATATACGAAACCGTAATTTCATATTTCACTTCTTTTTCAAGCTCTAATCTGTAACGTCCTTTGTTATCTGCAATAGCAAATTTTAAACTTGCTTTTTCTTGCAAAGGTTTAGCAATTACATTTGCAGATTCTAAAGATTTGTTTAATTCATCTGAAACTATCCCTTCAATTTTTTTTGTTTGGGAGAATGAAAATGTCGATATAAAAAGAAACAGAATAATTGATTTTCTCATTATCTACCCATCTTTTCATATTCTTTTATTAATCTATTTTGATGTTCCTCTTCAGTAATATACTTAACAGATGGTGGATTAAATTTTATTTTAGGATTTTCAACATTGAACTCTATTTTCGCAACATAAAAATGAATGCCTCCAGCTCCATAATTAGCTTCTAAAACTAAACCAGGCAAACCATCTAACCCCATTGGCCCAAAAGATGAAGGAATCTCCGGTGTAAACCAAACTTCAGAATTATACACAGAGATAGAATTCCCTCTTATATTAAAATCATTCCATGAGCAAGTTGCTTTATAACAAGTATAATTGTTTATTTTTTTTGTTTCAGTTGAAATTTCCCATTTATATTGCTTGAAAGGAAGAATTACATTCAATTTCTCCCCTCCTAATTCTTCGAAGCATGTTTTTTCTTGCTTATCTAGATCTAGATAATATCTATTACTAACAAGTGATGCAATGAAAGCATAATAATCAACATTTTCATATGAAAGTGGTTGTTCAACAATAGAAAAAACACTTTTATTTTTTGAATAGTAAAGTTCACATTCAACTTTTTCATGTGCCTGTTCAAATTTTAACATATCTTCAATGTCTTCCTTACTAAACTCCTTATCTTTTAGTCTTTCTGGGGGCATAAGTTTATAAGTAACTTTATTTACATTTGAAATTGACTGACAATATATTTTTTGACTTTCTGGAATAAGCATTAAAGATAATGCTCCAAAAAATAAACCAATCTTTATTCTATCGATTTTCATATTATCTATATTTAGAAAAGGAATCAAGCTGAAACTTAATCATAAAGTTCAGCTTGATTCTAAAATTATTTTAAAAAAGGCTTACGGCTGAATTTCACTGAAAACTTGTTCATCAATATAAAACGCTTCTTTTGGATCCTCGATATCGACTGGTGTAGCATACGTCTTACACATTGCCCTATACTGATTTCTAATGCTATTATATTGTGAAGATGTAAAACAGAGACCGTAACTCTGATGGAATGCTGCTTCTTTTTGATTGGTGATCGTTGTTGCAATTTCATCACAATTTGATCCATCTTCAATACTATTCGCTTTAGATACTGTACTAATCGCCAATACTGCAAATGCAGTAAAAACTAATTTTTTCATAATTAAAAAGGGTTTTAAAAATTTGATAAATATTTTTGGTTAACCATTTCAAACATAGAGAGATAAATCTAAAAAGAAAGAAAAAACTTAAATATTAACTTATTTTTAACAAGTTTTTACTTTTAATTATGAGTTTTTAAAATTTTATTCTTTTTATAAAAAGGCCATTAAACCAGCTTTTTAAGATGTCTAGAAACAAAAAAGCCTGAAAATTTAAAACTTTCAGGCTTTTACTTTTTTTTGAAATGTTTTTAGATTTTCAAACTCAAACCAATTAAGAAGTTTGTTCCTGCTTGCGGATAATAGTATGGATATACATCCCACATTGCTCCGTTTGAAACATATTTCTTGTCGAAAATATTATTTATCAAAGCTGTAATCGTTATCGATTGGAAAATCGTTTTTGGCTTTATTTCGTAAGATGCATTAAAATCGTTTACGAAGTAATCTGCCAATTTAGCTGCTGGAAGTTCAATATTGTTCATGTATTGTTCTCCAACATATTTTTGCAGTAACGAAAGATACAATCTCTCCATAGGTTTATACACAATAACGTTTCCAGCAATTACTTCTGGAGAATAGGCAATTTTTGTAGTTCCGTAAAATTCTCCATCAACAGCCAAATCTACGTTTTTATTGCTGCTCAACGTAAAGTTTGGTCTTAAAGTAACTTTCTCAGAAAGTGCAATTGTGGCATCGAACTCAAATCCTAAACGATAGCTTTTCTCTGTATTGGCACGAATCGGGTTTCCAACATCGTCTAATCTTCCCGTTAAAATCAATTGATCTCTATATCCCATATAATACAGATTCGAATTCAATTGAAATTTCTCTGAATTGAATCTCCAGCCTAGTTCAAAATCATTTAGTTTTTCCGGTTTTACATTTCCACCTTCGTAATCTGTTCTATTTGGCTCACGATTCGCTCGTGCGTAAGAGAAATACAAAGTGTTTTTTTCATTGAAAGCATAATTCAAACCAGCTTTCGGATTAAAGAAATTAAAATTATCATCTACCAAACCAGTTTCTTTACTATTTGCTTTATATTTCACATTTCTGTATTGCAAATCTCCGTAGAAACTTAATTTTTCTGTGAATTGATAATTTGCTTTCGCGAAAACATTACCATCCGTTTTTGACGAATAATCATCGTAATAATGGGCTCCTAACGCTGACTGATCTGAATATTGAGACCAGATTACTTTTCCGAAATGGTCCCCTTCGTATTTATTCCAACCTCCTCCTAAAATAACATTTAGTTTTTCTGTTACATATTTAGCAGAAAAAGTAGTTCCGTAGAAATCATTATCCAACCATTTTTGACGAATCAAATCGGTTACTGGAACTAAATTTCCATTGTCGTCTTCAACTGTTTTTGTTGGCTTAATTGGTCCATAGCCTTCAACGGGTTCATCTTCTTTATAATTTTCGTAATACCCCTTACCTTTTGTATAATGAAATGCCAGGTTTGTGCTCCATTTATCAGAAATCGATTCACTCCAATGTAATTGATAATGATCCTGATTGTAATTATCGGTTTCGTTATCATAGAAGTGTACATTTCCAGCATCGTCTGTATACATTCCGGCAGAATTAAAAGTACGATCTGTATTAAGAGTTTCTGCATCGATTCCGTTCCAAGATTGATATGTTTTTTGAGTTCCTCCAAAAACCAATGCTTTAATCAAAGTTGTTTTACCAACATAAGTCCCTTGCAAGAAATATGATTTTAAATCGGCGCTTCCGCGATCAATATATCCGTGTGTTTTTATTGTAGACAAACGTCCAGCAATTTCAAAATGATCATTTAATAAACCTGTACTAAACTTAACAGTATTTTTAATTGTATTGAATGATCCTGCAGAGCTTGAAATCTCACCTGTCGCTTTTCTTGCATAACTATCTGTAAGCATATTTAAACTGGCACCAAAAGCACCTGCTCCATTTGTAGAAGTTCCAACTCCACGCTGCAATTGAAGACTTTCTACAGAAGAAGCAAAATCAGGCATATTTACCCAAAACGTTCCTTGACTTTCAGCATCATTGTACGGAATTCCGTTTATGGTTACGTTTACACGTGTTGCGTCGCTTCCACGAACTCGAATCCCAGTGTAACCAACACCATTTCCTGCATCTGAAGTTGTTACGACTGAGGGAAGATAATTCATCAAAACAGGAATGTCCTGACCTAAATTTCTATACTTAATTTCCTTTTTATCCATATTACTGAAACTCACGGGAGTTTTTGAAGTAACACGAACCGCTGAAACCAATACATCATCAAGCTGATTCACTTTGGTAGAATCTTGCTGTTGTGCAAAAGAGAAAAGAGAAAAGAAAATAGAAAATAGAGAAAAGAAAATAGATTTGGTTCTGCTCATTTTTTGAACCTCATAACCTTTGTATCTTAGTACCTTAGTACCTTCAAAAATAGTTTTCATTCGTAAAGAATTACGAATAAAAGGGGGAATTATTCTTTTGTTAAATTAATAAATGTGTTTCACGACAAAATAAAGTGTGCACGCTCGATCGTGTCGTTTTTTCCCTTAGCAACATTACTCGCTCAGGTTCTTTGGGTATGATCTCAGCTCGTTATTTGGAGCACCCCTTTGAGACAGTGCAAATGTAATGTTAAAAAGTTAAATTCCAATATTGAAAATTCCAAATTCCAAAAATTCAACTAGATTGAAATCAAAATTCCAAATTCCAACATTAACCTTAGTTGTTGGAATTTGGAATTTTACTCGATGTTCGGTTTTCTTCTAGATTGTTTTAGATCAGAAATGTTCTTTTTGTCTTTGATTCTTTTTTTAATTACTGCTTTTGGAACTTTCGTAGCTTTTCTAATTTTAGGAACATAAAGTCCTTTTTTAATAATTTCGAGAAATCGTTTAGTTACAATTTCTTTGTTTTTAAGCTGACTTCGGTCTTCATCGCAATTTAAAATTAGGATATTTTCAGAAGTTAATCTTGCTGCTATATTTTCCTGTAAAAGTAATTTTTCGTCTTCAGATAAAGCTTGCGAAGTATTCAGATAAAAACTCAAAACTACTTTAGATGAAACTTTATTCACGTTTTGTCCGCCCGATCCACTACTGCGGACGGCTTTAAAGTTTAACTCTGATATTATTTTGTCTGTATCCATATTATTGTGGCTGATGAGCCGCTTTTAACAAATCGTTTACTGTTTTTACTGGATTAAAAGTAATCAAAGGAACAGCAACAAAAACAGTTAGCCAATTGGCCATTGATCCATTCCATAAACCTGGCAATTCGTAGCTTCTTACTGTTTTGCCATCAACACTTTTTTCAACAATAAAACCTGCTTTTTGATCTACAAATTGCAATAAATCGAATTTCTCTTTTTTATAATTTTTAATACCGCAAACTAAATCTACAGGGTTAAAATGTGTTGCCTCCGCTAAAATTGCCTGTTGCTTCTTACTTGTCAAATCTACTTGAGAGGTTTCAACAATTTGAAGAGAATTCACTCCTTTATCATTCATTACCCAAAACGGTCCGCCTCCAGGTTCTCCTTCATTTTTCACCATTCCACAAACACGAATTGGTCTATCTAATAGTTCTTTGATTTTGTTTATTTTATTTTCAAAAGTAAATTTACTGAAGTCATTACTCATCTCGACATTTAGCTCTTCTTTTAAAAACAAAACAATATCTTCTAAATGATTTTCTTTGATATCATCTTGATCAATTGCATTTAAATAAGAAAAAACTTTCTGCTGTATTTCTATTAAAACACCTGCCAATGCTTTTTTGTATAGTGTAATTTTATCAATATGATTCTGAATGACATTATCTATATTTTTAATGAAGATTACATCTGCATCAAGATCATTTAAATTTTCAATCAAAGCACCATGTCCCCCAGGTCTAAAAATTAAATCATGATACTTATCTTTTACTAATTTATTTTCTTCATCAATAGTAATGGAGTCTGTGCTTTTATTTTGATATGAATAACCAATATTAATTTTAACTCCTGATGGCTCTTCAATCTTCCCTATAACCTCATCAACACCTTTATAAAACAAATTCTGATGAATTTCTGATACAGTAAAATGCAAATTAGAGACTTTATTTGAAGTAGCATAATGTATACATTCATTTAAATGTTCTTCAATTGGAGTTGCAATATGCGTTTCATACCAATGAAATGGCAATACTGCTTTTGGCTTATTTGCAAAATTAAAATAGTCAGGAGACAACAATGATTTTATAAAATAATAATTCTTGTAATCTCGTTCAAGAGATTCAAAATCAGGATAAATTTCTCTTAACTTTTGATCTATACATTTGAAGAAAGGAAACTTATCCATTCCGATAATAAAAATGGCAAGTTCCTTGTCTTTTTTTCTATTTATATAAGCATTAATAGTTTCTTTCTGAATATCAAAATCATTTAAAAATGCATTCAAAAATTTAAACATTCTTGTTGCCGCACCAGAAGCGGGAACAAATTTTTTAATTTTTAAATTTTCTTTCTGTTTATCAAAAAAAACAGCTTTATCTTCAAAATCTTTTTCAGATAAACTTAAAATTCCATTTTCAATCGTTGCAGGACTTACTAAGTTACTTTTAGCAATTCCGTTATCAAGCATTTCAAGCTGTTTTAGAATTTTTTCAAAAGGGATTCCTCTATTATATATCTGCACAAAATCATTAGACGAAAAATCATTTTCTTTAGCCAAAGTCAAATCATGAATAATACCTGTTGCTTTTGCCAAACGTGTTTCTTTGTCTCCTGATAATGTTATAAAAGGCTTTTTTGTATCTATTAATGTCTGTTTAAAAACAGAAAACACCGTTTCTCTTCCTTCTGGAGTATCACGAATATCATCTTTTTCCCAAGGAACATCAATATCGGTCAGGAAAAACAAATCGTATTCATGTTTTAGCGCCGCTTCGTTTAAAAGCGGATCACAAAAACCATAATACATTTCAGAAAACACTTTGGTTACCATCAAATTAGTATCGCAAAACAAGTATTTATTTGCATTGGCCAGTTTTTCATTTTCCAATGCAGTCTGACCATAAGCAATTGGCATCATATCATCAGCTACACAAATATGCTTATTCTCTTCCCATTTTTCTTGCAAATAATCGCGTGCAAATTCAGGAACCCATTCGGTTTCATAATAATCTGCAAGCTGTTTTGCTAAGGTTGTTTTTCCTGTACTTTCAGGTCCAAACAAAGCAATTTTTATGATATTTGTTTTTTGCTGTTTAAGATCTTTCTCCATTCTAAATAAGCTGAAATAGCCAAAATTGTAAAAATTATGTATTGAAGCGACAACATTCCTAAGCCACGATAAGCATAGAGAGGCACAACAATAATATCACCAATAATCCAAAGTGTCCAGTTTTCTATTTTTTTTCTGGCCATATACCACATTCCTGCGAAAAATATTCCAGATGAAATCATATCAACATAATTGTCTTTATGAATTTCGTATCCAAAATATTTATAAATCCCGAAAACTACAAAAACAGTCACAATAAACAGTAAGATTCCGATTATTTTTTCATTAAAACTTGTACGGGTAATTGGTAGATTATCCTCTGCAGTTCCTCCTTTTGCCCAGACATACCATCCATAAATACTCATTATAGAAAAATAAGCATTAATAATCATGTCTCCCATATAACCGGCAATATAAAGCAGATAGACCGATATTGCCGTTGCAATTAATCCTGTAGGATATACCCAGATATTTTCTTTTTTAGCAAACCATACACTTAAAATTCCGCAGACAAATACCAGAAACTCCAAAGCAATGTGCCAAAGCGGTGCATTTTTATAACTTTCTAAAAAAAAATCTATCATGAAATGTGGTATTTGACATTTATAATTCAAAAAAACGACTGTTATTTTCAAAGGCAGTTCCAATAACAACCAAATCTGCACCAGCTTGATAGGCTTTTTGAATTCCGTGCAAATCTACAATTCCTCCGCCAACAATAACAGGAATTTCAATATTTTGAGAAATCAGTTCAATCATTTCTGCTGGAACAGGTTGTTTAGCACCACTTCCCGCTTCTAAATAAATAAGTTGATTTCCTAACATTTCACCTGCTTGAGCCGTCGCCAAAACCAAATCAAGATTTTCCCGACTTAGAGGTTTTGTTTTACTTACACGAGCAACGGCAGTTTCATTACCGCTTTCAATTAAAATATATCCCGTAGAAATAACTTCTAAATTTGTTTTTTTAAGAATTGGAGCAGCCTGAACTTGATATTCTATCAAATAATCGGGATTTCGGCCAGACAATAAGGATAGGAACAAAATACCATCTGCCTTTGGCGAAATCTGCGAAGGATCGCCAGGAAACAAAATAACAGGTAAATTCGTTTTTTGCTTTAACTCAGAAATCAATTCTTCTAAAATGTTATTCTGAACAATACTTCCTCCTACAAAAATGTGAGTTGCAGGCGAACCATTAATTTTTTCAATTAAATGATTGACATTTTCCAATACAATTTTATCAGGATCCAAAAGCACTGCCAGTAATTTTTGGCCATTGCTTTTAGCTTCTAAAATCTGTTGTTTAATAGTAAGTATTTGTTCTTGCATACGGGGTGTAAAAGTAAAAGATTTTTAATGCAGAAGAACTATTTTGAATAAATTATATTTGTTCAATGTCTTTTGGTAACGTAAACAATACATTATGATTACAGTCGAATCATTTGATAAAAATGATATTATTTTTGAAGAAGGAAATCTGCCATCACACTATTATCAGATTATTTCTGGTGAAGCAAAGATGAGCAATTATAATGATGATGGCCGTGAATTTATTCAAGGTATTTTTTATAACGGACAATCTTTTGGCGAACCACCACTATTTTTAAACCAAAAATATCCAGCAAATGCTATTGCTGTAGAAAATACCGAGCTTTTTATTCTTTCTAAAGAAAACTTCATGAGGCTTTTAGAAGAAAATCCAAAAGTGAGTATTCAAATAATCGAAAATCTAGCGCAGAGATTGTATTACAAATCGGTTATGGCTGCCGAAATTTCTACCCATGAACCAGAACATCGTGTATTGAAATTAATAGATCACGGAATTGCTTACTTCAATTTTCAAAAAGATAAAAATGGTTATCTTATCAACTTTACCAGACAGCAGATTGGAGATTTAACCGGTTTACGGGTTGAAACCGTTATTCGAACGATAAAAGCATTGGAAAAAAAAGGTGAATTGAAGATTATTAATCGAAAAGTATACAGATAAAAAAATTCTCGTTTTATGATTTTAATCATAAAATGAAACGCCATTGTGTATGTAATTTTGTTGATATAAAAAACTGAATACCATGACACTATACCAAACAACATTCGACATTTTCAATAGAAACTATATGGGTTCTGCTGCAATGGCAGTAATTGGACAAAGCTGTTTAGGAGGCGCTGCAGCCATGTACGTTTTATCAAACGGAACTTCAATTCCACAGATGATTCAGCTAGGAATTATTGTTTTAGCTTGTGTTTTCGCAAATACATCTATCTTAGCACAAATGAAACACAAAGTAGTTTTCAACCTGATTATGGTAAGCACACTTTTAAGCGTATTTTTTATATTCTTGAATAGTTTTATTCTATGAAAAAACAAATAGAAAATAGAGCTGATGTATCTTTTTTAGTACATCAATTTTATGCTAAAATAAGAGCCGATCGAGAAATCGGCTTTTATTTTAATGAAATGATTTCTGATTGGGATGCACACCTCGAGAAGCTGACTGATTTTTGGGAAACTAACCTATTTGGCGTTCGCAAATACAAAGGAAATCCTCACGCTGTACACAATGAAGTTGATGCTCATTTTGATGAAAAAATCACTATAAACGAATTCGGAATCTGGCTCAATCATTGGTCTCAAACCATTGATAAACATTTTGAAGGCGAAAACGCCGAAACATTAAAAAGACGCGCCCGAAAAATGAGTACTTTTTTATACATGAGTATATTTCAGCATAGACAAAAAGAAAGCGAAGTTTAAATATCTAAATCTTAGAATTTTTAAATTGAAATTTTATTTTTCAAAAGCATAAACCAAAGTAAAGGTTCCCTCAAAATTATCTGATTTGATTTCTTCGTAGTGCACATCAAAATCCTTTATGAGATCATCAAAATGAAGACTTGCCTGCGTTTGGTTTTCTCCTAAAGAGAAGTTGTTTACATTAATATGATCTTTAAAACTTATCCCTTTTTCATTTCTTATTTTAAAGATCGCCTCTTTGGCTCCCCAAATAACGGTAAGTTTTTTTATGTATTCTTCTGTAGAATTCGGCTCTAAATACCTGCATTCGTAATCAGTGAATTTATCAGCGATTCTTTGAATTTTCTCGCGCTGTAATTCCATATCAATTCCAACCTTTTCTTTGCTTATAATGATGGCCGCAAAATGGTAAGAATGTGTAATTGAGATATGATGATCACAATCAAAATATGGTTTTCCAAATTCATCATAATGCAAATCTTTATCAGTAAACCCCATTTCCTGAATCAGCATTCTAACACTCAAGAAAGCACGCTGATGCATTTGTGATTTCATTCCGTCAAGTCTGCGCTGTGTTTTTTCTTTCAACGTTACTCTGCTGTACAATTCATCAAAAGATTCGGTTATTTCCCAAATTAAAATTTTAGTCGTTTCATTGAATTGTATGGTCTGAAATAAAGGCATTACTTTTTAATTATAAATTGTAAATGATTAATTATAAATTTTTGGTGGTAAATTTTAAACCATATAAGTCATTTAAGAAAATATAACTGTTGGTTTAAAGAATGCATTAGTAAATATAAGCAATTCGCGACAAAGGTAATAGTTTCAGAATCTTTTTTAAATGAACTTATATCACTTATATGGTTTAAATCGTTTTATAAACTAATGTTCTAAAGATTAAGAAATTAAAGATTTCACAAATCTGACAGAAATTAGTAAAATTCAAAAGCTATTCCTTAAATTTGCAAAAATTTTACAATTATACAAATATAATATAAATGAGTACATCGACTACGCCTTATGTGGCTTTCAAAGTAAAAGACATTTCTCTAGCGGCTTGGGGAAGAAAAGAAATTGAACTAGCTGAAGCTGAAATGCCAGGTTTAATGGCACTTCGCGCTGAATATAAAGACGAACAACCATTAAAAGGAGCTCGTATTGCTGGATGTTTACACATGACGATTCAAACTGCTGTTTTAATCGAAACTTTAATTGCTCTTGGTGCAGAAGTTACTTGGTCTTCTTGTAACATTTTCTCTACTCAGGATCAGGCTGCTGCTGCTATTGCTGCTGCTGGAATTTCAGTTTACGCTTGGAAAGGTCTTGACGAAGAATCTTTTGACTGGTGTATTGAGCAGACTTTATTCTTTGGTGAAGACAGAAAACCATTGAACATGATTCTTGATGATGGTGGAGATTTAACTAACATGGTTATTGATCGTTACCCAGAATTAGTTGCTGGAATTAAAGGTCTTTCTGAAGAAACTACAACTGGTGTTCACAGACTTTATGAAAGAGTAAAAGCTGGAACTCTTCCAATGCCTGCAATCAACATTAACGATTCTGTTACTAAATCTAAATTTGATAACAAATACGGATGTAAAGAATCTGCTGTAGATGCTGTACGTCGTGCAACTGACTTAATGTTGGCTGGAAAAAGAGTTGTTGTTTGTGGATATGGTGACGTTGGAAAAGGAACTGCTGCTTCTTTCAGAGGTGCTGGTTCTATTGTAACAGTTACTGAAATCGATCCAATTTGTGCTTTACAAGCTGCAATGGACGGTTATGAAGTTAAAAAATTAAACACTGTAATTGCTAATGCTGACATCATCATTACAACTACAGGAAATAAAGATATCGTTCTTGGAGAGCACTTCGAGCAAATGAAAGACAAAACTGTTGTTTGTAACATTGGTCACTTCGATAACGAAATTGATATGGCTTGGTTAAACAAAAACCACGGTGCATCTAAAATCGAAATCAAACCTCAGGTTGACAAATACAACATCAACGGTAAAGATATCATTATCTTGGCTGAAGGACGTTTAGTAAACCTTGGTTGTGCTACAGGTCACCCAAGTTTTGTAATGAGTAACTCATTTACAAACCAAACTTTAGCTCAAATCGAATTATGGAACAACAGCACAGCTTACAAAAATGAAGTTTACATGTTACCAAAACATTTAGATGAAAAAGTTGCTGCTTTACACTTAGCAAAATTAGGCGTTGAACTTGAAGTTTTAAGAGAAGATCAAGCTGCTTATATTGGTGTTGAAGTTCAAGGTCCATTCAAACCAGAGTACTACAGATACTAAATCTATTTTAGATTGAAGATTTCTGATTTTAGATTTCTTCGATTACATATTCAAACCCGACAGGTTTTAAAAATCTGTCGGGTTTCTTTTTTTGTTTCTATCCAGAGCTTAAATTTCAATAAAGCTTTAAAATTAATCAGATAATTTTGAATAATTTTTAAATATATTTGGGTTCCAAAACCAACCAAAACCCAAATCATGAAAATATATTTTTTTACAATCCTGATAATAATATTGCCGTTTTTTGCTTCAGCACAAATTGACCAGCGAATGCAAATGCATCAACAAATAAATGCACAAAATCAAAAATGGGCAAGTGAGCGATTAAGAGACGAAAATAACTGGTCTCAGCAAGCAATGTCCAATCAATTGCACAATCATAGCTCAAAAGCCCAAAAAACATTATACAATGAAGAAAAGAAAAAACAAAAGCTAGAAGAAAAAAATGCTAAATTAAATGCTGATTTGAAAAAGAAACAAGACGAATTAGCTGCACTTGAAAATTCTCCTAATAATACAAATAGTGATGTTCAAAAAAACATTCAGAAAACCAAAGAACAAATAGCAAAATCGGAAGAAAAGCTAAACAAATCCAAAACTGATCTAGAAGCAAGCTCTAAAAAAGTGACGGATTTAAAAAAGGAAATGGAAATTTCGCTAACAAAAAAAGCAGATCTCGAGAAAAAGGAAAAAGAAGATCAAGAAAGAAAGCAAAAACAAGAAGAGATAAACAAAGCTCTTTTAAAGAATATAAAATCAAACTAATAATATCAACAGAACCTCACATAAATGTGAGGTTTATTTATTTTTGCACTTCCATAAAAAAACATTTCTCTCAAAAAATTGCACGTTTCTAAATATCTGCTTACTTTTAATAGCCAGAATAAGAATCTATTTATCAAATACTTAAATAGTTAAAACTTGAAAAAAACATCTTATTTACTTGTCCTCTTCTTTTTATTTAGCCTTCCACACATTATTTTTTCTCAAGAAAAAAAGCCTAAAGTTGTATTGGTGTTAAGTGGCGGCGGAGCAAAAGGAATTGCACATATTCCTCTTTTGCAAAAATTAGATTCACTTCACATCGTTCCAGATCTTATTGTTGGAAATAGTATGGGAAGTATCATAGGTGGTTTATATGCAATGGGATATTCGGGTGATAGCATAGAAAAAATCACCAAAGATATTTATTGGGATAAATTGCTAGGTGGAGGTCAGTCATTACGAGCTGTAAGTGCCGAAGAAAAAAGAGAATTTCAACGCTATTTAGTCGGAATAGGTGTTAAAGACGGAAAACTTAACAGCATTGGTTCTCTGTTAAATGATCAAAATCTAAGAGAATACCTTTCTGAATTAACTTTTCCTGTATACAATGTCAAAGATTTTGACAGTCTCCCGATTCCTTTCAGAGCTATGGCTACAGACCTGGTCGAAGGAAAAGAAGTTATTTTAAGTAAAGGAAGTTTATCCTATGCCATGCGCGCCAGTATGTCGCTGCCTGCCATCTTCAAACCAATGCCTTACGGAAAAACAGTTTTGGTAGACGGTGGAGTATTAAATAATTTTCCGACTGATGTTGCCAAACAAATGGGCGCCGATATTATTATTGGAAGTGATGTCGGAGGCGGAATGGAACCTGTAGATAAGCTAAACAATCTTATGACTATATTAATGCAGACCAGTATGTTTCCGAGTAACATCAAGAATCCTGCAAACCGCGATCTATGTACAATATTGGTCGATCATTTACCTAATCTGCGCTTCTCTACTGCCGATTTTGCCAATAGCAACGAAATCTACAAAGACGGTAAAATTGCCACAAATCAAAATCTTCCGGCTTTAATTGCGCTTTCAGAAAAGCTAAAAGGATTTCAGCAGCGAACTCATAAATTGCCCGATATGCCAAATGAGTTTGTTCTAGATACAATTGTTTACAAAAAAATAAGTCCTGAAAATATGCCATTGGTTGTCGGAAGGGCAAATCTAAAAACCCATGTAAAATATACCACTAAGGACTTAATTGCAGGAATTAATAGAGCAATGGGAACCAATCTTTTTGACGAGATTACGTATAGTTATTTCATTAAAGACGAAGATAAACTAGGCATTACATTGTTCGGATTTGAACGTGCCAAAAACCAGCTAAACACATCAGTTCATTATGACACTTACCGAGGTGTCGGAATCATTTTTAACTACACAGGAAGAAATGTTCTTGCCGACGCCTCTCGTCTTCTTTTAACGGTAGATATTGCCGAACAGCCAAAAGCAAGAATCAATTATCAGAAAAATTTTGGAAAGCATAGAGAATGGTGGTGGATATCTGAAGCTTATGGAGCCTTTCTGCGCCAAGAAATCTACATAAATGGGAAAGCATCAGACAATATACTTTATAATTCTTTTGAACTCAACAATGAGGTAAACAGAAATATAAATTCTTTAAAAAGCTATTTAGGCTTTGGTTTAAATTATAGCTACACCAATCTAAAACCTAAATATGATCGAGAATACAATCCAAACTCTGTAAGCATCAACAATTACAACTTCAATAATATAGAATTCAACCTGCATTATTCTTATAATGACATGGATCGAGTTTTCTTTGCCACAGAAGGGACAATTATAAAATCGAATATAGCACGATCATTTCTTACCGATATCGACGCTGCTTTTTCTGATCCAGACCAAACACGAGTTTCTGGCTCAACAAATGGCTACACCAAATTTGGTTTAACTTACGAGAAGAGATTAGCTATAAAAAAGAAAATTACAGGAATCATTGGGTTTGACTCTTATTTTATTTTTCAAGATAAACTTAAACATGATGATATTCCGTTTTCAGGATTTGGTTACGCGGCAAAATATTTCATAGGCGGTATTATTCCAAGTTCTGGAAGCAATCGCTTCTCGTTTGCAGGACTTCATGAAGACGAACTTAATGTTACACAATATATGGGCCTCAAACTTGGATCTCAAATAAACTTAATCGGAAAAATTTACCTGACTCCCCACTTCAATATCGCTTCTGTTGGTTTTGACACCTTCAACGATTACATAAAGCATGCCTTTAATCCAAAAGGAAATTGGGATAACAACATCGATACCAGCTTAGTAATATCAGGAGGCGCAGCGATTTCCTATCAGTCCATTTTAGGGCCAATTCATTTTGATACGTCATGGATAAACAATATCGACAAGGTAAGATTATTTTTTAGCGTAGGATTATCATTCAATCCTTAAAAGAGATATCTAAAATTAATCAGGGCGTGCCATAATTTTAAAAAAAGGCCCAATATGCTTTGCGTACATTGGGCCTTTTCTTAAATTATGTCGGGCTATCCGCGCTACTTTGGTAGCTAGCTCCTATCCCTCACGCAAACGTAAACCAAGAACCTTAAATATTACCATACTATTCACGACTCTAAAATTTAAAGTTTAAATTTGAAACTCCAGAACTCATAATAAAGCAAAAAAGAATTATGATCGAAAAAGTTTTATGCGAAATACACGGCACAAAAGAAATGACTTTTGGCTGCATTCATATTGCAATGGCAACAGACTCTAAAGAAAAAGTAGGTTTTTATTATTCAGAAGCCGAGGAAGATCTTCCTCAAATTGCTTGGTGCGGAGATTGTGAACAATGGCTTCTTGATAATGGAGAAGAATGGACTGATACTTTTCAAGCCAGAGCAGATTTTAAAATGCTATGCATTGATTGTTTTGATGAAGTAAAAAATAATGAAACAGAAATTCATATTCGATAAATAAATTCCCGTCCGTTTCAAACAAAGCTTAACTTTGTAAAAAACGACAATCATGAAGAATTTTTTATTTTTATTTATCGCTATAGTTTTTGAAATCATTGCAACATCGGCATTAAAAAAGTCTGAAGAATTTACCAAACTTATTCCGAGTATCATAACCATTATTGGCTATTGTGGTGCCTTTTATTGTTTGAGTTTTGCCATCAGAACCATTCCTGTCGGATTTGCTTATGCCATCTGGTCTGGAGTCGGAATTGTATTAATTACCGCAATTGGCGCTATTTTCTTCAAAGAAATTCCAGATTTACCTGCTATTATTGGGTTAAGTTTAATCATTATTGGTGTGATTGTAATTAATGTTTTTTCTAAAACTACAGCGCATTAAATCAAAAAATATTATTTTTGATAGTATCAAATGATACTATCATGAAACCACCTTATGACATTACTCCAATCATATTAAAATTAATAAGTTCTATATCTGAAAAGATCGGAGCGTTGAACACTTTATACCTTGACAAGCAGTCTCCAAAACTTAGAAAACAGAATAGAATTAAAACAATACATTCTTCATTACAAATTGAAGGAAACACTTTAACAGAAGAACAAATTACTGCATTAATTGAAAACAAGAGAGTAATTGGCCCACAAAAAGATGTCTTAGAAGTTCTAAATGCAATCGAGGTTTACGATCAATTAGGTAAATATAAATCAACTTCTTCTAAAAGTTTTTTAAGTGCTCATCAGTTATTAATGAAAGACCTCGTTCTTGATGCTGGAAAATATCGAAAACAAGGAGTTGGAATTGTAAAAGGCACAAAAGTTGCACATATTGCTCCACCCTACGAGAATGTTCCTTTTTTAATGAATGATTTATTTGACTATTTAAAAAACAAAGATGAACTAACTTTAATAAAAAGTTGTGTCTTCCATTATGAAATGGAATTTATTCATCCATTTTTAGACGGAAACGGCAGAATGGGAAGATTATGGCAGACTGTTATTCTAATGGAACAATACCCTGTTTTCGAATTTTTGCCTTTTGAGACATTGATAAGTAAAACACAAGACAGCTATTACAAATCTCTGGCTATGAGTGATAGAAGTGGTAAATCAACTTATTTTATTGAGTATATGCTGGATGTAATAAATAAATCATTGGAAAATCTCCTTAATTACGATAACAGAACAATAAAAGACATTGACCGGTTAGAGTATTTTTATTCTCTTGGAATTAAGGAATTTACCCGAAAAGATTATATGCATGTTTTTAAGGATATTTCTGCAGCTACCGCAAGCCGAGATTTAAAAAAAGGATTATCATTAAAACTTTTTGATATTACCGGAAATCAGAGTACTGCTAAGTATACCTTAATCGGCTCTTAGCCTTCTTTTAGCAAAAAAATAAAAAACATGGACATTCGAAAAGCTACAATCTCAGACCTTACCGAAATGCAGCAATTGTATATCGAAACCATACAATCTGTCTGCAAAAACGATTATAATACAGCTCAAATAGAAGCCTGGATTTCTGGTGTAAAAAATACAGAACGCTGGACTGCTGTTATAGAAACACAATTTGTTTTATTAGCTATCATTAAAAATAAAATTGCGGGTTTTGGAACCTTAAAAGATGGAAATTATATTGATTTCTTCTACATTCATAAAGATTTTCAGCGACAAGGAATTGCTGATAAAATGCTAAACGAATTAGAAACCGAAGCTAGAAAACATCATTCAAAAACCATAACTTCAGATATTAGTATTACTGCAAAACCATTTTTTGAAAAGAAAGGATTTGTTGCAAAAGCAGCACAGAAAAATATTCGCTTGGGCGTTGAATTAATTAACTTTAAAATGGAAAAAGAATTGTAAAATTTTATTTCAAGTTCCAGGTTCCAACTTAACTTGGAACCTGAAACTTGAAACCCGAAACAAAAAAACAAAGCAAGTTTCAGATTTTATACGTGCCAAAACCAATCGATCTTTGCCTTATAAAAATGGAAGAAAAATGAACACGCAAGAAACCATTAATTATAACCGTATTGCAGAAGCAATCGATTATATCAAAGCAAATTTTAAAGATCAACCCAATCTTGATGAAGTTGCAGAAAAAGTACATTTAAGTCCGTTTCACTTTCAGAGACTTTTTAGTGAATGGGCAGGAACGAGTCCGAAGAAATTTTTGCAATTTACAAGTATCGAACACGCCAAAAAATTACTCAAAGAAAATCAGGCAACAATTTCTGAAACAGCTTACGAAACTGGGCTTTCAGGAACTAGTCGACTGCATGATCTATTTGTTAATATTGAAGGAATGACGCCTGCAGAATATAAAAATGGCGGAAAAAATCTAGCTATCAATTATAGTTTTGCCGAAAGTCCGTTTGGGAATATTATTGTTGCATCGACCTCAAAAGGCGTTTGTTTTATGGCTTTCGCAGAAGATGAAATCACCGGACTTATTGCATTGAAAGATAAATTTCCAAATGCCTCTTTTACCCAAAAACTAGACTTAGCACAGCAAAATGCGCTATTTATTTTTCAGAACGATTGGAGTAAATTATCTGAAATTAAGTTGCATTTAAAAGGAACCGATTTTCAGTTGAAAGTTTGGGAAGCTTTATTAAAAATTCCAATGGGACAACTTTCTACTTATGGAACAATTGCACAACAAATTGAAAAGCCAAATGCATCTAGAGCGGTTGGAACTGCAATTGGCAGTAATCCCGTTGCATTTCTTATTCCGTGTCATCGTGTTATCCAATCTTCGGGAACTTTTGGCGGTTACATGTGGGGAAATACCAGAAAAACAGCCATTATTGGTTGGGAAGGTGCGCAAATAAATCTATAAGTTTTTCTGCTACGACTCGGGCGATAGCGAACAGGCGAAGCAATTCACGAATTATTCTTAAAATCTATGCGTATAGAATTATTTTAATTCGTGAATTCGTGGCGAAAAAAAATCTCTATCTAAATTACTATGCAAAATATACAATCCAAAATTGCTTCTCAAGACTGGGAAAGCATCACTGAATCTATGCACGAAAATGGATTTGCAATTATTCCAAAAGTGCTTAATAACGAACAATGCGAAGATCTAAAATTCGATTATGGCAATCCATCCATATACCGAAAAACAGTTGTAATGGAACGCTATCGATTTGGTTTGGGCGAATACAAATATTTCAATTATCCGCTTCCAGATTTAATTCAAAATATACGTTCTTCGATTTATCCAAAATTGGCTCCAATTGCAAATGCTTGGATGAAAGTTTTAAATATTGATACTGTTTTTCCAGCAAAACATGAAGATTTACTAAAACAGTGTCATGATAATAATCAGCTGAAGGCTACAGTTTTAATTTTAAAATACGGCAAAAGCGGCTTTAATACTTTACATCAGGATTTGTATGGCGATGTTTATTTTCCTATTCAAATTGTGCTTTTTTTAAATGAACCTGATGAAGATTTTACTGGCGGTGAATTTGTTCTAACGCAGCAAACTCCTAGAGCACAATCTAAAGCGATTGTTTTAAAACCTAAAAAGGGAGACATTCTCGTTTTCACAACCAATTTCAGGCCTGTAAAAGGTACAAAAGGGTATTATCGTGTAAATATGAAACATGGTGTAAGCGAAGTTCTATCTGGTGAAAGATATACGTTAGGGATTATTTTTCATGATGCCCTTTCGTGATTTTTACTCGCGAAGTCGCGAAGTTTTTTGACAAAGTTCCTAAAGAGTTTGTCATTTCGACGAAGGAGAAATCTTCGCGAGAAGCTCTACAAAGATTGGACTATTGTTGCGGAGTTACTTGCGAAGATTTCTCCTTCGTCGAAATGACATAAAATGAGAAAAAATTTTGCGATTCTGCGACTTTGCGAGAAATAAATCTTTAACAATTTAATTATGATCAAGCATAGTAAAATTTCAGATTCAGAACTGCGAAATAAAATTAAAAAAGGCGAAATTTGTTTCGGTGGCAACCAGAAATTAAAGATCTACGGAACACTAAAATGTTCTTCGGGAAAAAGAATGAAACGGGAGAATCGGGTTTTCTTTTCTTCTGAAAAAGATGCCATACAAAATGGTTTCAGACCTTGCGGTCACTGCATGAAATCAGAATATCAAAAATGGAAAAATGGACTTATTTAATCCTCAAATAGACGAAACAACGAATCTGCTTCCAAAAGATGGAACGGTGAATTATTACGGAAAATTATTTTCGAGAACAGAAGCCGACTTCTACCGTGATATTTTACTAAATACAATCGAATGGAAAAATGATGAAGCGATAATCTTTGGAAAACTAATCCTTACGAAAAGAAAAGTAGCGTGGTACGGCGATCAGGAATTTGAATATACGTATTCGAATACAACCAAAAAAGCTTTGCCTTGGACGCCTGAACTTTTGAAACTAAAAAAAATCATTGAAGAAAAAACTGGTGAAACTTTCAATTCCTGCCTGCTTAATCTTTATCATACTGGAGAAGAAGGAATGGCTTGGCACAGCGATGCCGAAAAAGATTTAAAGAAAAACGGCGCAATTGGCTCTGTAAGTTTTGGTGCCGAACGCAAATTTGCTTTCAAACATAAAGAGTCAAAAGAAACGGTTTCTATGATTCTGGAACACGGAAGCTTATTGGTTATGAAAGATGAAACGCAAACGCATTGGCTTCACAGACTTCCTCCAACAAAAACTACACAAAAAGCGAGGGTTAATTTGACTTTTAGAACGATTGTGAGATAGCAATTTCATTTCTTTTGTGAAGCCACAGTTTCATAAGATCGTATCAAGGCATCTTCAAACATTTCGGGCCTTACTCTTGAAAGTTCGACGATTGTCCAACCTTGTTTTCCCCATTTATTTGGAATTGGATAGAAAATCTTTTCGCTTGACGCACAAAAAACCGACTGGTCAATTTCGGTTAATTTTAAAACGGCATGATTATTTTTTTCGTAAAAAGTGGCAAAAATCTTCTTTTTGATTCGAAAAGAAGTTTTCTCAAAATGAGGTTCCTCTGTTGCATTTGGAAATGATAACGCTAATTTTCTAAAGGTTTCAATTGAAATCATAACCATTCATTTTAAATTATTATTTCTTACCAGCCTTGATTCAGTCCGTTTTTAAGAACCTCATCGTATTTTTCTTTATCAAAGGAATATAGGTTTGGGGCTTTATGTGCTACATTGCTTTTCTTTTCATCAAGCTTTCTAAGGATTCCGATGTTGGTTATTTTTCTTAAAAAATTTCGGCGATCCAACTTTTTGTCCAAAATCGTTTCGTATAATTTTTGTAATTCTGGAATTGTAAATTTTTCTGGCAATAAATTATAACCTATTGGCATTAAATTCAATTCGATTCTTAGAGTATTTAGGGCTTTATCCAGAATTTCACGATGGTCTAAAATAAGTCCAGGAACTTCTTTATGGTCAATCCATTCTACTATTTCATGTCGGTTTGCTGGATTTGGAAGAATTTTCGAAAAATCGACCAAAGCATAATAGCCAATCGTAACAAAACGGCGCATAAGCCATTTCCCTTTTGCCTCTTCGATTTTAAGGTACTCCAATGTTTTTTTATCAAAATGCTGTTTGTTACGGTCTACTTTTCCAAAGGTTGCAAATTGTCTTAAAAAAACACCGTCAACACCGGTTCTGCTATTCAATACTGTGATAGCAGCAGTATCTATATCTTGATCAACGGGGATAAATCCGCCAGGTAAAGACCATTTATTGGCACGCTCTACTTTAATCAATAAAACTTTTAATTGATTATCATGAAAACCAAAAATGACACAATCGATGGAAAGTCCAGGCTGGTAATTTTCGTTATTATCTATAATGTCTTTTAACATCAAAAATCTTTATAAATTCTTTCTTTTAATAACGTTGCAATTTACTCCATTTTTATAAAACTCAAGTGTTTTTCTAAAGAGATGATTTTCAATTAAAATAGAAGTGTTTAAACCACAATTTTAACGAAAATTTAAAATCAAATTTAAAAAAAATAAGTACATTGCGTCATAATAACACATTAATGGTTTTAATTGTTATAATTGAAATCAAAAGACAAAGAAAAATAATACAAAGCTACCATTTATCTTCAAAGTGAGTGTAGAAATTAAATGTAGAACATCATGAATGCCAATACTTTAAAAAATTTTAATCAAAAGATTAGAAGTAAAATTCTAAATTCTTTTGGGTTTGTTTCTAAAACCTATCTCTTAGAAGCTTCCTTGAAATATAGTGAAGAGCAAGAAAGAATTTTCAACGAGATGATTGTTGAAACTGATGCAAAAAACAAAAAAGCAAAACAAGAAGCGTTTGACAAAGCTTTGTATGCTTCTTATAAAGGAATTGGCGCCATGGATTTTGTAAATACTGTTATAAAATAACCTTGTCCCTGTTTATAATTTATAATGTGGCCTCACTTTTAGTGAGGCTTTTTTTATTACAAATTTCACACGATTATAGAAAAAAATGAACTTTTATTAGTTATTTTAGCCGTTTTCAAAGTAAGAATATACACCTATAAAAAGAATCATGGAAAATATCATTGAATCAGAAAGTTATAAAATTCAAAAACCAGAAAATTGGGCTCCCTCAATTGACGATCATCAGCTTATTGAATATATAAAAGAATCCGATTTCTCTAATAAACAAGTTGACGAAGGACGTGATTTTTGCTATTTCTTAGATAAAGTTTATTACACAAGTGATACTGAAAACAGCGAATATGCGTGCGTAGCCTATACACTTAATGAACCAGGAAATCTTGAAAGTGCATCAGTAAGAGATGTTGTTGTTGAAGAAAACGAAACTTATGTTATACACAGAATCAGTGTTTTGAGAGATGGTGTTTTGATTGACAAAATTCCAGATACTAAAATTAAAGTTTTGGATAGCGAAAATCAGAGTGAAGGCGGTATTTTGAGCAGTAATAAAAAAGTAAATATTACGATTAAAGATTTACGCCTTTATGATGTTTTAATTACCGAAGATTCTCGCACAAAGGTTTTTACAGATCGCGATTTTATGAGAAAGGAGTTTCTTAAATATGTGTATGTAACGCCAAGTTCTTATTGGGCTTACGGAAAGTATAAGTTTTCTTTTATCAATGATAGAAAAGAAACAATCGCTTACAAACAGACATTCTATAGAGATGAAGAGGGAAATGTTATAGCACCCGAAATCAATCACCTGAAAAAAGGAGAGCGTTTTGTTATTGACAAAGAAAATTACATTAACTCTTTTGACGTTAATAGAGAAATTGCTCCTTTTATTGATTTTGCAACAGATCGTAATTGGATTGATTTATCTAATTATATTTCTCCGCTTTATGAAGAAATATACAATAAAGCTTCTCTAAAAGAATTTGCTCCAAATCTTGTTGAAAAGCTCGATGCCATTGCAGATCAAGATGAGAAGTTGCAATTTGCGATTGATTATGTACAGAATCATGTGTATTATGTTTTTAATGCTGACGAAATGAACGGGCACAAACCACAAGAGCCATCTGTAACTTATGAAAATAAACAAGGTGATTGTAAGGCAAAATCGGTTTTATTGAAAGTGGTTCTGGATTATATCAATGTTGATTCTTCTGTGGTATTGGTAAACTTTAATTCGGACCATTACATTAAATATTATCTTCCTTCGCTATTGACTTTTAATCATGTTATTGTAAAAATTAAACACAAAGGAGAAACGTATTTTGTTGATGCCACCTCAAGAGATGAATTTGGATTGCTTGAAAACCGTGGTTTTATCTACTTTAAGCACTATTTGGAGGTAAAACCAAATCAGGAATTAGCGATTAAAGAACCGTATAAATTTCCTTATTATGGAATAACTGAAAAAGCAGATTTCAGTGCTCAAAATAATATTGGTCAGTTAAAATTGGTTTCGACTTACAAAGGAAATCGTGCCAATTATATGCGTAAATATTTTAAAAACACGAATAAAAGAGAAATAATTGACAGCTGGAATAATTTCTTATTCTATGCCTTAAACTATTCTAACGACAGAAACGGAACTGATATTAGAACTATTTTTAAAGATGCTTCAATTGAGATTGTGAGTGATGATAAAAAGCTAAATGAATTTACGATTATGTACAACACGTCAATTGAAAATCCATATTTTACTGATGCTGAGAAGAACCGTTTTTTAATGTATTTTGATCGAAATGTAGTCAAAAATGGAGCACGCGATTTTATACACAGCGATGTTTCGTTCTGGCATAATTTTGACAACGAAAAATACGAAATCAACTTATCGACAGATCAGAAAATAGATACTCAAGAAAAATATACTATTCAAGAAAGCACTATTACAAATCCATATTTTGGTTTTACAAGCCGCAAAAAAGTAAACAAAAATGGCGCGTCTATTTATATCGATTTTAAACCATTGATCAATTTAGAAATTCCAAGTGAAGATTTTGAAGATTTTAGAAATGCACATCATGAAATCGCCGACAGCAATTATGGAATTGGAATCGATATTATAGAACAAGGCTTAATGAATATGCTGAAATACAGTTTTAAGAAACGACTAAAATAATTTTGATAAAAAAAACGGGGCTCAAAAAGAAGCCCCGTTTTTAATTTAATTTACTAATTCAAAATCTGATTTTAATTTAATATCTGCTGATGAAGCTCCAATCATAACTTCAAAATCTCCTGGTTCAGCAACCCATTCTACTTTATCATTATAGAAAGAAAGCTTCTCTTTGTCGATTGTAAATTCGATTGTTTTAGATTCTCCTGCATTTAATTTCACTTTTTGGAAATCTTTCAATTCTAAAACTGGTCTTACTACAGATCCAAATTTATCTTTCAGATACAATTGTACCACTTCTTCTCCAGCAACTTTTCCTGTATTTTTCAATTGGAAAGAAACTTTAATTGTTTCATTGCTTTTTATTTTAGTCGAAGATAATTTCAAACCAGAATAATCAAACGTTGTGTAGCTTAAACCATATCCAAAAGGATATTTTGGAGAGTTTTTCAAATCGATGTAAGCTGAAACATAGTTTGTTGAGTTTTCATCTTTAGCTGGTCTTCCTGTACTAAAATGATTGTAATAAATTGGCACCTGCCCAACTTCTCTAGGGAAAGTCATTGGCAGTTTTCCTGACGGATTATAATCTCCAAATAAAACATTTGCAATTGCATTTCCAGCTTCAGTTCCTAACCACCAAGTGTACATAATAGCAGGAACATTATCTGCTGTCCAGTTAAAAACTAAAGGTCTTCCAGCATTTATTAAAACTACAACTGGTTTTCCTGTTGCCTGAATTGCTTTTACTAAATCTTCTTGGACACCTGGCAAATGCAAGTCGCTTCTGCTTTTTGCTTCACCACTCATGTCGCGTCTTTCTCCAATACTCAAGATTACAACATCTGCTTGTTTCGCTGTTGCAACAGCTTCTGCAAAACCATCTTTGTTTGTTCCTTCGATCTCACAACCTTTTGCATACAATAATTTAGTGTTTTTACCCACTTTATTCTGTAAACCATCCCATTGCGAAACGATCCATTTATTGTAATCAACTTCAGGAAGTTCTACAGACCAGAAACCCATGTTCTCTTTATATTCTTTAACCATTGGTCCAATAAATGCAATTGTCTTTACATTTTTAGAAATTGGCAAAGTCTGATTTTCATTCTTTAATAATACAATACTTTTCTCCGCAACTTCAAGAGCCGCTTTTCTATGCTCTGGATTGTTTAATGCTTTTTCTGCACGTTTTTCATCAGAATATCTGTAAGGATCATCAAATAATCCTAATTCGAATTTCTTGCGAAGAATACGTCTTACTGCATCATCAACCAAATCAATAGAAACTCTGCCTTCTTTTACTAACTCTGCCAAATTCTTACGGTATGCATTACTTTCCATATCCATATCGCTTCCTGCAGTAATAGCTGAATAAGCTGCTTCTTTAAGATCTTTAGAGTAACCATGTGCTACCATTTCTCCAATTGATCCCCAGTCTGAAACTACGAAGCCTTGAAAGTTCCATTTCCCTTTTAAGATATCTCTCTGCAAATGCACATTTCCAGTTGCTGGAATTCCGTTAATATCATTAAATGAATTCATAAATGTTGCTGCACCAGCGTCTAAAGCCGCTTTAAATGGTGGCAAATAGGTTTCCCACAACATTCTTTCACTCATATCTACAGAGTTATAATCTCTTCCTCCAACTCCGGCTCCATAAGCAGCAAAGTGTTTTACGCAGGCCATAACTGAGTTTAAATCTCCCAATTTGTTTCCTTGAAAACCTTTTACTCTTGCGTAAGCAATTTTAGAACCTAGATAAGTATCTTCTCCTGCTCCTTCCATTACACGTCCCCAACGAGGATCACGGCTAATATCGACCATTGGAGCAAATGTCCAGTGAATTCCGCTTGCTGCTGCTTCAGTTGCTGCAACTCTTGCTGCTAATTCAATTGCTTGCAAATCCCAACTTGCCGCTTCGGCTAACGGAAGCGGAAAAGTAGTTTTGTAACCATGAATAACGTCTTGTCCAAATAACAACGGAATTTTAAGTCTTGACTGCATCGCCAATTCCTGGTATCCTCTGGTATATTTTGTTCCGATTACGTTCAGCATCGAACCAATTAAACCTGCTTTTATTTCAGCTTGTTTGTTTGGGTTTATTGTAATTGGACCCGTTGCCTGATTGTCGCCAGTATATTGATTTAACTGACCAATTTTTTCTTCGATTGTCATTTTCTTCAAAAGATCATTGACTTTCTGATCTATTGTCTGTTGTGCCGACGCAAAAAGCGAAAGCATAAACAGCATAATTGTTGTTGTTTTTTTCATGTTTTTAAGTTGTTTACCAAACGTAAGTTGCTACTGCACCTGCGTTTAAAGTGGCTGTAGTTTGTTTTTGGTTGTATTTAATATTAAATGTTGCAACTGAAGCTCCATCATTTTCTACAATTAAAACGGTTTGTCCTGATGGAGTTTTGAAAGCCACATTGTATAAGCTTCCCGCAATATTACTTCCAATTCTTACTGAACCTTCTGGAACAAATTTAGAAGCATGTCCGATAATATAATATCCTACTTCTCTTTTGATATTTTGATTTTGATCAATCATTAAAGCTCCTTTGCAAGTTGAGCATCCTCCTGGCGTAAAAGGCTTATAGAATTCATCATTTGCCAATCCCCACGAAAGTGCATTTTTACTCCAGTTTCTCATAGAACCAATTACTACATTTTTCACGCTCCATTTTAAGTCTGTTTCAAAATTGGTTCCCGATCCTGTATATTGTTCTGTAAAATACAAATCTTTATTTGGAAATTCGTTATGCACAGTAGTCAAAGCACTAATATCTCCTTCGTATAAGTGAAAAGCCGATCCTGTTACAAATGGATTTGCCTTTGGGTCTCTTAAAATCGTCAAAGGATATTCTGGTTTGTTGCAGTTGTGATCGTAAACAATAATTTTGGTTTTGATTCCTGCTTTCGCGAAAGCGGGACCTAAATGATTCCCAATAAAGTCAGCTTGCTGTTCTGCCAGCATTAACAAACTCGGATTGTTTCCTGGGTGCAATGGTTCGTTTTGAGGCGTAATTGCGTCAATAACAATTCCGTGAGATTTCATTGCTTGAATATATTTTACAAAATACTGAGCGTAAACTCCATAGTATTTTGGCTGTAAGCTTCCGCCTTTTGAGCTTCCGTTATCTTTCATCCAAACTGGAGGAGACCACGGAGAACCCATTATTTTAATTTTAGGATTTATGGCTAAAATCTCTTTTAAAACCGGAATTACATCATCTAAATCTGGACCAAGATTAAAGTGTTCCAAATTCATATCTGTTTGTCCTTCTGGCATATCATCATACGAAAAAACTTTTTCATTCAAATCTGATGCTCCAATACTGATTCTTAAATAACTTAAACCGATTGCGTCATTTTTTCTAGAAAACAATTCCTGAAGCAAGGCCTCTCTTTTTGATTTATCTAGTTTTTTAATGGCCTGAGCACTTCCGCCCGTTAATGAAAATCCGAAACCTTCGATGGTTTGAAATTTCTCAGCTGGATTAATCTCGATTGTCTGATTTGAATTTGTCTCTGAACTAAAAACTAAGTCAGTTTGTTTTTTAAGTTTTGAAGTTTCATCTGTAGTAGTAATCCAAGACTCTACTTTTCCAGAATTGGAAGTAACACTTTTTGAAGATCCGCAATTAAACTGCATCGCAATTAGCGGCAGTAAAATCAGGATTTGAAGTTTTTTGTTGATGTTTTTCATTTTTAATCTATTTCTATTAAGACAGGCAAATGATCTGATGGATATTTTAAATCTTTAGAATCACTTAACACTGCGTGTTTTTGAACAGTTAAACCACTATTTTTTGAGATAAAAATGTAGTCTAATAATGTTGTTACGGGTTCATTATGTTTGAAATCGTTGAAAGTTCCTGAAGGTCCAAAAGGTTTTTCTTTTGAAACATCTCTAGTATCATTCATTATTTTTTTGATTTCGGCAATCTGTTTTGTATCCGGTTCTGAGTTGAAATCACCCATTAAAAAAGCTGGATAATTTTTAGTGTTTAGTTCCTTAATTTTAGAAAGAACAAGCTGTACGCCTTTCACTCTTGCTTCTTCACCAATATGATCTAAGTGCAGATTGAAAACCCAGAATAATTTTTTAGTTTTTAAATCTTTAAAAAGTCCGTAAGTGCAAACCCTGTTATAGGCTGCATCCCATCCTTTTGAAACTACGTTTGGAGTTTCAGATAACCAGAACGTATTAGACTGTTCTACTTTAAAACGATCTTTTTTATAGTAAATCGTACAAGCCTCTCCTAGTCCTCCTGTGTCTCTTCCTACTCCAAATCTGCTATAATTTGGCAGAGCCGATGCAATATCTAAAACTTGGTTTGGTGTTGCTTCCTGAGCTCCAAAAATATCTGGACTATAAAACCCGATTTGAGATGTAAAATAGTCCTTTCGTTTTGGCCATGCATTTTCTCCATCTGAGGCAACATCCAGACGAATGTTATAGGTCATTATTTTTAAATTTTGACCAAAAAATGAGTTCACGGTTAAAAGCAGCATTACTGCAAAAACAAGTTTGTTTATCTTTTTCATGTTAAAAAATTTTAATCTTGTAAAGCTAGTGTTTACGTGACTTTAAAGAAAAAAATCTATTAAAAAGTTATGTTAATTGTATACTCTTACATAATCAATTTCATAGGTTGCATTTTTGAAATTTGGATCTACAGTTCCTCCAAAATTCCCTCCCATTGCTAAATTTAGAATCACAAAGAATTTGGCATTAAAAGGTGTTGTGCTTGAGTTTTTATAAGTGTAAAATAAATTATCGTCTACAAAAAATTTGATGTTTTCAGCATCCCATTCAGCGGCATAAATATGAAACTCGGTTGTTGAGTTTGGAGCTGTTGTTGTTTTGGTGTCTGGTGTATTTCCTGAACGTCCCGGAGAATGCAATGATGAATGAATTACATTTGGATTGTTCCCAACTGATTCTAAAATATCAATTTCTCCGCACAAAGGCCATCCTGCCGTTTCTATATTGTCTCCCAATAGCCAAAAAGCTGGCCATGTCCCGCCGCCAACTGGCAATTTCGCACGAACTTCTGCTCTTCCATACTTAAAAGAAAATTTTCCTTTTGTCAGCATTCTTGTCGAAGTATATTGGCTTCCTTGATAACTTTCTTTGATTGCTGTAATCTTTAAAAGTCCATTTTCGATTTTTACATTTTCAGAGCGGTTTGTGTAATATTGTAATTCGTTATTCCCAAAACCGTTTCCATTTCCTAAATCATAGCCCCATTTTGAAGTATCTGGCGCTCCATCTGTATTAAATTCGTCTGACCAGATTAATTTTCTGGCTACGAAAATATTTACGGTTGTAGAAGTATTAGTGTATTTTATTCCATTAAATGCCGTAACATCAATCGTATAGCTTTTTGTTCCTGGCTGCGTAAACTCATATGAAAAATTGCTAGTTGTAAGCTCTTTTGTTTCATTATTTACCACAACTTTATATGACTTTGCATTAGGAGCGTCAATCTTTAAATTAATTTTTCCGCTTCCGTCTCCATTTGTCATTTCGGCAGTTTTTCCAACTACATCAACTTGAACAGAAATTTTATCGGGAGCTACCTCTACAGGGGTTTCTCTTGTATCATTATTACTGCTGCAAGACTGAAATACAAATAATAGCAATAAAGTAAATACTCCTGCTCTATTTGCGAGATTGATTGTTTTCATCTTTTTATTATTTAAATGGTTTAGTTAATAAATTGAATATCAAGATAAATATTATTTTCTGCTATTTTTTTGTTTTGTTCATGACAAAGTCAAAATAATTCAGATTAAAACCTCCTTTTTCAAATACAGCTTTCACTTTATTTGAACCTGATTTCAATGCAACATTCGATAAAACAATTGTTTTCCACTTATCATTTCCTCCCGTAGCAGGAAGAGTAATTTCTTTTGATTTTACTCCATCTATTTCTAGATATAATTTTCCTTCTGCTTTTTCGCTAGAATAACGAATCGCAACATTGTAAGTTCCTTCTTTTGCATCAACAGTATATTGAGTCCATTCTCCATCTTCGATAAATGAAACTTGGTAACCATTTGAATCTTTGTCTTTGCATGGCAAAATATCAACTCCATCATTTCTCATGCTGTTGCCACGATTCCATTGATCGTCTTTTCCAGTTACCGATCTATAATTTACAAAATCAGTATCTGAATATGCTTTTCCGTTGGTTCCTAAATCGTAATGAGTTGCCGCAATTTTACCAGGAACTGCATTCTTCTTGTATGGTTTGGTATCATCTGTCTGTACTTGTCTGAACATGGCATCTACCACATCTGGCTTAACAGTTACGTTTTCCATTTTGTAATTGTCTGTCATTTTCATCAACGTCTTTTTTGCAAATTCTGGAGATGGTTTCTGTCCGCCATCTTTCCAATATTTCAGCAAAACATCATATTCAGGAATTTTGGCAACAGAAGCTACTCCTGCGATATTGTCTATTTTTTTCATTGGCCAAAATGCCCAACCAATATTATGGCTTTCAACCAAAGTTAAAACATCCTTAAACCAGACATTAGAATTCTCTCCGCTTTCTCCCATCCAGATTGGCACATTGTATTTTTCTCTGTACTCAAGCATCTTTTCGATAGAAGCCTTGTCATTATAGTTCCAATATTTATGAAAACTTAAAGCCAAATTATCATCCCATAAAGGAAAAATTCCGTTGTAGTTATTTCCCCAGCAGTTTCCTTCAATAAAAATTAAATGATTGGTATCTACTTCGCGAATGGCTTTTGTAACCGCAACCATTAAATCTCTTAAAGGTCCGTTTGAATTTTCATCACAGCCATTTTTGTTTGATCCTGTAAAATTCCAATTCGGTTCATTGATAATATCGTAAGCCCCAATCCATGGATTATCTCGATAACGAGAAGCCAATTTTTTCCAAAGCGCAATCATTTTTTTCTGATTGGCTTCGCTCTGCCAAAGTGCTGGTTTTGTTGTGTCAAAATCCGAAATTGCAGCATCATTTCCTTGTCCTCCAGGAGCGGCATGCAAATCTAAAATCAGATATATTTTATTTTCTGCACACCATTTCAGTAGATTATCGGTCATGGTAAACCCCTCTTCTATCCAAGTGATTTCACCATTTTTTTCTTGCTCAATAGGTGGTGTATACAGATTGTAATGCATCGGAAGACGAATAGAATTGAAACCCCATTTTGCCAACGAATCAATATCTCGTTTTGTAATTCCGTTTGCTTTATAGGCAGCATAGAATTCTTTTGTTCCTTCTTCGCCAATTACATCTTGAATTTTCTGTTTAATTTGATATTGCGGACTTGCAAATGGCTGTGTCTTTAACATATAACCTTCCTGCACCATCCATCCGCCAAGGCCTAAACCTCTTAAAAGAACATTTTTGCCATTACCGTCAACAATTTTTTGTCCGTCTCTATGCAAGAAACCTTGTCCAAAAGAAGCTATCGAAACTAGAAGCTGTAGTGTTAAAATTATTTTTTTCATATCGAATTTTGTCTAAATTTATTTCCAAGTATAAGTCCCAACTGATCCCGCTTCTAGCGAAGTTGTTACCCATTTCCCGTTAAATTTAATATTGAAAGTTTCTGTTGCAGAACCATCATTTTCAACAATCAATACTTTAGAACCCGAAGGCGTAATAAACGCTACGTTTTGTAAACTCCCACCAGAATTGCTTTCAATTCTAGTAGATCCCATTGGAACAAATTTTGAAGCATGTGCAATAATATAATATGCTACATTGCGCTCAAAACTATCACCTGACGTTATAGTTATAGCACCTTTACACATGTTGCAACCTCCATCTGTGTGAGGTCCAAAATTTGCATTGTTTGCGACATTCCATTCTAAGGCATTTTTGCTGTAATTTCTCATTGATCCAATAATTACATTGCGAAGATGCCATTTTAAATCACCATCAAATTTCCCATCAGAAGAAGTCCATTGCTCTGTAAAATATACATTTTTGGTTGGGTAAGAATTGAAAACGTTGGTTAGTGCACTAATATCTCCAGCATATAAATGGAACGCCGATCCGTCTACAAAAGGAAAAGCATCTGCATCTGCCAAGATTGCTTTTGGATAATTTGGATTATCGCAATTGTGATCGTAAGCAATAATTTTTACGCTTAAATTTGCAGTTTTAAATGCAGGTCCTAAACTATTTTTAATAAAACTTGCCTGATCTGTTGCAGACATGTACATACTTGGATTGTTTCCGTCATGCAAAGGCTCGTTTTGAGGAGTTACTGCATCGATTGTAATTCCTTCAGCTTTCATCTTCTGAATATATTTTACAAAATATTTAGCGTAAACATCGTAATATTCTGTTTTCAGTTTTCCTCCTTTAAAGCTAGCGACATCTTTCATCCAAATAGGTGCAGACCACGGAGTTGCTAAGATTAAAATTTTAGGATTAATTGCTATAATTTCTTTTAGCATAGCAATTAGATTTTTGTCTTTTTCTAAACTAAACTTATCTAGATTTAAATCTGTTTCTCCAGCCGCAAGATCATTATAAGTAAAAGGAGTTGCATTTAAATCTGAAGCTCCGATACTGATTCTAATATAACTTACTCCTATTGAGTTTTCTCCATTTCCGAATAATTCCTGTAAAAGAGCCGTTCTTTTTGTTGGGTTTAATTGGTTTATAACGTCGACACTTCCTCCAGTTAAAGTATAACCGAAACCATCAATGGTCTGATATTTTTGAGTAGCATTAACTTCAATATTAGCATAGGCATTTGCTGTTGTGCCAAATCCTAATGTTCCCGATTGTTTGGCCAATAAAACACTTTGATTTCCTTTGGTCAACCAAAAATCAACATCATTTGTAACCACAACTGGCGGATTTACCACTGGCGGATCTACAGGCGGGTTTTCTACCGGATCACTTGAAGAAGAGCATTTTACTTGAGCCATTACAGCTGCCAAAAAGAAAAATGCTTTTATGGTATTCTTTAGATTAAATTTCATTTTATGTGGTTTTTTAGTTAGTATGGCAATTAATATACAATGGTTTGTATAGCATGTGCCGGAATTGTAATGGTTGTTTTTTCTTTCTGATTTTCTAAAGAATAAACAACTGCATTTTCAGATTGATTCATTACGATTGTAATCAATTGTCCGTCAGAATTTTTAAAAGAAGTACTTAGTAAAGATTCTCCGTTTACGGTTTCTAATACTCTTTTTGCATTTGGTCTAATGAATTTTGAAAAATGTCCAATATAATAATACATTGGAGTATAGATTAATTCATCTTTTCTAGTATCGGCATGAATTGGAGCAAAACAGAAATTTCCAACATGGTTTGGGCCTCCATTTTGGTCTAAAAGAATATTCCAGTCTGTCCAACCAACTGTTCCGTTATTAAAATCATGAATCATGTTGATTCCGTAACGTTCTGCATTTCCCCAAAACTGATATTTTGAAGCATCAAATTTTTCGATACATCCTTCTGTAAAAAGCAGATTTTTATTTGGAAATGCTTCGTGCACTTTTGCCACAGACTCGAATTGAGGCGGGCCACCATTCCACGTTTCATACCAATGAAATCCGATTCCCCATGCGTACTTAGAAACTTCTGGATCTGAGAAAACGAGATTGGCTCTTTTAGTTAGCATATCTCCTCTGTTATGATCCCAAATAATAACATTTTTAGAACCCAGTCCTTCTTTTTCTAAAGTTGGTCCAAGATGATTTTTAACAAAATCTCTTTCTGCTTCTGGAGTATAAATACAAGATTCCCATTTCTGTTTTGCCATTGGCTCGTTCTGAACCGTTAATCCCCAGATTGGAATTCCTTCTTTTTCATATTCTTTTATGAATTTTGTATAATACAATGCCCAAGCAGGAGCAAACTCAGGCAACAAAACGCCGCCGTGCAAAATATCGTTATTGTCTTTCATGAAAGCTGGGGGACTCCAAGGGCTGACAAATAAAGTTAGTTTCCCGCCGGCTGTTTTAATTGCTTTTTTGATTAATGGAATTCTATATTTACGATCGTGGTCAATATTGAAAGTCTTTAGGTCTTTGTCTCCTTCAGAAACATAAGTATAGCTGTCACTGCTGAAATCACAGCTGTGAATGTTTGTTCTTGCCAAAGTATAACCAATACCTTTATTTTTATCGTAATAAGCAGTTAAGAATTCCTGCTGTTTTTTAGGCGATAATTTTGCAAAAACTTCTGCACTTGCATCGGTAATTGCGCCTCCCATTCCAAGGAAAGTTTGGTCTGTTTTTTCAGTATTTACTAAAATAGATACTGTTGATGTTTTTTGTTGTGTAGTGTTGTTTTTTGAAATTAAATCATTTGATAAAGACAATTTCAAATTGGTATTTTCGGCAGTAGTATAAACCTTTATTTTATTATTTTTTTGAGCTGTCATTTTTGAAGTAAAACAGCTTAATTGCATTAAGATAAAGGCTGATAAAAATATTTGAGAGGTAACTTTCATGTTGCTTAAATAATCGTTTTAAAATTAAAAGCAAGAGAAGACTAAGATGGATGATTCAAATTAGTCCTCTTCATTACTTTACTACAAAATATTAATAAACAAGTGTTTGTATAGCGTGTGGCGGAATTTTTACTTCTGCCTTTTGATCTCCAATAATCAAATTATAAGTAAGATCGTTTGCTGATTGGTTCATGACAATAGTTGCCATGGTTCCGTCAGCATTTAAAAAAGAGGTACTCAATAAAGCGCTTTTGCTTACAGCAGTACTTACTCGCACAGCATCTAAACGGATAAACTTTGAAAAGTGTCCGATGTAATAATAAGATGGTGTGTAGATTAATTCTCCTGTCGTCGTATCTGCATGAATTGGTGCAAAACAGAAATTTCCAACATGATTAGGCCCTCCGAACTGGTCTAAAAGAATATTCCAGTCTGTCCAAGCAACTGTTCCGTTATTAAAATCATGAATCATATTGATTCCGTAACGTTCTGCATTACCCCAAAATTGATATTTTGATGCGTCAAATTTTTCGATGCAGCCTTCGGTAAACATCAATTTTTTATCAGGATAAGCTTCATTTACTTTTCCAACATTATCAAACATTGGTGCTCCGCCTGACCAAGTTTCGTACCAGTGAAATCCCATTCCCCACACATATTTTGCTGCTTCAGGATCAGAATAAATTACGTTGGCACGATAATTCATCAAATCACGGTTATGATCCCAAACAATAATTTTTTTATTGCCAAGGTTTTCTTTTTTCAAAGTTGGTCCAAGATAATTTTTGATGAAATCTCTTTCAGCTTCAGCTGTGTAAATACAAGATTCCCAAGTCTGTACTGCCATTGGCTCATTTTGCGTAGAAGTTCCCCAGATTGGAATACCTTCTTTTTCATAAGCTTTAATAAACTTTACATAAAAATTTGCCCAAGTCTGATAGTATTCAGGAAGTAGAGTACCGCCTTTTAATACATTTTTATTGCTTTTCATAAAAGCATTTGGAGACCAAGGTGCAACATATGTTGTCAATTTCCCACCAGCTTTCTGAATGGCTTGTTTTATTAAAGGAATACGATATTGTCTATCATGATCAATAGAAAAAGTCTTCAGCTCTTTATCTCCTTCTTCGATATAAGAATAGCTTCCACTGCTAAAATCAGAACTTTGAATTGTTGTTCTTAGCAAAGAATAGCCAATTCCTTTTTGCTGATCGTAGTAGGCATCTAAGAATTCTGCTTGTTTTTCTTTTGAAAGCTTTGCAAATATTTCGGCACTCGCATCTGTAATAGCTCCACCGATTCCCATAAAAGTCTGAAATTTTTTAGCTGGCTGTACAAAAACAGAAGTTTCAGTTTCTAAAGGCTGTTTTGCGGCAGAAAAAGTCAAATTATCTGTGGTGGTTAATCGCAATTTAGAGTTTTCTGCGGTAGTGTAAACGGTTATTTTTTTGCCGTTGGTTGTAAACTCTTTTTTTGTTTTTGGCTGCTGTGCAAATGCCGCAGCAGAAAACAAAAGGCATAAAATTTTTAGGCTATTTTTTTTCATTCGCTTCCAATTATTATGATTTTAAATTGAAGTTTAGAAGAAATCAAAATCGAGTTCTACCATTGAAGGATTTAAAAAATAGCCCATACTCATAATGATTATGGGCTATTTACAACCAAACTTAAACTTAAACTTAACTTAACTTTTTATTTTCCTCTGAACTCAACTTTTTTGATTGTAATTGGCTCATTAGTACTTTTATTACTTCCTGATCTAATTAAAAGATATATTTTTCCGCTTTCAGAGAATTTGACAACATTGGTAACTGTTCCTGTTACTTTATTTTTCTTACAGCCGATTGCAGACAATCTTCCCGCAAATTTAGATGTCCCACAGCCATCCCAAGTACTTATTCCCATTACTACGTTATCATTGTATTCAACACCTGGTTTTGGCGCTGATGTACCAGCATATACTTCAAACCAAGTCTCATCTAAACCGCTAGGGCAAGAAATTGTCATATCAATAGTATACTCTCTGTCTTTTACAACGTCGATTGCTTGATAAATACCTTCTTGAGCTCCTCCGCCTGGTAAATGAATGGTAGCACCATTAGCACCATAAGACCAAAAAGCTGCGCCTGAAGGGCTTAATTGTGCGCTAGTCCACTTAGCTACATCGGCAGCTGTTGCAAAATTTCCACCTTGCACCAAGTTTCCTTTTGCTGGATCTGTTTGCGCTACTACAATCTGCTGAGAAGAAGATGCCATTGCAGCTCCTGCTCCTACGGCTATGTGCGTAATAGTATATGTTCCTGCATCTGGCAAAGAAATTACCTGATTCATTTTTCCATTACTCGCACCATCGCCTAAATCCCATTGCGAAAGAATTACTCCTTTAGGCTGTGCTGTAAGAAGATAAGTATTCATAGCACCTGCAACTGGTGTAATTGTAAACGAAGGATCTACATTTGTAGCTACAAGAGGGTTTTCATTAACTTCTTCGCTACAGCTGTTTAGTGTTCCTAATGCTAAAGCTAGCATTAGGTATACACTTTTTCTTAAATATATATTTAGGTTCATTTCTCTTTGTTTTGGTTAATTAGTAAGACTATTGATAGTTAGGATTTTGTTTCAATTTAGTACCATTAAGTTCTGTGTACGGAATTGGGAAAATCTCATCTGTTCCTGCATCAAAACCTCTATCAGATAATGCAGCTGCTGCATCTCCCCATCTTACTAAATCAAAGAATCTATGTCCTTCACCTGCTAATTCCATTCTTCTTTCATGCTTGATAGCAGCTAATGTTACAGGAACTGAAGGTAATCCAACTCTATCTCTAACTGCGTCAAGTAATGCTTGAGCTCTTGGGCCTGATCCTAAAGCTTCTGCTTCCATCAAATAAGTATCTGCAAGTCTGATTACATAAGAGTTTTGTTTGTAGTTCAACTCTGAGTTACCACCACCTGTACTAACATCTGATTGTCTTGGAAGGTATTTGTTCAAGAAATATCCTGTGTCTTGATAAGCCGGAATATAATCTGCTTTTCCTGCTGCTTTTAATGCTTTTAAGTCAAGAATTGTAGCATCCTTACGTGGATCGCCTTGCATTGCATCATATAATTTTTGAGTTGCAACGTTAAAAGCCCACCCTGCTGGAAGATCTGGTGCATCTGAGCCTTTTGGTCTAGAATATCCTCTAGGTCCAACCATGATGTTTAAAGAGTTACCTTCGTCTCTACCATTTCCCCAGAAAGTCCAATCAGAGTTTCCTGCACTACTGTGAGATACTTCGATTAATGACTCAGCATTAAATTTGTTTGATGTTACCCATAGATCGCTAAACTTATCTAGTAATTTATTACCATATTGGTTTGTCCCTCCTGGGGTACCATTTACTTCTGCTAAAATTGCCGCTGCTTGAGGTTTTTTACCTTCAAACAAAAGCACTTTTCCTAAAAGCGCCTGAGCTGCTCCTTTGTTAAATCTTCCTGATTCAGTATCTGCCACTACAGTATTTGGTAAATCTGCAATAGCTTCTGTTAAATCTTTTTCGATTTGAGCATAAATTACTTCTGGTGCAACTTGCTCTGGATTATAGATCGTTTCTGTAGTTAACGGCTCTAAAACTAAAGCAAGGTTTTTGAACATTCTTACTAAATTAAAATAGTAAAACGCACGTAATGTCTTAGCTTCTGCAGTAAATCTCTTTCTAACTCCATCATTCATATTAGCTGCTGGCAATTTAAATAACAAAAGATTTGCTCTAGAAATACCTTGGTAATGATCGTTCCAGTAACTTGCTGGAATAGTTATTGAAGAAAGTGAGTGTGTAGAGAAATTTTGAATCCCAGTTCCATCTGTAGAACTACCTCCACCAGCATAAAAATCATCAGAACCAGCATTTAGCATTGCTACTAAGTTTTCGAAACCACCTGTATTTTTTCTCAATGGATCGTAAACCCCCACTAAAGCAGCATAACATTGCTGCTCGTTAGAAAAATAAGTACTTGTATCAAATTTTCCTTCCGGATTAGTGGTCACAAAATCTTCAGAACAAGATCCTAGAACTGCCAGTGCCACAGCTATATAAATATATTTAAATTTTATCGTTTTCATGATTCTTTAATTTTTTTAAAATTGAACGTTAGCTCCAAACAGAATAGATCTTGCTTGCGGATAAACTCCTTTATCTATACCAAAAACTTGGCCTCCAATTTCTGGATCAAATCCAGTATATTTTGTAAAAGTGATTAAGTTCTCTCCTGTTAGGTAAAAACGTAATTTATCTGCTCCAATTTTAGATGATAAACTAACTGGCATTGTGTATCCAAGAGTTACCACTTTTAAACGTAAGTAGTTTCCATTTTCCAAGTAAAAATCAGACATGTTTGTGTAGTTTTTATTTGGGTCATTATTTGTCAATCTTGGGTAATCGTTAGAAGTTCCTTCTCCAACCCAACGCTCTAAAGCTTTAGTTTGGTAGTTTGCATTAAGTACATCTAATCTTCTTAAACCTTGGAAAATTTTGCTTCCCGCAGCTCCTTGAGTAAATGCCATAAAATCGAAGTTTTTGTAGTCTAAGTTTACTGTGAAACCAAAAGTATATTTAGGAATATTTGTTCCTAAGAATTGTTTATCATCTTCAGTAATAGCTCCATCTCCATTTGAATCTACCCAACGGAAATCTCCAGGTCTAGCATTTGGCTGAATTAAACCTCCACTTGCATTTTTGTATGCTGCAACTTCAGCTTCATTTTGGAAAATCCCAGCTGTTTTAAATCCGTAGAATTCGTTAAATGAATGTCCAACTTGTGTTCTTGTTACAGGTCCCATAGATTGGAATGTAGCATCTCCAACAATGAAATTAGTAGATGAACCCACGTAAGTAATTTCGTTTTTCAAGTAAGCAAAGTTTGCATTAACTCCTAAATTAAAGTCTCCAAGTCTTTTCTTGTACCCTAATTCAACCTCCAAACCGCTATTGTCCATATCTGCAATGTTAGCAGAAGGTGCATCAGTTGCTCCAACATATCCAGGAATTACAACGTTTCTTAAGATTCCTTTTGTTGATTTTTTGTAATAATCAAGTGTAAGAGAAAAATCATTGAATAATTTTGCGTCAAGACCTACAGTAGTTTGAGATGTTTCTTCCCATCCTAAGTTTGCATTTGGCAAAGTAGAGTTTCCGTATCCAGTTGTAATACTTCCTGAATTTCCAATAGTATAATTGTAACCTCCTACAACTGTAGCTCTATATTTAAATTCTTCAATGTTATCATTACCTACCACTCCGTAACCTCCACGGAATTTCAAAGTATTTACCACATTGTTTTCTTTCCAGAAACCTTCTTTAGAAACTACCCATCCTAAAGAGAATGAAGGGAAAACTCCAAATTTATTGTTTTCACCAAAACGAGTTGATCCATCACGACGAACGATACCTGTAAAAAGATATTTCTCCATGTAATCGTAGTTAGCACGTAAGAACAATGAAGCTAATTTGTGCTCTACTTTATCGCTTGTTCTTGTTGTTCTATCAGTTTGAGGAATATCAAAATTCCAAGAAGCATCTTTGTAGCTTGTAATTGGAAGACCAAACATTGTTGTTCCGATAGTACTACCAATATTTTCTACATAAGCACCTTGTCCAGCTAAAACACTTACATTATGATCTCCAAATTTGTTAGCATAAGACAATGTATTTTCCAAAGTCCAAGAAAGTGCTTTTTCGTTATTTTGGTTGTAGTTATTTCTGTCAGCTTTCATGTTTGGATTTAAGAAGTTAACTGGAGTAAACATTTCATTCCCCCAGTAAGCTAACTTACCACCAAGTGTTGTTCTAAATTTTAAATGACTAGTAATGTTAGCCTCTAAATAAGCATTACCAACAAAATCGTCTGACCAGTCAAATCCTCCTAATCTAGTTTGAGTATAAGCTAGAGGATTTGTCATCTCTTGTTGTACTAGAGAAGAGATTCCGTAAGGATTTCCATTTGCATCTCTAACAACATTTGGGTTTGTGTAATAACCTGAGTTTGCTACAGCAGGATCAGTAACTACAAGTGGAGTAAGCGGATCTAAGTTAATTGCAGAGCTTAAAGGTCCACCAAACTCGTTATTTACGTTACCAATTCCTTTTGTTTTTTGGTGTGTATATCCAAAAGTCTGTCCGAAAGTAAAGTAATCAGAAATTTTGTGTGTTGAGTTTAATCGGAAATTCTTCTTTGTATAGTTAGAAATATCTGTCACAACAATACCTTGCTGATCTTGAATTCCAAAAGAAGCATAGAAAGTAGATTTTTCGCCACCACCGCTAATGCTTAATTCATGAGTGTATCTGAATGCAGAATCGTTAAAAATTGCATCTTGCCAATTTGTTCCTTTACCGAAAGCAGCTGGATTTGGATATTTAATAGCACCACCATCATTCAAAGATTTTTCATTCATAAGAGTTGCATACTGAGTCGCATTCAACATATCTAATTTTTTAGCTGGAGCTGAAATACCTGCAAAACCATTATAGTTTACAGAAATTTTTCCTGATTTTCCTTTTTTAGTAGTTACTAAAATAACCCCAGTAGCAGCACGAGTACCATAGATTGCCGCAGAAGCAGCATCTTTAAGCACCTCGATAGACTCAATGTCAGATTGATTAATAAAGCCAACTGCACCAGCATCTACAGCAATTCCATCAACTACCCATAAAGGATCATTTCCTCCTTCTCTAAAGGTAGTTATACCTCTAATACGAACTTTAGACGCTGCACCAGGACTTCCAGAAGTTGCAGCAACAGAAACCCCTGCTACTCTACCCTGTAAAGCTTGCTCAACTCTTCCGTTTGGTACTTTTTCAAGATCAGCTGATTTTACACTTGAGATTGCACCTGTTACAACAGATTTCTTTTGAGTTCCATATCCAACAACTACAACCTCATTTAAAGATTGTGATTCTGGTTTTAATTGAATTGTAATTTTTGTTCTTCCGTTTACTGCTTCTGTTACTGTAGAGTAACCAATAAAAGTAATTGTTAATGATCCGTTTGAAGGTGCCTGAATCTGGAATTTTCCGTCAAAGTCTGACGCAGTAGATTTAGTAGTACCTTTTAATAAAACTGTTGCACCTGGAACAGGCAAACCATTTTCATCATTGATTATTCCATTTACTGTGACATCCTGAGCCACAGCTATAACCGAGAATAATAAAGATGAAATACAAAAAACAAGTAATTTTGTTAATTTCATTTTTCTAAAAATTTTGGTTAATTAATTAGTAATTTGATGCAATACTAAAACTAAATTTTTACTTTTCATATCTAAAAATCATTACAAAAACACATCAAATTGAAATTTATAATATTATAAAAACACATCAAAAAAAACATAAAAATCTAATTATCAGTATTTAAAGAAAATAAAAAATAGTACTAAAGAAAAGTTAATATTTAAAAATAACACTACACTATTGTTTTGCCTCGATATCTTGTGAAAAATTATTAAAACTACAACGTGGTAGTAGTAACCAACATCATATAAACAGCTATTTTACAAATAATTACAAGCTAAAAAACTCCTTTTTCCACAAAATCTAAAAAATAGAGAATATGATATTTTTAGCCTACTTTTTTTACATTATTAGCAATAATTTTTAACAGAAGAAAAATCTTATTTTTTATATTATTACAAGAAATAACTTATAAAATTATATATTATTAAGCATATTAAAGCCTACATTTCACCTTGTAAAATTGAAAAAAAGGCATCTTTTTATGAAAATTGCCAACTTAACCCATTTTAGAGTGAAACATTCAAAACTTGAAACTTGGTTATATCATAGGGGAGAACTTATAAAATTAGCAAAGGCAGTAAAAGACAGAAAGAAGAGAATCGCTAAAGCAATCCAAAGAATTTGTTTTAAAGTTGTAAAAAACTTGTAAAAAAGGCTATCGCAGAAAAAAAATTCACAAATGGAGCTGTGAAATTAAATCAAAAAATGGGTCGTCTAAACATCTGAGACAGGTAATCCAATTTCGTCAGTAATGATTCCATTTATCGTCACGTCCTAAGTAAAAAGCAGTAAAAACGAAACACAAAAAATAAATAATTTTGTTAATTTCATTTTTCTAAAAATTTTGGTTAATTAATTAGTAATTTGATGCAATTATAATGTTAAATTTTAATAAGTATTAGATTAAATTTATTTACAAAAACACTTCAAATTAAATTTTAATATTCTAAAAAAACACAACATTAATTTTTCAATCAATTAATTTACAATGATTTAGTTTTTTAAAAAAAATGTTATAAAAATGTTAATTAAAAAAAACGTATATTACATTAGTTTAACAGCAACTATTGTGTTATAAATTAGAATTAATTTAAAAAACTGGATTTATCCTGATTGATAAATCAACAATAAAAAATCAAAATAACCCATTTATATTAAAAATATATTTAAAATTTTATGAAATCCATAGTTAGACCTTTTGCACTAATTTTATTATTTTTCTTACAATTTAAAAGTTTTTCGCAGGTAAAAAATATTGGAATTCCAGATATAAAAAATTATAAAAGATCAGAGTATAAAGGTGGAACTCAAAACTGGAGTATTGATCAAGATAAAAATGGAAACATTTATTTTGCAAACAATAGCGGTTTAATTCAATTTGACGGTTCAAACTGGCATAAATATTCATTACCAAACAAATCTGAGATTAGAAGCCTAAAAATTGATGCTTTAGGAAGAATATTTGTAGGTGGAAATAATGAATTTGGGTATTTCAAAAATGATGAAAAGGGAATTTTAAAATATCATTCTCTCTACAATCTATTAAGCCCAATAGATAAAGAAAACATCAATCTTATTTGGAGAATCCATATTTTTAAAGGAGAGGTTATATTTCAATCTTTCAGCAAAGTATTTTTTCTAAAAAATGAAAAAGTTACGACTCTTACTGCTCCTCATAAATTTCAGTTTTCATTTTTAGTCAATAATCGTTTGTATTTTCAGGACAAAACTCTTGGTCTTCTTGAATACAAAAACAGAAAACTTACAGCAATAAAAGGCACTACTGTCTTTAATGACAAGGAAATCTGGTCCCTTTTTCCATTATCTAACAACAGATTATTGTATGCCACTTTAGAAAAGGGTCTTTTTGTCTCTGAAAATGATATTATCAAACCATGGGCAACGGAAGCAAACGAATTCATCAAGAAAAATACATCCTTAGGCGGATCAATCATCAAAAACAAGTTTATAATACTTAATTCTGTATTAGATGGAGCAATTATCTGCGATTTAAACGGGAAAATAATCCAACATCTAAACCGACAAAAAGGAATTCAGAACAATACAATCTTAGCTTCATTTGTTGACAAAAAAAGCAACATCTGGCTTGGACTGGATAATGGTATCACTTTTATTAATGAAAATTCGCCTTTTTCTTATTTTGACTACAGCTACAATATAGGGACGGTCTATGCTTCGACAACTCATAACGGAAATCTTTATGTGGCTACAAATCAGGGATTATTTTATCATCCGTGGGGAAGTTCGTTTAAAGACAGTCCGTTTACAAGAGTTGAAGGGACGATTTCACAAGTTTGGAATATTCAAGTTATAAATAACGTATTAATTTGTGCCAGTAACAGCGGCGCATTGATTATTGAAAACAATAGAGTATCAAAAATACTCGATAATAAAGGATATTTTGGATTCAAAAAAATACCTGACCACGAAAACTATATAATAGGCGAAAGCTATAACGGATTCTCAGTTTTTAAACGATCTGCCAGTGGATATGATTATCTGCATCAAGTAAAAGGATTTGATGAAACCACCAATAATTTTTCTATAGAAATAGATGCAAATTATTTATGGCTAAAGAAAAATCCTTTCTTATACCAAGTAAAGTTATCAGAAGATTTACAAAGGTTTGACTTCATTAAAAAACACGTAAACATTTCAGATAAATTCAAAGGAATAAATAGCCTTCAAAGCATAAATAACAAAGTCTATTTTCAAGTAAAAAATCATTTTTACAGATATTCTGTAGAACAGGAAACATTTTTTGAAGATAAAAAAATCACAAATCTATTCAACGGAATCCCAACTATCAATACCTTAATTGAAGATTCTACAGGAAACTTATGGTACGCATTCAACGAGTCCCTTGGTGTATTAGTTAAAAATAAAAACGGAACTTTCACTAAGAAACAAGCCATATTCTCCAATTTAACAGGGAATTTGGTAAACAATTACATTTCGGTGAACGCGATAGATCCTCAAAATATTTTTATCGGATTAACCGATCGTTTGGCACATTACAACTCGACCATTCCGAACACGTTTATGACAAAACCGAAAGCTTTTATTGAAAGTTTTACGAATCCTGGAGATACTATTTTAACTGGAAATCTGACTAGTAAGCTAGAATCATACAGCATACCTTATAAATACAATCGTGTCAAATTTACTTTTGCATCACCAACGTATGAAAATCAGGAAAACGTAATGTATTCCTATAAACTAGAACCTTTTGAAGAGAACTGGCGTGGCTGGTCATCAACTGCAATAAAAGAATACACCAACTTAAGAGAGGGCAATTATGTAATGAAATTAAAAGCCAGAAATAGTTATGGCATAGAGTCAAACATTACTGAAGTTGAATTTACAGTATCTCCACCTTGGTACAGACACTTTTTGGCTTATTTATTTTACCTGATACTCATTTTACTCGGCGCTTATCTAATCTCTGTTAGAATCAAACTTAAGATTAGAAAAAACAGGTATTATGAAACTATCGAACAAAGAAGATTGTATCTTGAAAAAGAATCCAAAATCAGACATGAACAGCATGATTTAGAAAAAGAAATTGAAAAGCTGAAAAATGATAAGCTTCAAATTAAAATCTTAGCAAAAGATAAAGAATTGGTAAACAACTCTTTACAAGTAGTAAAAAAGAACAAAGTCTTAAATGGAATTATTCACAAACTGAAGGATATAGATACCGCCATATTAGATGACACCACCAAAGCAGAATTTAGCAAACTGCATAAAAGCATTGTAAAAGAAGTAAATACAGATAAAAGCTGGAAAGACCTAGAAAAACACATTAAAAACGTCCATTTTGAGTTTTTAAAGCGATTAAAAGGGCAATATCCTACCATTTCTCCTAGAGAATTAGATTTGTCGACTTATCTGTTAATGAATATGTCAACGAAAGAAATAGCCGAAATTATGAACATTTCGACAGGCGGAGTTGAATTGGCACGTTATCGTCTAAGAAAGAAATTAGGCCTAAATAAGAAAGAAAATCTAATCGGGTTTTTAATGAGTATTTAATAAAAAAAAGGCCATTCAATTGAATGGCCTTTTTTTTAAATATAATCTAATGTTCGTTCTAAGGCCATACCTCGTGAACCTTTTATTAATATTGAATTAGAATCAAATGTAAAGGTTTTTAAAAATTCAGCAAAAGCATCAAATGTTTCAAAAAACTGAATATTTTCATTCGAAATCTTATTAGCATAAAAAGATTTTCCTAATAAGAAACATTGGGCCTGTTTCTGATCAGCTAAAGAGTCGATAATAACCTTATGCTCGTAAAGACTTTCATCTCCAAGTTCGAACATATCTCCCAAAATCATGATTTTATTTTTCTTATCTAATTGAAGAAAATTAGCAATCGCGACCGCCATACTACTAGGATTGGCATTGTAAGCATCTAGAATAATCTCATTTGAACCTTTTTGCATCATTTGAGACCTATTGTTTGCAGGAATATAGTTTTCAATAGCGCTTTTTATATCGCTTTCTTTTACATCAAAATATTTTCCAATGGCTACAGCTGCATTTATATTGTTCGCGTTGTAAAGTCCGATTAAATGAGATTCTATTGTAAAATCATTATATTCAATAGCAACAAATGGATTTGCTGTAATATTTTGAATATTTAAATCTGCATTTTCTTTTTTAACCCCAAAAGTAAATGCCTTAATTCCTTTTGATTTTTCTATTTGAATAGGATCTTCTAGATTTACAAAAACTGTTTTCTGATTTGCTGAAAGATATTGATACATTTCGCTTTTACCAGCAATCACACCTTCAACTCCCCCAAAACCTTCTAAATGGGCTTTTCCGAAATTGGTTATATATCCATAATCAGGCTGTGCAATCTGACACAAAAACTCGATTTCTTTTTGATGATTGGCCCCCATTTCAACAATTCCGATTTCTGTTTCTTTTGTAAAAGAAAGCAAAGTCAACGGTACACCAATATGATTATTTAAATTACCAATGGTCGCTTTTGTTTTGAACTTTTTTGAAAGCACAACATTGATTAATTCTTTTGTCGTCGTTTTTCCGTTACTTCCTGTCAAAGCAACAATTGGAAGTCCTAAATAACTTCTATGAAATTTTGCCAATTCCTGAAGCGTTTGCAAGCTGTTTTCTACCAAGATAGTCCTGTCATCAATAAAATAAGATTCATTGTCTATAACAACAAATAAAGCTCCCAAATCTAAGGCTTCTTTGGCAAATGTATTAGCGTCAAAATTCTCTCCTTTAATGGCAAAAAACATCGAATTCTTTTCGATTTTTCTGGTATCAATAGATAGAGAACTACACTGTAAAAACAAGTTATGAATGTCTTTAATATTCATTTATATATTTTTTAATAAGTCATAAAAGTAGAAAAAAAACAATAAAAAAATTCCAAATTCCAGACTGAATATTCAGCTTTTGGAATTTGGAATTTTTATTATTAGAATTCCTAAATCTTAGTTTCTAGGAGATTTTCTTTTTTCAGATTTTGATCCTACTCTAGACATTGCACATCTGAAACCAATGTAATCAGTTGCCATATCTTGAGGGAAATATCTTCTTTGAGCTGGGTCTAACCAGTAAGCTCTGTCTCTCCAAGAACCTCCTTTGTAAACTCTTACTTTATCATCAATTAAAGTAGTACGTTTACTAGAGTTATCATACTTTCTGATCATTTTTCCTAAACTGTCAGTTGTAACATTGTGCTTAGGAGAGTTGTACATTGCCTGATCTGCTTTAGATCCAGACTCTGAATCACCAAAATCAAAATATCTTGAAGATTGTTTATCACCATCTCTGTAGTTGATATTGTCGCTTGTGCTGAAGTTTTGTCTCAAATAAGTTTCTTGTTCATCAACTGGCACTTGAGCAATTTCTCCAGGAAGGTTTCTTGCAATTACTTTACCGTTACTTAAAGTATCATACTTAATAGTAGCAGTTGTAACGATTTCAACTTTACCATCTTTACCAATTTTATTCTTAGCATACTGGTTTCCTCTGTAATAGTTGAAATCATTTGCTTCGTTATCAATAATAGGTCTGTAAACATCGGCAACCCATTCTGCAACGTTTCCTGCCATATCATAAAGACCGAAATCGTTTGGTGCATAACTTTTCACAGCATTTGTAATATCTGCTCCGTCATCTGACCAACCTGCAATTCCACCGTAATCACCGTTTCCTTGTTTAAAGTTAGCCAATTGATCACCTCTGTTTTTACGTTTGTTAGAACGTGTGTAATCTCCAGACCAAGGGTATTTCTTTTGTCCTTTGTAGATATTATATTCTCTTTGTCCAACATCAGCTGCAGCTGCATATTCCCATTCTGCTTCAGTAGGAAGTCTATATTCTGGCAAGATAATTCCTGAAGAGCGTTGTGCGTATACGTTTTTCTCTTCTTCTCCTGCTTTTGTTCTTTTTCCGCTAGGATTTTTCTTTAATACAATCTCATCGCTTGCTCCACGTGATGTACTTGGAGACATTAAATAACCTTCAGTATTAAATGCATTTTCAGCATTAACATCGGTCGTTTTAGCTCCTTTTTTAAGATATCCGTTTTTCTCTAAAACTGCTTCGTTTACACGGTCAGTTCTCCATTTGCTAAATTCAACTGCTTGAATCCAGTTAACACCAACTACAGGGTAATTAGCATAAGAAGGGTGTCTTAAATAGTTGTTAGTCATCGTTTCGTTGTATCCTAAACGATTTCTCCAAACTAATGTATCAGGAGATGCTCCTTCGTAAATATTTTTGTAATTTTCTTCTGTTGGTGGGAAAACTTTCTTTAACCACTCTAGGTATTCTAAGTACATACCGTTCGTAACTTCGGTTTCATCCATATAGAATGATTGAACGTGTTGTTGAGTTGGTGTGTTATTCCAATCGTGCATAACATCATCCTGTACTTTACCCATAGTAAACGTACCTCCTTCAACAAAAACTAAACCAGGACCAGCCTGTTGTTTTTTTCCTGCATTTCTGGCAGCAGTTCCATTCTGACTATCTACATCCCAGCCAGTAGCTCTAGAAGCGTGAGTGGAACTCGATTTTTTGCTACAACTAGCCGTGCCCAACATCAATACCATTGACATCATTAACTGCAAGACTACAATTTTGTTTACTTTCATACTCATTCTTAGGTGATAAATTTAGGTGCTGCAATATAATAATTAACATTTAATTGGCAACATCTGTTCTAATAATTTTATTTAGCTGTTTTTTACCAGAAAATAACCTTTAGTTACGAACGCAAAAATATACTTTTTATTATTACTATAACATGAAATACTATATTTTTACTTACTAATTATTTTTTAATTAAATTTCGCCTTTTTAAACAATGAAACAAACATTTCTTACCTGTCTTTTTTTAGTTCCAATTCTCCTGTTTTCCCAGTCAAATGGGACGATAACGATAGACTGGCAAAACAAAAAAGAGGTAAATTATGGCGAAAATAAAATCACAATTCCATACTTCTTAGGAAACAGTTTTCGCTTCGACATTACAAAAAAAAGCATAACATTACTGCAAAACCTTAACCTTCCTAACGTCTCAAACGGAAGCTCTGTACAAATTAACAATATCTCTTACGAACCTATTTCCAGAGCTGATTTAGGAGATTTAACACCTGAAAATATCCCCGAAAAGCTTAATGAATCGATAATAGTGACAAATGCAAGGGATCTGAGATATTCTTTCTTGTCCTTATCTCCTATAATTAAGGAAGGAAACAGCTACAAACGTATAAAATCTTTTTCTTACTTTATCAGCAATACCACAGCGCGAACTGCATCCACTTCCTCATTTCAAAAATCGGCTGCAATTGTAAATTCTGTTTTAGCTTCTGGAGATTGGTATCGATTTTACATTCAGAAATCAGGCGTTTACAAAATAGACAAATCTTTCTTGCAAAGTTTAGGATTCGACCCTTCGAAAATTGATCCCAGAAGAATAAAAATATACGGAAATGGCGGACGAATGCTTCCTCTAGCAAATAACACATATTATCCTGATGATTTAACTGAAAACGCAATACAAATAAATGGCGAAAATGACGGTGTTTTTAACAATGAAGATTACATTCTTTTTTATGCTGAAGGCACCGATAATTGGAATTCAGAAAGCCAGACCAATTTAAATTTATACGACACCAAGTCCTATTATTATATTACAACATCTGGAGGCGACGGAAAGAGGATTCAAAACTTAAATCAACCAACGGGAAACAGCACTTTAGAGCTGAACACGTTTGATGACTATCAATATCACGAAATCGACCAAACCAACATAGTTCACCTAGGTCGTCAATGGCTCGGAGAATCTTTTGACATTAATCAAGAGCAAGAATTCTCCTTTAGTTTTCCAAACCTAGACACTTCTGTTCCCGTAAAGATAGAGATAAGTGCAGCGGCAGCATCGTTCACCACTACTTCATTTGGAATAGCAGCAAACGGACAAAATATAGGATCTATAAATTTCCCTTCTTTAATCGCGAATTCTGATACTAAATACACAACAGGAAAACTTTCAAATACTGGATTTACTGGAGCAGACAATATCAAAATAAAACTTATCTACAACAATAGCGGTGTTCCTGGCTCGAAAGGCTACTTAGATTACATCAATCTAACAGCAAAGCGAAAACTTTTGGGAACAGGTAAACAATTTCAGTTTCAATATAACGCCGCTGGCTCAACAGCAGGAATTGTCAATTACAATATTGGAAATGCATCGGCGATAACTCAAATTTGGGATATTACAGACCTATATAATATATCTAAAATAGAGAATGCCAATCAGAATGCTTTTAGCTTTAAAGCTAATCTTGGCGAAGTTAGAAAATACACTACCCTTGACCCTTCCGATTATTATGTTCCATTAAAAGAGAATCAGTCAAAAATTGCCAATCAAAATTTAAAAGGAACACTTTTCAGAAACAGCCAAAATGCTTTTCAGGATATCGATTATGTTATTGTAACTCCAAAAACATTAGTCTCTCAAGCCGAAAGACTGGCAAGTTTTCATCGAACAAATTCCAATTTAAATGTAAAAGTTATTGCACTAGAGAATATCTATCAAGAATTTTCTTCTGGCAAACAAGATATTGCCGCTATTAGAAATTGTATTAAATATATTTATGACAACGCATCATCATCAGAAAAAAAAATACGCTACTTAAACTTATTTGGAGATGCTTCTTTTGATTATAAAGATCGAATTTCAAACAACACCAATATCGTACCTATATATCAATCTCTAATAAGCAATACTGTAGGCGAAGCTTCATTTGCCTCTGATGATTTTTACGGCCTTATGGATGCCAATGAAGGTGTTATCATTCCATCACTTGCCGGAATTGATATTGCAGTTGGAAGAATGTTGGTTTCAGACAATTCTCAAGCACAGGAAATGGTCAACAAAGTTTTTGAATACTATGACACAAAATCATACGGAAACTGGAGAAACAATGTTGTTTTAATTAGCGATGATTCCGACAAAGCTGGAGACCAGACCTTGCAAGCAAATCAAAATGCTCTTGCAGATCTAATAGCAACTGAAAAACCTTTTTTTAATATTGACAAAATTTTTCTAGATGCTTACACACAAGAAGCTTCAGCAGGCGGATCGCGATATCCAAAAGCAAGAGCCGATTTTTTTAATGCCTTTGAAAAAGGTGCTCTAATATTTAATTATTTAGGACACGGTGGTGAGGACGGACTAGCCAGCGAGAGAATTTGGGAGAAATCAGACGGACAAAATCTTACTAATCAATATAAATATCCGCTATTCATTACCATTACATGTGAATTTTCTCGCTTTGACGATCCAACAAGGCCTACAGCCGGAGAATATGTCTATTGGAACCCTAAAGGCGGCGCAATTTCAATGCTGACTACAGTTCGTGAAATTGGACAAACAAATGCAGAAGAGTTCAACAAAACAATCAGTAAAAACCTTCTTTCTTATGGTTCAAATCAATACAATAGTATTGCAGAATCATTAAGAATATCTAAAAACGAAAACCCAAGTTCTTCCAGCAATGTTGTTTTTTGCATTGGAGATCCAGCTTTAATGCTAGCTATTCCGAAACCGCGAATTAATCTAACAAAAGTAAATGACATTGTGATTTCGCAGGCAATTCCTGATTTAAAATCATTATCAAAAATTAAAATTTCTGGCGAAATCACAGACGAAAACAATACGCTTTTAAGCAATTATAACGGAGAATTAGCCACAGCCATTTTCGATAAATTAATTACAAACACAACCTTAAATAATGATGGTTTTAGTCCTCCAATGCAATTTAAAACTTTAGGAGAAACTATTTTTAGAGGAAATGCATCTGTTACCAATGGACAATTTGAATTCAGTTTTGTTGTCCCTAGAGACATCCGAATTCCTGTTGACTACGGTAGGATCAGCTTTTATTCGAAAAAAAATGAGGTTGCAGAAAACCAAACCGGATACAACAACACCATTAAAATTGGAGGAATTAACGAAAATGCACCTCAGGACAATATTAGTCCAAAAGTGAAGTTATATATGAACGATGAAACTTTTGTATCTGGAGGAATTACTAATGAATCGCCATTTCTTTTGGCTTTCTTAGAAGATGAAAATGGAATTAATACAGCAAGCGGAATCGGACACGATATTGTCGCTATTTTAGATGGAGACGTAAGCAATCCTTACATTTTGAATGATTATTATCAAACAAAATTGGACGATTATACCAACGGAAATCTACGTTTTCCTTTTAGAAATTTAGCTCCTGGACTGCACACCATAAGTTTTACCGCTTGGGATGTTTACAACAATCCTGTTACAAGCGAAATTCAGTTTACAGTTGTAGGAGACGATTCTCTGACACTATCGCACGTTCTTAATTATCCAAATCCTTTTTCGACTTATACCCAATTTTGGTTTTCGCACAACAGACCATACGAACCACTAGATGTACAAGTACAGGTAATGACTATTACAGGAAAAGTTGTCTGGACAAAAAACCAAACCGTTACAACAGAAGGCTTTTTATCTAGAGAAATAACATGGGACGGAAGAGATGATTTTGGCGACAGAATCGGAAAAGGAGTGTACATTTACAAACTGACTGTAAAATCTAATTTAACAAATAAAAAAGCAGAAAAATACGAAAAGCTTGTCATCCTATAATATTATATATATTTGCACTACCAAAAACACTAGTCCCATAAATGAAAAAACTATCACTTTTATTAATTTGTATTTTTAGTATTTACAATTCTAGGGCTCAGGAATCAAGACCCATTGTTACCGGAGTACCATTTTTATTAGTCGCTGCCGATGCTAGAGCAGCAGGTTTGGCAGACCAAGGTGTCGCTACTTCTGCCGACGTTTTCTCACAACAATGGAATCCTGCTAAGTATGCATTTTCCGAAGACGCACAAGGCCTTTCCATCAGTTACACACCTTATTTAACAGATCTTGCCAATGATATTTCGTTAGGACAGATTACGTATTACAACAAAATCAACGAAAAAAGTGCCTTTGCAGGAAGTTTTCGTTATTTTGGTTTCGGAGGTATCGAATTAAGATACACTGGAGACCCAAATGAAGCCGTAAGAGAAGTAAACCCGAATGAGTTTGCCTTAGACGGATCTTACTCATTAAAATTAAGCGAAAAATTCTCGATGGCAGTTGCAGGACGTTTTATCAGCTCAAACTTAAAAGTCGCTTCAGAAGAAGTTGATGCTACATCTGCAAGATCTTTTGCAGTAGATGTGGCTGCATTTTATCAATCAGAAGAAATTGCTTATCAAGATTTTAATGGGAGATGGAGAGCAGGTATCAACTTTCAAAACATGGGACCAAAAATCAGTTACGATAATGACGATATAAGCTCAAACTTCTTGCCTGCCAATTTAAGATTAGGTGGAGGATTTGATTTTATTTTTGATGATTATAACAAACTTACTCTAAGCGCCGAGCTTACTAAACTTTTAGTTCCAACTCCTCCAGGCATTGGAACACCTGTAGACGTAAATGGCGACGGAGACTTTGATGATCCTGAAGATATATCACAACAAGAAGCAACCGATATTGGTTACAGAAACTATAATGATATCGGATGGTTTCAGGGAATCTTTAAATCTTTTGGAGACGCTCCAGGCGGATTTAAAGAAGAAATGAAAGAGGTAACTTACAGCATTGCTGGAGAATACATGTACCAAGATGCTTTCGCATTTCGTTTAGGATATTATCATGAAAGCCCAGAAAAAGGCGCTAAACAATTTTTCTCTTTAGGAGCAGGATTTAAATACAATATCATGAAAATTGATGTTTCGTACCTATTCTCAGCTTCTAAAATAAAAAATCCTTTAGAAAACACGCTTCGTTTCTCTTTAACGTTTAACTTTGGAGACAAATACGAAACTTATTAAAGAGAACGTTTAAAATAAAAATAATTCAATCCAAATTCCGGCATTTTAGGAATTTGGATTTTTTTTCCCTTATAAACAAATGAAAGAAATCAATATAACCGCTTCATTTACAATATTTGATAATTTAAATGAACTTCCAGCCGAAATTCAGGATTTAATGAATCAAGCTGTCGAAATCAGAAAAAAAGCTTACGCACCTTATTCAAAGTTTAAAGTTGGAGCAGCACTACTTTTAGACAACGGAAAAGTGATCTTAGGTTCTAACCAAGAAAATGCCGCTTATCCGTCTGGACTTTGTGCTGAACGAACTGCAATTTTTTATGCTGGAAGTGCATATCCAGAAGCTAAAATCTTAAAAATGGCAATTACAGCTGCGTCAGACACCAATCAAACTACTGCCCCTATTCCGCCATGCGGATCGTGCCGACAATCAATAGCAGAATACGAAATAAAACAAGACACCCCTATTGAAATCTATTTTATGGGAGAAATTGGTGAAATTTACAAATCATCATCCCTAAAAAATTTGCTCCCATTGATGTTCGACAAAAAGTTCTTGTAAAAAAAAGCCAAAAAGTATCGTTTTAATTTTAGTTCTTAAATGTAATGTCTTATTTTTGCATCCCGACCTTTCGGGCGCAAATTTGTGGGAGGAAACTATTTTGCGTTACAGGCACAATAATCGATAACACAAACAACTTTAGCAAAAGAAAGAATTCAGATGAAAGAAGTTACAAAAGAGGTATATTTAAAGTGGTATGAGGACATGCTACTTTGGAGAAAGTTTGAAGACAAACTTGCAGCATTATACATTCAACAAAAAGTTAGAGGTTTTCTACACCTATATAATGGTCAAGAAGCTGTATTAGCTGGCGCACTGCACGCTATGGATTTGACCAAAGATAAAATGATTACTGCTTACAGAAACCACGTTCAGCCAATTGGTATGGGAGTTGATCCTAGAAACGTAATGGCAGAACTTTTAGGAAAAGCAACAGGAACTTCTAAAGGTATGGGAGGTTCTATGCACATTTTCTCTAAAGAACACGGTTTTTACGGTGGACACGGAATCGTAGGTGCTCAAATTCCTGTAGGAGCTGGTATTGCTTTTGCAGACAAATATTTCAACACTGGCGGTGTTACTATGACTTACTTTGGTGATGGTGCTGCTAGACAAGGTTCTCTTCACGAAGCTTTCAACATGGCTATGTTATGGAAATTACCAGTTGTATTTATCGTTGAAAACAACGGTTATGCAATGGGAACTTCTGTAGAAAGAACTGCAAACCACACTGACATCTGGAAATTAGGTTTAGGTTATGAAATGCCTTGTGGGCCTGTTGACGGAATGAACCCTGTAAAAGTTGCTGAAGCAATGCACGAAGCTATCGAAAGAGCGCGTCGTGGAGACGGACCAACTTTCCTTGAAATGAAAACGTACCGTTACAGAGGACACTCTATGTCTGATGCACAATTATACCGTTCTAAAGAAGAGGTTGAAGAGTACAAAAAAATCGACCCAATTACGCAAGTTCTTGACGTAATCTTGGATCAAAAATATGCTACAGAAGCAGAAATCGAAGTAATTGACCAAAGAGTTAAAGACTTAGTTGAAGAGTGTGCTAAATTCGCTGAAGAATCTCCATACCCAGACTTACAACAATTATACGATGTAGTATACGCACAAGAAGACTATCCATTTACACCTCATAAATTATAATATCATGGCGATTAAAGTAACAATGCCTCGTTTGAGCGATACTATGACTGAAGGAACGGTAGCAACTTGGCTTAAAAAAGTAGGCGACAAAGTAAGCGAAGGTGATATCTTAGCTGAAATCGAAACAGACAAAGCAACAATGGAGTTCGAATCTTTTAACGAAGGAACTCTTTTACATATCGGAATTCAAGAAGGAGAAACTGCTCCTGTTGATTCATTATTAGCAATCATTGGTAAAGAAGGAGAAGACATTTCTGCTCTTTTAGCTGGTGGTGATGCTCCTGCTGCTGAAGCTCCAAAAGCGGACGCTCCTGCTGCTGAAGCAAAAACTGAAACTGCTGCTCCTGCAAAAGCTGCAGCTGAATTACCAAAAGGTGTTATAGTTGTAACTATGCCTCGTTTGAGTGATACAATGACTGAAGGTACTGTAGCAACTTGGTTGAAAAAAGTTGGCGATACTGTAGCTGAAGGAGATATTTTAGCAGAAATTGAAACAGACAAAGCTACAATGGAGTTTGAGTCTTTCAATGCTGGAACTTTATTATACATCGGAATTCAAGAAGGAAGCACTGCTCCAGTTGACAGCTTATTAGCTATCATCGGACCTGCAGGAACTGATATTTCTGGAGTTGCTGATAACTTTACTGCTGGAGGCGCTGCAACCGCAAGTGCTCCTGCCGCAGAAGAAAAAGCTGCACCTGCTGCTGAAAAAGCACCACAAGCTGTTGCTGAAGCTTCAAATGGAGGAAGAATTTTAGCTTCTCCATTAGCTAAGAAAATTGCTTCTGACAAAGGAATCCAGTTATCTCAAGTTAAAGGTTCTGGAGAAAACGGACGTATCGTGAAAAGCGATATCGAGAACTTCACTCCATCTGCTCAAGCACAAACTGCTGCTTCTGCACCAGCTGCTAAACAAGAAGCATCTGCTCCTGCTGCACCAAAAGTTTTTGTTCCTGCTGGTGAAGTTTACACAGAAGAGATTAAAAACTCTCAAATGCGTAAAATCATTGCAAAACGTCTTTCTGAATCTTTATTCACTGCTCCTCACTACAACTTAGTGATCGAGGTAAGCATGGACGAAGCAATGCAAGCTAGAGCTGCTATCAACAGCGTTCCTGATACAAAAGTATCTTTCAACGATATGGTAATCAAAGCTTGTGCTTTAGCATTGAAAAAACACCCAAAAATCAACTCTACTTGGAAAGAAGACGCAATTATAATCAACCACCACGTAAACATTGGTGTTGCTGTAGCTGTTGAAGACGGATTAGTAGTTCCTGTATTGAAATTTACTGACGCTATGAGTTTATCTCAAATTGGCGGTTCAGTAAGAGATCTTGCTGGAAGAGCTAAAAACAAAAAACTTGGACCACAAGAAATGGAAGGAAGTACTTTTACAGTATCTAACCTTGGCATGTTTGGTATTACTGAATTCAATTCAATTATCAACCAACCAAACTCGGCTATCCTTTCTGTAGGTGCAATTGTTGAGAAACCAGTAGTTAAAAACGGCCAAATTGTAGTTGGAAACACAATGATGTTATCATTAGCTTGCGACCACAGAACAATTGACGGTGCAACTGGAGCTCAGTTCTTACAAACATTAAAACAATACATCGAAAGCCCAGTTACAATGTTGGCGTAATCGTTGTTAATTTTATAATTAAATCCCGTTTTGTTTATTCAAAACGGGATTTTTTGTTTAATTTTCATCCTCAAATTCAAAACCTCACAAAATGAAGAAACTAATTCTTGTCGCTTTATTTCTGACAGCAATTGCTTGCCAGAAAAAAGAGCAAACAGAAAAAACAGCTACTATTACAGACGAACACAGTTACTCTAAACCAGAACTTGCTGTTGCAAAACATCTTGATCTTGATATCAAAGTTGATTTTGACACGCAAACTATTTCAGGAAAAGCATCTTGGACAATTGACAACATCAGTAAAGGAAATGAAATTATTTTCGACGAAAACACTTTAGATATTACAAAAGTAACTTTAGGCGACGAAGAAAAAGAAACCAAATTCGAGCTTGGAAAAGACACGGAATTTCATGGAAAACCACTTCACATTACAATCGAGCCAAACACAACTAAAGTAAACATTTACTACAACACAACTAAAGATGGCGTTGCGTTACAATGGCTTAAACCAGAGCAAACTGCAGACAAAAAGAAACCTTTTGTTTTCTCTCAAGGAGAAAGCGTTTGGTCTAGAACCTGGATTCCGTGTCAGGATTCGCCAGGAATTCGTTTTACTTATAATGCTAAAGTTACAGTTCCTAAAGATTTATTAGCCGTTATGAGCGCTGTAAATCCGCAGAAGAAAAATGATACCGGAGTTTATACTTTCAAACAAGACAAAGCAATCCCTTCTTACTTAATGGCAATCGCAGTTGGAGATATCGAATTTAAAGCAATCGACAACAGAACTGGAGTTTATGCAGAACCATCTGTTCTAAAAAGCGCTGCTTATGAATTTGCTGAATTAGGAAAAATGGTAAATGCTGCTGAAAAATTATACGGACCATACAGATGGGGACGTTATGATGTTTTGGTTTTGCCACCAAGTTTCCCTTATGGCGGAATGGAGAATCCAAACTTGACTTTTTTAACTCCAGGAGTACTTGCTGGAGATCGTTCACTTACAAGTTTACTAGCACACGAATTAGGCCATAGCTGGAGCGGAAACTTAGTTACAAATGCTACTTGGGATGACATTTGGCTAAACGAAGGTTTTACTACTTACGTTGAGCACAGAATTGGAGAAGCAATTTTTGGCAAAAAAGAATTTGATATGCAAAACGTTATCACCAATAAAGAATTGGTTGATAATGTTGCTGAATACGGAGATACAAATCCAGACACAAGATTAAAAGTAAGCCTTACTGGAAGAAATCCTGATGACGGAATCAGCATGATCCCTTATGTAAAAGGGTATTCTTTTTTAAGAGTTATTGAAAATGCAGTTGGTCGCGATAAATTCGATCCGTTTATTAAAAACTATTTCGATTCTCATGCTTTCCAATCTATCACAACAGAAGATTTTGTAAAGTATTTAAACGAAAATCTTATTAAAGGAGATAAAGCTTTAGCAGATAAAATCCAATTAGACAACTGGATTTACAAACCAGGAATTCCATCAAACATTGTTCCTGTTAGCTCAGCAGAATTTGACGCTATTGACGCAATCCAAAAAAGCTGGAGAGAAACCGGCGTTGCAGGTTTGAGCAAAAAAATCACAACTACCGCAGAAAAACAGCATTTTATTGACCATCTTCCTGCTGATATTACCGTAAAAGAAATGGAAGCAATTGATAAAGAATTCAACTTTACTAAAGGTGGTAATTTCATTATTAAACGCCAATGGTTTGTGCAGGCAATTCGCCATCAATATAAAGCTGCCGATCCTGCAATTGAACAATTTTTAATTGGAAGCAGCAGAACTGGCTCTATCATGATGCTTTATAAAGAAATGGTTAAAACTCCAGAAGGAAAAGTTTGGGCTAAAAAAGTTTTTGATAAAGCTAAATCTGGTTATCACGCAACGACTATTCAAGATGCTGCAAGTGTTTTGAAATAGTTTTTTCAAGATTATAACTCTAAAAAGAGGCTGTTCTTTAGGAACAGCCTCTTTTTTTACGCCTTATTTGTCATTTCTACGAAGGAGAAATCTTCACGAGAAGCTCGACAAAGATCGGATTCTCATTGCGGAGTTACTCGCGAAGATTTCTCCTTCGTCGAAATGACAAGATTGTGTTAATTGTTTGCAGAATTTCTGAGTGCGATCCTTCCTTCGCCAGGATGGCAAACTACTGAAAAACAATCTTATAAAAACGAGAGTCCTAGCCCCGATAGAAGTGGAAATCCTTTTGTGCCGGGGTTCGGCACAAAAGACTGGAACAAATAGCGGGAAATAGCTCCTAAAAAACTAGCAGGGAAAATTATCCATCACATAGCGTACATTCTCCATGTTTTAAAATCTTCAATCGTCGCAACTTTGTAATGTCAAAAGACAACAACAAATAACAACTTTAAAAAATAAATAAAATGACACGATTAACAGCTTTAAATCCAGAAGAAGTAACAGGAAAAACTAAAGATTTATTCAACGCAGTTCAAGCAAAATTGGGCGTTGTACCAAACATGATGAGAACAATGGGAAATTCTCCAGCAGTTCTTGAAGGATACTTAAACCTAAGCGGAGCTTTGAGCCACGGAAAATTAAGCGCAAAAACAGGCGAATTAATTGCTTTAGCAGTTTCAGAAAGCAACTCTTGCGATTACTGTTTAGCAGCGCATACTTTTATTGGAGAGAAATTAGTAAAAGCAGATCCAGCAGTTTTAAAAGCAGCAAGATTAGGAAATTCTGCTGACGCTAAAACAGAGGCTATTTTACAATTGGCAAAAACATTAATCAGCAAAGGTGGTTTGGTAAATGATGAAGATGTAAACAAAGCCAAAAATGCAGGAGTTTCTGACGCTGAAATTGCAGAAACTATTGGTCATGTAGCATTAAACGTTTTAACAAACTACTTTAACAATGTAGCAAATACTGAAATTGACTTTCCTACAGTTTAATCAAAATCTACATATTCACTATAACAAAAAACAATTTATAAAGATAGCTGTGGATTTATTTCATGGCTATCTTTATACTTTCAAAAAACAAAACAATTTATGAGTTCTCAAAATGTTTTTACTTTAATCAATCCGCAGAATGGAAATTTAGCTTTTAAGATTCTTCCTTTTGAAGACAATAGTCATTTTGATCATTTGCAGCGAAACAATTATTACTCTCTAATTTGGGTAACTAAAGGAAAAGGCAAAGTAAAAGCTGATTTTGCAGAACATCATTTTGAAGAAAACTCACTTCTCGCCTTTTCGCCTTATCAGCCTTTTATGCTTTGTGTAAATGAGCCAATTGAAGGAATTGCGATTCATTTTCATCCCGATTTTTATTGCATTCACATGCATCAAAAAGAAGTTTCGTGCAATGGTGTTTTGTTCAATAATATTTATCAACCGCCGTATGTTCAGGTTACAGAACAAGCTTCGCAAACTTTTAATATGATTATTGATCAAATGAAAGCCGAAATTCAAAATGCTGAATTGGCGCAATATGAATTGCTTATTTCTTATTTGAAGATTTTTTTAATTACCGCTTCGAGATTAAAAACAGAACAATTAGAAGAAATGAAATCAGTTCCAGATTCAAAAGAACCTATAATTCTTCAAAATTTGAAAGATGCGATTGAACTGAATTTTAAAACCAAACACTCAGCTGGAAATTATGCCGAATTATTAAATATTTCTCCGAAAGCATTGGCAAAATTGTCTAAGAATTATTTCAACAAAACCTTAACCGATTTAATTTCGGAAAGAATCATTATTGAAGCTAAAAGAGAACTTTATTTAACCAACAAAACCGTCAAAGAAATTGCATACGAATTAGGTTATGAAGACGAACATTATTTCAGTCGTTTCTTTAAAACAAACGCTGATGTTTCACCTCAAATTTATCGCGAAACGGTAGGATTTGGTAAAATGGAAGCTTAGTTTAGAGTCGCAGTTTTCAGTCGCAGTCTTCAGTAACTACAGACTTGAAAACTGTGACTGAAAACTGCGACTATTTATTCTTTGCTTCAATCCATTTTGACATATACATTGTGCTTTTGAACGCATGGTGCTGGAGCAAATTACCCATAAAATTATGAAGACGATGTTTTTTTGAATCAACCAAAAGCGAATTTATCAATGAAATCAATTTATCTGAATAATCGCTTTTTTGATAGCATTTATTAATGATTTCGATTCCGTTTTTTTGTGATTGTTTCCAAAGATTTTCATTCTGGTAAAGCTCAATCGCTTTTTTAGCAAATTCAGCTGGATCATCTTCAATAAAACCATTCCAAGGCAAATTTTCATGCATAGCTTCGGAACCTATTGAAGTGGTTATACTTGGCGTTCCGCACTGCATAGCTTCTAATAATTTTCCTTTTAATCCTGCTCCAAACCGAATTGGCGCTAAAACCACTTTTGTGTTTTTTACTATTTCGTTGGCATCTTCTGCCCTTCCCATAATGTAAAAACCGTTTTTAGGCTGATGCAACTGCAATACTTTCTGCGAAGGATAAGCACCATAAACCTTCAAAACCGCTTCTGGAAAATCTTTTTTTATAGAAGGCCAAATTGCTTCTTTCAAATATTGAACGGTATTCCAATTTGGTTCATGAAGAAAATTTCCAATAAAAACAAAATCACTTCGGTTTTCAAAAGAAGGCAATTCTAAGAAATCTTCTTCTTTCATTTCATCAACCAAAAAGGGAAGATAAAAAAGTAAATCTTGATTAATTTTAAAAATATCTTTCAGAATATTCATTTCAAACTCTGAAATAATCAAAGATAAATCACATCTTAAAATACTGGCAATTTCACGTTTTGCCACTTCCTCAGACAACAAATCATGAATTTCAAAATTTCGTTTTTCTTTAAAGGCTTTTTGTCTTGCAGTTCTTAAACAATGTAAATCTTCAGTATCTAGAATTCTAATTGCTTTCGGACACTTTTCAATTACTCTCCATCCAAATTGTTCTTCGACCATAAAGCGATCAAACAAGACAACATCTGGATTTAATTCGGCTACAAAATTATCAAAACTTGAAGAATTAAGTTCGATGCTTTTTTTTATTACTCCAAATTCAGACAAATCAACCATAAAATTGCTATCCTGAGCCGCACTTGCAAATGTAATTTCAAATCCATTTTCTTTGAAAATAGAAATCAATTGCATCATTCTTCCACCTGCTGCAGAAGACTTTGGCTCGGGCCAAACAAACCCAATAATTAAAAGTTTTTTGATTTGATTCATAATCTTTGTTTCATATTACAAAATAATGCTTTTTTCCGCGGATTTGCACCCAACTTCCAGATATTCGGACGTAAAAAATCACTAATTTTGCAAAATCTAAATGCTGGGAAATTATGTTGGGATTAAAATTAGCTACAGACCCTCGCTGGGTAAATATCGTTGAGTCAAATATCGAAGAAATTTTAACGGATCATGCTTGGTGCGAACAAAAAGCGGCTTCAAACGCGATTAGTATCGTTACTTACAATTCTGAAATTGAAGAATTGGTAACAGAAATGCTAGAAATTGCCAGAGAAGAACTAGAACATTTTCAGATGGTTCACAACATTATAAAGCAGCGCGGACTTACTTTAGGACGTGAACGAAAAGATCATTATGTAAATGAGCTTTTTAAATTCATGAAAAAAGACGGAAGCCGAAGAGATGCTCTGTGCGACCGATTATTATTCTCTGCAATGATTGAGGCCAGAAGCTGCGAACGTTTTAAAGTGCTTTCGGAGAATATTAAAGATGAAGAATTAGCTAAATTCTACCGAGATTTAATGATTTCTGAAGCAGGACATTATACTACTTTTTTAGGATTTGCCAGAAAATATCAAGATAACATCGACATTGATAAACGCTGGAAAGAATGGATTGAATATGAAGGTTCTATTATTACCAATTATGGTAAACAAGAAACCGTTCACGGATAAATTACGCTCTTTTTTCAACTCTATTTTTTTTATTTAAAAAACCAAAATTCGTTATGCAAAAAAGTAAATCGAGATCAATCGTTTTTAAAATTGCGAAGTATACCGGAATAACTTTCGCAGTTATCATAGCATTACTATTTTTAACGCCTATCGTCTTTGAGGACCAGATTAAAGAACAAATAAAGAAAACAGCCAACGAAAGATTAAGCGCAGAACTGAATTATTCTGATGTTTCGGTGTCATTCTTCCACCATTTCCCCTCACTCACTTTAACCTTAGACAACTTAAGCCTTAATGGCTCAGCTCCGTATACAAAAGAAAAATTCATAACCGCAAAAGAGGTTTCTTTTGGAATAAATGTGGCAAGTCTAATTTTCAGCAAATCGGTAAAAATTGATCAGATTTATTTATCGGATTCTTTTATAAATGTAAAAGTGAATGCAAACGGAGAAGCGAATTACAACATTTACAAATCACAGGAACAAGCTTCTAAAGCCAAAGACAGCAGTGATACCGCGCTTAAACTGGAACGAATTGAAATTTTAAACAGCAAAATTGTTTATGATGATAAGTCTACTAAAGTCCATTTTGACGCATACGGATTTAACTATTTAGGAAAAGGAGATTTAAACAAAGCCGTTTTTGACTTATATTCTAAAGCAAACATCGAAAAATTAAATATTGTTTATGAAGATGAACCTTATTTAATGAATAAAAAGGTTGATGCAGATTTAATTACAAAAGTAAACATCAACTCACTTTCTTTCTTTTTTCAACAAAACAATCTAAAAATCAACCAGCTACTAGTCGATTTTAAAGGGAAATTTGATTTTTTGAAAGATGGTTATAATATGGATTTTGTAATTAAATCTGAAAACAGTAAGCTGTATGATGTTTTTACAGCGTTACCTCCAAAATATATTACTTGGCTTTCTAAAACCGAATTAAAAGGAAACACAAATCTGCTGCTGACTTTAAAAGGAAAGTATATTACTTCTGAAAATATAGCACCCGATCTAGATTTGGATGTAAAAGTAACTGATGGTTTTGTCAATTATAACAAAAGCGCATTTCCGGTTTCAAACTTAAATTTAGATGTTAAAACAACTGTTCCTTCTTTAAATCCAGATTTGGTAATTGTTGACGCAAAAAACTTATCGCTAAATATCAATCAGGATTATTTAAAATCGAAATTTTTGGTTAAAGGTGTAAACACACCAGATATTAATGCTGATTTCAAGGCCAAAATCGATCTTGAAAAACTACTTAAAGCGCTTGGAATTCCAGATATTGAACTGAAAGGAACTTTGACTGGCGACGTAAAAACAAACGGAATATTTGACCAAAAGAACAAGCGTTTTCCTGTTACAAACGGAGTTCTTAATTTGGAAAATGGATATTTAAAAACTCCATATTATCCAAATCCGATTACTGACATTACGATTAAATCGAAAATAGAAAACCAGAAAGGAACATTTGCCGATCTGAAAGTAAATTTACAGCCAACGCAATTTACTTTTGAAGGAAAACCTGTTTTTGTACAAGCCGATTTAAGCAATTTTGACGATTTGAGTTATGATGTAAAAGCCAAAGGCGAATTAGATATTAGCAGAATTTACAGAGTCTTTTCGCAAAAAGGTCTTGATTTAGATGGTTTTGTAAAAGCCGATTTAGTCTTAAAAGGTAAACAAAGTGATGCCGAAAAAGGAAATTACAGCAAATTAAACAACAAAGGAACGCTTGAGTTAAGAAATATTGGAATAGCCTCTGAATATCTTCCGAAAAAATTCATCATTAAGGAAGGAATTTTTAAAATCAATCAGGATAAAATGTCCTTCAATAATTTCCTAGCTGCATACGGGCAGTCTGATTTTAAAATGAATGGATATTTACAGAATGTTATCAATTACGTTACCACAAATACAGGCGTTTTAAAAGGCTCTTTTAAAGTTACTTCTCGATATATCAATGTAGACGAATTCATGTCAAGCGTTGATCCAAACACACCAGTAACACAGAGTTCTACTCCTAAAACCGAAACGAAACCATCTGAAAACACTCAGACTGGTGTTATAATTATTCCAACCAATTTAAATTTACAATTATTTGCCAACGCTCAAAAAGTATATTTTGACAAATTAAATCTTCAAAATGCAACTGGAAATTTATCTATGAAAAATGGTAAATTAACCATGCAAAATACTGGTTTTAATTTAATTGGATGCAACGTTTCCATGAATGCCAATTACCAAGCTGTAACGCCACAAAAAGCTAATTTTGATTACGCCATAAAAGCTACAGATTTTGACATTAAGAGAGCTTATAACGAGATTGAAGTTTTCAGAAAAATGGCAAGCGCTGCAGAGAAAGCACAGGGAATTGTTTCTTTAGATTATCAGTTAAAAGGCCGTTTAAACGGAAATATGGATCCTGTTTATCCTTCACTTGTTGGAGGCGGAACACTTTCTATAAAAGATGTAAAAGTGAGAGGTCTGAAAATGTTTAATGCTGTAAGCAAACAAACCAATTCTGAATCTATGAAAAACCCAGATCTTTCTAAAGTTGACATCAAAACAACAGTTAAGAACAATATCATAACTGTAGAACGCTTTAAATTTAAGTTTGCAGGCTTTAGACCAAGAATTGAAGGAACAACAAGCCTAGATGGAAAATTAAACCTAAAAATGCGTTTAGGACTTCCTCCTTTTGGTATTTTCGGAATTCCATTGACTGTAACTGGAACTCAGGATAATCCAAAAGTAAAAGTCGGTAAGAAAACGGAAGATTTGGAAGAAACTAAAGATACCGAATAAATAAAACTCTAATTCTGGAAATTCCAAATTCCAATTTTCACTATAGACCTTTGTTACAGATTTAAACTTTGACAAAGGTTTTTTCCTTTACAGAAAATTAGAGTATAAATATTTGTTTCGAAACACACAAAATTCCTTTACCCATAATCCATAACAGCAAGGCTAAACCGAGCAATTTCCAAGCCCAGCCTCTTCCTCTTTTCCAATCTGAAAAAAAAGAAAAAGCTTCCATATACTTTACAATTACAAATAAGGTTGATCCTATAATCGCAAACCAAATAACTTCGTTTAACTGAAAATAAAACCCGTACATAAAAACTGCACTAAGAAAAAGAAACGTTACAAATTGTATAAAATAATAGTTTCTTAAACTGTGTTTATGATTCATTTTTAATGACAAAATTAAAAATGACACAATCAATAAACTTAATAGAGCCGAGATAATATTACTAAAAGTACGATTTTCTTGCAGTACAAATAGTATTGTGGCAACAATCGCAACAACAGTGCATGCAGCCAGAGAATTAACGCTTCTCTCTCTATAATTTTCTTTAGAAAAAGGGAATAAAACAGGATAAATATACTTTTCTAAAGAGCGCCAGAAAGGTAAAGCATAAACCGCAGCGACTCCCGACAAAACCACTTCGTAGTTATAAAAAGCATCGGTAGGAACTTTATACAATACGTATAAAATAGCAATCGTAACTATAAAAGCTGGAAAACAAATTGTTTTTATGGTTTCCCAAGAATCTTTACCCCAAAAGTTATTTTCTATTTCATAAACATATTTCTTAATCCAATATTCTTTTGTAAATAAAGCCGTAGACTGGCTCCATAACAAAAACAAGCCTAAATGTATCACTACAGTTCGTAGCACAAATTCCTCAATAATACAGCCACAAATTACACAAGCTATTCCAACTAAAAGCAATTCAATAGTCAGTAAAACTGGCGAAAACAAAATCTTTAATATCGGAGCAATATGACGAATTAAAAACTGAATGAGCAGACTCCAATACCTTTTAAACAGAGCAACAATAGCACATATAGCTATAAATGCAGAAAGATAAAACATCCAATTGGTCAGCAATTTTGTTTGCATCCACAATTGCACCGTAGAATCTTTTTGCGGTGCATATACAATATCTGAATTTAGAAAAACTTCCTTTGCTAATTCGTCTCTCAGATTATTACTTAAACGAGGAAATTCATTTTTATGCGCATTCCAAAACTGATCTGTATTGAAACCATTATTTTTTATAACTTCAAATTCATATAAAACATTTTTCTGCTTACCATTTAGTACACTCAAATGAATGGCAATACTATCCGACACAACTTTACCATAAGTGCTTATACAGAACAAAAGGGCAAATAAGACTTTTTTTTTCAACTTATAACATTTAAAGAATTGAAGATATCTAATTATCCTCAGTCTTGCAAATACAAATTTTTCACTAAACCGTCTTAAGCTAAAAACAAAAAACCCGATCTTTTCAGAACGGGTTTTTTATAAAAAGTAATCTATGATTATTATGCCTCGAATGGAATAATAGATACATAAGATTTGTTATCTCTTTTCTTTTGGAACTTAACAACTCCAGCAACTCTTGCGTGAAGAGTGTGATCTTTACTAATGTAAACGTTTTCACCTGGATTGTGTTTTGAACCTCTTTGTCTAACGATGATGTTCCCAGCAATAGCAGCTTGACCACCATAAATCTTAACGCCTAAACGTTTTGATTCTGATTCTCTACCATTCTTCGAACTACCGACACCTTTCTTGTGAGCCATGACGTATGAGTTTAAATATTGTTATTATTCTTTAGTAGTCTCTTTTTTTGCTTTTGGAGTTGCTTTTTTTGCTTTTGGAGCTGCTTCTACTTCTTCAGTAGCTGCTGCATCTTCTGCTACAACCGCTTTTTTAGCTGCTGCTTTTTTTGTTCCTCCTGCTGCAGTAATACCTTCAATTACAATTTGAGTAAGATATTGTCTGTGACCATTTCTTTTTTTGTATCCTTTTCTTCTTTTCTTTTTGAAAACGATAACTTTATCTCCTTTTAAGTGTTGTAACACTTTAGCTTCTACTGAAGCACCTTCTATAGCTGGGGCGCCTAAAGTTACATTTCCATTGTCATCTAATAAAAGAACTTTGTCAAAAGAAACTTTTGAACCTTCTTCATTAGCTAAACGGTGAACATAAACCTTTAAGTCTTTGCTTACTTTAAATTGTTGCCCTGCTATCTCTACGATTGCATACATATCAAATTGATTTATTGAATTTTAAGGTTGCAAATATACAACTAATAATTTACTATGCAACCTATAAAAGCAAAAATATTTCCACCTGAAAAAACGTTGTTTTTCAAGCAGTTCTGCATATAAAACAAAATTAATTTAAAGTAAAAGATTGTTAAAATAGTGTTTATTTAAAAACAATTCTGCAATACATAACTAAAAAAAACTATTTTTGATGTAACCAAAATCAACTCTTGTCGACCTACTCTTGTTGATATTTTAAAATTATTAATCTTTATGAAAAAATCAATAATGATGTTAAGTGCTGCATTAATGCTTGGCGGAGTGGCTCATGCCCAAAAAGTAGCTTTTGAAGAATACGATTTAGACAACGGACTGCATGTCATTTTACACAATGATCCATCTGCTCCAGTTGTGATCACTTCAGTAATGTACCATGTTGGATCAAAAGATGAACGTCCCGACCGAACAGGTTTTGCACACTTCTTTGAGCATTTATTATTTGAAGGAACCCAAAACATAAAACGTGGGGAATGGATGAAAATCGTTACTGCAAATGGAGGAGTTAACAATGCTAACACATCTGATGACAGAACGTATTATTATGAAGTTTTTCCTTCTAACAGCCTAGAGCTTGGTTTATGGATGGAATCTGAAAGATTAATGCATCCTATTATAAATAAGGTGGGTGTTGACACGCAAAACGAAGTAGTAAAAGAAGAAAAAAGAATGCGTTACGATAATCAGCCGTACGGAAATATTCTGGCAGAGGTTAAGAAAAACATGTTCAAAAACCACCCTTACAGATGGACAACTATTGGTTCCATGAAAGATTTGGACGCCGCAACTCTTGAAGAATTTCAGGCATTCAATAAAAAATTCTATACGCCAAACAACGCTGTTTTGGTTGTTGCTGGGGATTTCGAAAAAGCAAAAACAAAAGAATGGATTCAGAAATATTTTGGACCAATTCCAAAAGGTGAAGAAGTTAAAAAACAAACTTTTACAGAAGAGCCAATCACACAAACCATTAAAGCTACTTATGAAGATCCGAACATTCAGATTCCAATGATTGTTGCCTCATACAGAACACCTTCAATGAAAACTAGAGACGCCAGAGTTTTAGACCTAATTTCATCTTATTTAAGCGATGGAAAAAGCTCTAAACTTTACAAAAAAATAGTTGACGACAAAAAAATGGCGCTACAAATTGGCGCTGTAGGATTTAGCCAAGAAGATTACGGAACATACATTCTTTACGGCTTGCCAATGGCTCCGTACACAATTGATGATATTTTAAAAGAAATAGATGAAGAAATTGTAAAAATTCAAACCGATCTTATTTCTGAAAAAGATTACGAAAAATTACAAAACAAATTCGATAACAATTACGTAAATGCCAATGCAAGCGTAGAGGGAATTGCAGAAAATCTAGCTTCTTACTATCTTCTGTATGGCGATGTCAATTTAATCAATACTGAAATTGACATCTATCATTCTATTACAAGAGAAGAAATCAGAGAAGTTGCTAAGAAGTATTTGAACCCGAATCAGCGTTTGATTTTAGATTATATTCCGACAGCCAAATCTCAAAACTAAGAATATCGAATCATGAAAAAAATATATACTTTTTTAATCCTTATTTTCCTAACTGGAATTATGCAAGCACAAGATCGTCCACAACCCAAACCAGGAAATGCCCCAGTAGTCAACATCAAAAAACCGCAGACCTTTGTTTTATCAAACGGAATGAAAGTTTTAGTTGTTGAAAACCACAAATTACCTAGAGTGAGCTACACGCTTACTTTAGACAATGCTCCATTTACTGAAGGCAATAAAAAAGGGGTTGACGAATTGACCAGCAGTCTGATTGGAAATGGAACAAAAAAAACAACTAAAGAAGCTTTTAACGAAGAAATTGATTTTTACGGAGCTAATATCAATTTTACTTCTCAAGGTGCTTATGCTAGTACATTATCAAAATATTCTGGACGTGTTTTAGAACTTTTGGCAGAAGGTGCTTTACAGCCAAATTTCACTCAAACAGAATTCGATAAAGAAAAAGCAAAACTTTTAGAAGGTTTAAAAGCCGATGAAAAAAGCGTTCCTGCCATTTCAAACAGAGTGGTTGATGTTTTAGCATTTGGAAAAAACCATCCTAACGGAGAATATCTTTCTGAAGAAACCGTAAAAAATGTTACACTAGCAGACGTTCAAAACAATTACAACACTTATTTTGTTCCAGAAAATGCCTATTTGGTAGTTATTGGCGACGTCAAATTTAAAGACGTAAAAACGGCTGTTGAAAAACTTTTCAGCGGATGGAAAAAACAAAGTGCTCCAAAAAACACTTATCCAAACCCTACAAATCCTTCAAATTTGCAGATTGATTTTGTAGATGTTCCAAACGCGGTTCAATCTGAAATCTCATTGGTAAATACTTTAAATTTAAAAATGAGCGATCCTGATTTTTTTCCAGCGGTTATTGCTAATCAAATTCTTGGAGGTGATTTCAACAGTTATTTAAACATGAATCTTCGTGAGCAGCACGCTTGGACATACGGAGCTAACTCAAGTATTGGAAGCGGCAAATATGTAACTAAATTTAAAGCTTCTTCGGCTGTTAGAAATACAGTAACAGATAGCGCAGTTGTTCAGTTTGTAAAAGAAATTAAACGAATTAGAACCGAAAGAGTTGACCCAGAAGTTTTAAGAAACGTAAAAGCAGGTTATATTGGAAGATTTGTAATGCAGGTTGAAAAACCTCAAGCTGTTGCACGTTATGCGCTAAACATTGAAACAGAAAAACTTCCTGCAGATTTCTACGAAAAATACATTCAAACCATCAATAATGTTACTGCTGACGATATTTATCGCGTTGCTAACAAATACTTTTTATTGGATAATATGCGTATTGTAATTGTCGGAAAAGGTTCTGATGTACTTCCTGGATTAGAAAAACTGCAGATTCCGATTTCATATTTCGACAAATATGGAAATCCAGTTGAAAAACCTTCAACAAAAAAAGAAGCACCAAAAGATATTAGTGCAAAAACAGTTTTCGAAAACTACATCAATGCCATTGGCGGAGAAAAAGCAGTTTCAGCCGTAAAAACATTATACATGAACGGTTCAACAACAATTCCGCAGGCTCCTACTCCATTAACTTTTACTTCTAAATTAGACTCTAAAGGAAAAATGATGGTTTCACTTTCTATGGGAACAATGAATTTAATGAAACAGGTAGTTAATGAAAAAGGCGCATATGTTGAACAGCAAGGCCAGAGAAAAAACCTTGAAGGTGAAGATTTAGCCGAAATGAAAGCTAATGCAGCTCCATTTGAAGAACTGCAACTTGTAAAAAGAACTGATCTTAAAGTAGAAGGAATCGAACCAATCAATGGAAGCGATGCTTACGTAATTAAAGATGGTAAAACAAAATATTATTACGACGTTAAATCAGGCCTAAAAACTGCCGAATCTAAAGTTCGCGAGCAAGGCGGAAAATCAGTTGAACAAATCACTAATTTCAATGATTACAAAGAAGTAAAAGGTGTTAAAGTTCCTTTTAACTTAGTTCAGAATGTTGGTTTTGAATTAGACATCAAAATGTCTGATATTAAAATTAACGAAGGAGTTTCTGAGAAAGATTTTCTTTAAGATGCTAAGGTTCTGAGATACTAAGCCACTAAGTTCTTAAGTGTTTAATATTTTAAGGCTTTGTCAAAGTTTGAAACTTTGACAAAGCTTTTTTATTTACTAGGCTTTGTCAAGTTGAGCGGAGTCGAAAGCCATTCATAACTTATAACTCATAACTCAAAAAAATCACTTCTTAGCCGACAAATAAACCCCAATCAAAATAATAAAAGCACCTACAGATTGAATTGGTGTCAGGAATTCGTTATCTAACAATCCCCAGAAAAATGCTACGATCGGAATTAAATATGTTACTGATGTTGCAAAAACAGGCGATGACATTTGAATCAGTTTAAAGAAAAGAATATTGGCAATTCCAGTTCCAAGAACACCTAAAATAGCCACAAAAAGTATAGAATACTGCGTTTCTGCAAAATGTATTTTTTGGCTAATATCGGTTGTACTTAAAATGATTAATGCCGGCAAAAGCAAAACCGCAAAATTTCCTGTTGTGATACTTACAGAATTTAAATCATGCAAATACTTTTTAATCAAATTTACGTTGATCGCATAACTAAGCGTTGCAATAACCACCAATAAAACATAAAGATAATTTTGAGTTCCGCTTGCAGAATCGCCGCTTAAAACCAAAAGCAGACAGCCTACAAGTCCGACAAAAACGCCCAAAACTTGTCGTTTTTGAAACTGAATTCCAAACGCTATAATTCCTAAAACTAAAGTATTTAAAGGTGTTAACGAATTTAAAATCGCTACAACAGAACTATTTACTTGGGTTTCGGCAATAGCAAAAAGATACGCTGGCATAAAAGTTCCAAAAAGCGAAGTTATAGCAACAAATTTCCATTGACGGCGCGAAATCTTCTTTAAACTATTAAAACCTACAATCAGCAAAAACAAAGCAGCAAAAATAATTCGGAACGATCCTACCTGAACAGCGCTTAAGCCTATCAATCCTTTTTTTATCAGAATAAAAGAACTTCCCCAAATAAGAGAAAGAATAGTTAAGTAAATCCACTTTAACTGTTTTGTTTCCATAAATCGCATTTTACTGCAAATTTGTAATTATTTTACGAACTAAGCATTCTCTTTTTATTAATTTTGCAAGAATCTTATTCGCAATTTTTAAATTTATATATAATGAAAATTTCAAAAATCTTATTCGCTGCAGCAATCGCTGGTTTAGTACTTGTTGGCTGTAAAAAAGCAGAAGACAAAAGTCTTGAAGTGGTAAATAAAGAAAAAAGTGCTCCAAAAGAACACAAACCAATCGCAGCTGAAAATCTTCAAACTGCAAGTTTTACCATTGACGGAATGACTTGCGCTGTTGGATGCGCTAAAACCATTGAAGAAGAATTAGCCAACCTTGACGGAGTTGAAAAAGCAACTGTCGATTTTGACAAGAAAACAGCAACGGTAAGTTTTGACAAAACAATTCAAAACTCAGCATCTTTGACAAAAGTGGTTCAAGAAACTGGAGACGGAAAAACATATAAGGTTTCGAACTTTAAGTCTTAAACAAACCTATTAACATCATAAATAATAAAAACAGGCTGTCTCAAAAGGGCAACTTTTTTGTTGGGTGAAACATTCTTTATTGATAAAACCCCAGCGGGGTAAAATATTTATAGAATCACGATAATGCAAATAAAAAAAGCTCCGCAGGAGTGACATATTTAGGTTGTATTAAAATATGTCACTCCTCCGGAGCTTTATGCTGTAAACATTTTACCCTTTACTATAAATATTTCGCTTCTCTGAAGCTCATAAAAAACATCCTTTTGAGACAGCTTGTTTTTTATTTCCATTTTAATGTTTCCATCAAACGCTGCATATCGTTTTTAACATAACTCGCCGCAGGCATAATCGAATCAAAGTTTGGTTTTGCATAAAAATACATCGAACCAATTAAAAAATGTTTTGTACTGTCGGTAACGTAGAACTGAGAGTTTGTAGCTGCATTTCCGTCTACTTGGTAAAACATTCCATATACTTTTTTCTGTGGATTTAAGTACGGCTGTTCCAGAATATCATCAGCTTTAATAACATGCTCGTACGTTAGTTTTTGAGCATCGCGTAGTAATTTATCAATATTGCCATTTACTGGCTTGTACGTCAAATAAATGGTCGCTTTCATCTTTGGATAAGTAATTGCAAAACCGCATTCTTTTTCTCCTTTTATAATAGCATCCTCATTCATTTGAAAAGTAAACGGACAAGTGTTTTCAAAATTCACATATTTTGCTTCTGGATAATCTAATCGCAGATAACTCGCTGGTTTTGGCAAAACATCATTTTTACAGCTTATAACCGTTAGCGCAAGCAAAATTGCCGATATTGAAAGTATTTTATTAAGCATTTTAATTTATGGTTACTTTTATTTGTTTTACACGCTTTTTATCAACTGTTTCCACGGTGAAAATACAGTTTTCGAAAGGTATTTTTTGATCTTTCTTCGGGAAATTACCTAAAATCTCCAGAATAAATCCAGCTAATGTTTCGGCTTCACCTTTGTGGGCTTCAAAAACATCTTCGTCAACATCTACAATTCTGTAGAAATCTTTCAGGTTTATTTTTCCTTCAAAAAGAAAATTATTTTCATCTATTTGCGAGAAGTTAAGATTTTCATCATCAAATTCATCACTAATATCACCAACAATTTCCTCAATAACATCTTCTAAAGAAACCAATCCCGAAGTTCCGCCATATTCATCAACTACAATTGCTAAGTGACTTTTCAAGCTTTGAAAATCCTTTAATAGATTATCTAGTTTTTTATTCTCAGGAACAAAAAACGCTTCTCTAATTAAAGAAGTCCAGTCAAATTCTTCTTTATCAATATGAGGCAATAAGTCTTTTACAAAAAGTACACCTTCAATCTGATCAATATTATCTCGATAAACCGGAATTCTCGAAAAACCTGTTTCTATTATTTTAGGATAAATTTCTTGAAATGTTTCTGATATTTCCAATGCAAAAATATCAATTCTTGGACTCATTACCTGTTTTGTATCGGTATTTCCAAAAGAAACAATTCCTTCCAAAATCTTTTGTTCTTCTGTTGAAGTTCCTTCCGAATCTGTAAGTTCCAATGCCTGAGAAAGTTGATTGACAGAAAAATTGCTTTTTTGCTTTCCTAATTTATTTTGAAAATATATCGTAACAGCACGCATTGGCAAACTGATCGGAGTAAGCACTTTGTCTAAAAATGCCAATGGATAAGCAACACGTTTAGCAAAACGAACGCTATTTCTGCTTGCATAAACTTTAGGAAGCACTTCGCCAAATAGTAAAATAAGAAAAGTAACCAAAATCACTTCGAGCGTAAATTTAAAAGCTGGCGAACTTACATTGGCAAAAATATTCTGTCCCAAGTAAGCAAATAAGATTACTACACCAATATTAAAGAAGTTATTGGCAACCAATAATGTAGCGAGAAGCTTTTTAGGCTTCTCTAATAAATTTGAAATAATTTTTCCTTTTGCAAGATTATCGTTTAAAGTCTCATCTATGTCTTGCTGTGATAAAGAAAAAAGAGCAACTTCAGCTCCTGAAACAATTGCTGAAAGAAATAACAAAATAAATATTCCGACGAAACCAATAATTAGATTGGCGTCAAGATTGGTAGAAAAAAGTAAACTGGGCTCTGGGTCCAAATTGCATAAAATTAGTTAGACATCTATTAGAAAGGCAGATCATTAATCGGAAGCCCTTCATTAGCAGCATCAAAGTTAGTATTTTTTGCTGACTCTACATCTTGGTTTTGTTTTGTATATGCAGTTTCTTTTTTGGTAGTCAGAAAAGTAAACTCTGTAACTTGAATTTCTGTAGTATATTTTGTCGTTCCATCTTCTGTCTGCCACTGACGAGATTTTATTCTTCCCTCGACATAAATTTTATCTCCTTTAGAAAGATATTTTTCGCAAATTTCTGCAGCTTTATTACGCACAACCAAATTATGCCATTCTGTAGAAGTAATCTTTTCGTTGGTCGTTTTATTGATATACACCTCATTGGTAGCCAGTTGAAAACGTCCGATGCAGTTTCCTCCATCAAAATAATGCATCTTTACATCATCGCCCAAATGGCCAATAAGCATCACTTTATTTAATGTTCCGTTCATAGTTTTTGGTGGTATTTCTCCCAAAGATACATTTTTTTAGCAATTTATTTCTTGCTTTTCTTAATTTATATATCCAGATTTTTATTTTATTATATACTCTATATTTCCTAGCCTAATTGACTAATAATTTACTTTTGATAAATTATTCCGTTCATTTATGTACAAATCTTCTAAAACTTATCAAATTCAATTAATTATATTTTAGTATTTTTCTTACTTTTACAGAACTGTATTTTTATTAAAATTTTATTTATGAATTACGAATTTAACAGCCATCAATCCGAAAAAGATCTACATCCTATTTTAAAAATACTATCATTTTTAATTCCCTTATTAGGCATTTTAATTTATTTAAAAAAAAATGCACAACATAAAGCAGCGTCCTCGGCTTGCGAAATGGCTATTGGTGGTTTTTTCTTTTTTATATTTTTAAAAATGCTTCTATACGCATATGAGACAAGAAACGGATACTTTTTTAAATGAAATTATTGCTTTTCTATAAAATTATATATCGCAATAGGAAAAGGAAAAGTTTTTAATTTTTGAGAATCCACTCCGTTTTTAATTTCCTCTTTTACTTTAATTTTCCAGAATTGTATGTGCAGGTGCTGATGCGAAAGTTTATGTATCAAGGTCGATTCGCTGTAATCCTCTATACTTATAATGGTATAATCTGAAAAAATTTCGTTCTTAGCTTTTTTAGAAACCAAATCAAAATCGGCAATAGTTTCTGTTTCTAACAAAGGAAACTCATATAAATTATGCCAGATTCCTTTTGCCGTTCTTTTTTGAATTAGCGTATTCCCTAAAACATCTTCTAAAATCAAATAATTAAAGTAACGATTGCTTACTTTAAGTTTTTTAGATTTCACGGGAAGCATATTTACTTTTCCTTTTTGCAATGCGGCGCAGCTTTCGTTAAAAACGCAAATAGAACAATCAGGACTTTTGGGCACGCATTGCAACGCACCAAACTCCATTATCGACTGATTAAAAATTGCAGGATTATCTTTAGGCATTAATTCCTCAGCCAAGGCTGCAAACTCTTTTTTGGTTGCCAGAAGTGCAATATCAGACTCAATATCAAAATAACGCGACAATACCCGAAACACATTTCCATCTACTACAGGAACCGATTCGTTATAAGAAAAAGAAGCAATTGCTGCTGCAGTGTATTCTCCAACTCCTTTTAGTTTTAAAAGTTCTTTATAAGAATCAGGAAAAACACCATTTAAATCATTACTTATATATTGAGCTGTTTTATGAAGATTTCGCGCACGAGAATAATACCCCAAACCTTGCCAAAGCTTCAAAACTTTCTCTTCTGAAGCATCTGCTAAATCTTTTACTGTAGGAAATTCTTTGGTAAATGAAAAAAAATAGGGCATTCCTTGCGCAACTCGTGTCTGCTGAAGCATAATTTCTGAGAGCCAAATTTGGTACGGATCGACCGTTTTTCGCCACGGTAAATCACGCTTGTTCTGTAAATACCATTTTATCAATATGTTATAAAAATCCATTGCAAAATACTTAGATTGCAAAAGTAAATGTTTATGTAATTAAAATTTAACGAATTAGCTTGATTAATTATTTTTTTAATTCCTATATTTGCAAACTCAAAAAAATAGTACACCATTTATAAAATAAAATAGGAAAGAAAATGACGAAAGCAGATATCGTAGCGAAGATTTCAGAGAAACTAGGTCTTGAAAAAGGAGACGTTCAAGCAACAGTAGAAACTTTTATGGAAGAAGTTAAGACTTCTTTAGAAACTGGAGACAATGTATACCTTAGAGGTTTCGGTAGTTTTATCGTTAAAACTAGAGCTGAAAAAACTGGAAGAAACATTTCTAAAAACACTACTATTAAAATTCCAGCACACAACATTCCTGCGTTTAAACCTGCAAAAGTTTTTGTAGAAGGGGTTAAAACAAACAACGAAGCAAAATAATATTAATTAACATAAATCGACACAATATGCCAAGTGGTAAAAAAAGAAAGAGACATAAGGTAGCTACTCACAAACGTAAAAAAAGAGCGAGAGCTAACCGCCACAAAAAGAAAAAGTAGTTTTAAACTACTTTTTTCTTTTTAAACGTTCATTGAAATTGGAGTTTGACAATCTCAGTCACAGATTACAGTTTGCAGCCTAAAACTGCATACTGCCACTGAAAACTGATAACTAACTCCACCGGGTTAATACCTGTTAAAAATATTGTTTAATCCATCCTTGTAGAAGTTGATGATTTTTGTTTTTTGTTTTTGGTTTCTTTACCAACAACTATCAACAAGCAACCGACAACCAATTCACGGATAAAAATTTACAGTGTGAATAAAGAATTAATCATTAGATCTAGTTCTGATGCAGTAGATTTTGCCTTATTAAAAGATGGAAAACTAATTGAATTACACAAAGAAGAAGAAAAAAGCAACTTTCAGGTTGGTGATATTTTTATTGCCAAAATCAGAAAACCAGTTGCTGGACTTAATGCTGCTTTTGTAAATGTAGGCTTCGAAAAAGATGCCTTTTTACATTATCACGATTTGGGTCCAAATCTAGCTTCTCAGCTGAAATTCATAAAACTTGTAAGCGCAGGTAAATTAAAAGATTTCTCCCTAAAAACCTTTCAGTTTGAAAAAGAGATTGACAAAGATGGCATCATTACTGATATTTTAAGTGCCAATCAATCTGTCTTAGTTCAAGTAGTTAAAGAGCCGATATCGACCAAAGGTCCAAGAATAAGTGCTGAGCTTTCTCTTGCCGGAAGATTTATCGTTCTAGTTCCTTTTTCTGATCGTGTTTCTATTTCTCAAAAAATAGAAGACAAAAAAGAAAAGGATCGTCTAAAAAAACTTGTTCTATCGATCAAACCTAAAGGATTTGGTGTTATTGTTCGTACAGTAGCCGAAGGCAAAAACGTAGCCGAATTAGAAAAAGATTTGCAGAACCTGCTAGGCAGATGGTCTGCAATGTGTAAAAAATTACCAACTGCTCATCATCCATCAAAAGTATTAGGAGAGCTTAACAGAGCTTCTTCGATATTAAGAGATGTATTCAATGATACCTTCAGCGGTATTCAAATAGATGATGAAGAGTTGTACCATCAAACGAAGGAGTATCTGCAAGAAATTGCACCTTCAAAACAATCGATTGTTAAGTTTTATCAATCAAATGACACTCCAATTTTCGAGAAATACAATATAGAGAGACAAATCAAAACTTCTTTTGGGCGAACTGTTTCCATGAGTAAAGGTGCTTATCTTATTATAGAACACACCGAAGCTCTTCACGTTATAGACGTAAATAGCGGAAACCGTTCTAATAAAGCAACCAACCAAGAAGACACAGCCATGGAAGTTAATATGATTGCCGCTGCAGAAATCGCAAGACAACTTCGTCTTCGTGATATGGGTGGTATAATCGTAGTTGATTTTATCGATATGTCTAATCCTGAAAATAGGAAAGTTTTGTTCGACTTCTTGCGAGAAGAAATGAGCGACGATAAAGCAAAACATAAAATATTACCGCCGAGTAAATTTGGTTTGGTCCAGATTACAAGACAGCGAGTAAGACCAGAAGTTAATATCAAAACCAGAGAAGAAGATCCTAACAAACATAATGGTGAAATTGAAGCTCCAATTTTAATCATTGATAAGATCACCGCTGATTTAGAAAGACTTTTAAAAACCCACAATAAAGTTGTGTTAAATACACATCCGTTTGTGGCTGCATACCTCAGCAAAGGTTTTCCATCATTACGTTCAAAATGGTTTTTTGAACATAAGAAATGGGTGAAAATCATACCTCGTGACGCTTACACGTATTTAGAATACCATTTCTACGATAAAAAAGGAAATGTTATTACAGAATAAAAAAACATCAAACCGCCTTTCGAAAGATTGGCGGTTTTTTTGTGCCTTTTTTACAACATCTTTTATGTCGTATACTAGCATAAAAAAAGCTTATGCGTTTACAAAATATTTATCTTTAAAGTAAGTTTATATAATTTTTAAAAAATACTAAATGAAAATTGTTATGACTTATAGTTTTGAGAAAAAAAGATATGCCATTTTCCCTCTCATAACAATCCTTTTTTTGCTTTCTTTGAAAGTGACTGCACAAAACGATACTATCTTTTTTGATAAAAATTGGAAAACAAGCAGTAAAGAAATGGCTATCTATTACCGAATTAAACCTTCAAAAATAAAGACCAAAGATGCAATAGGCTATGAAATAAAAAATATTGACTCTCTTTTTGTAATTAAAGATTACTATTTAAGCAGTAATAAAATACAATTTAAGGGATACTCAAAAGACTATAATGGTGATTTTCTAATTGGTAAAGCGGAATGGCACAATGCTATCGATGGAAAAATGTACACAAGGGAATATAATTACAAAACCAACAATAATAATTCGAAATTTAAAACTCCAGATTGGCCTATTCTCTATATAAATTATTCTATAGCCGATAAGAGCCTTTTTACTGGTGGTCTTGAATTTTGTTTGGATTGTGAAGAATACAAGAACAAACTTTTTTTAGGCCTAGGATATGGAATCACTAATAGCTACAACGATAAATATTATGGTCTTCCTGACATACATTTATCGTACAATACAGAATATCTATTATTTATAAAAGCTGGCAGCTCAAATAAAAGTGCTTACGTTTTAGGCGGTTTAACGTTATTAAATCTGATAGATTTAGGATTGGGATATTCATTTCCGTATAATAAAGAAAGTATTCCAGCTTACGAAGGCTTTACTGCTTCTTTGACTTTTCGAATTACGAAAAGTCAAAAAGTATACACAAAGCTATTTATTCCCTAACTATCTCAATTCTTCGTCTAATCTCATTGCCGGAAGCATCTACAACCGTAATATAATGCATCCCTGTTGCTGGTGTAATTGGCAGCTCATGAAATGTTTTTGTTGTGGCTTTATAAACATCATCAATATACCAAAACAATTCTTTATCTCTCTCAGAATAAGCTACTTTTAAAATTACAGGCTGCACGTTACTATTAAAGTCCTTTGTTAAATAGATTTTACTATTTGCTTTTGGATAAATAAAATCCATTGTAGTGGTTTGTATTCCTTCGCATCCTTCTTTGAATGGCGGTAACGGCAAATATTCGATATGCTGACTTTTGTAATACCATGCCATAACAGGAGGCAAAACAAACCAATTTTTAGTCACAATATTTTCTACGCTTTCACAACTGCTGTTGACCTGAAATTGTTCTGCCTTATCTAAATGAATTGTTCTGTGATATGGACAAACTTTAGTCGTTTTTCCTTTTTTAGTAACCCATTGCTTAATTTTCGGACAATTGTCTTTTGCCAAATAACCACTTAAACGGCAAACCTCAACTTCGGCTAAATCATTATACGGAGTATCAAACCATCTTTGCCTTGGAAGTAAATTAAAAACGTCAAATAAAATTGGCGCTGCGCTGGTTACTCCTGTTAAGGTTGGTCTTCCTTCTCCCGTCGCATTTCCTACCCAAATTCCGACCACATATTTTGAATTGGTTCCAATAGCCCAAGCGTCACGATTCCCAAAGCTCGTTCCTGTTTTCCATGCAATTTTAAGAGAACTGTCATAAAATTTCCAAGCTTCATCTCCTTCTGGCCTATTCACCTCTTCCATTGCATTATACGTTAACCAAATTGATCCAGCGCCCAAAATATTCTTCTGATCGGTTTCTGATCCAAAATCGGGCTTAAAATCGTTTTTATAGTTAAGTTCGGTAAATTCATTAGTTCGATACTTGCTCTTATTTTTAGTATAATAATTGATCGTTGATGAAAGATTTGCATATGTTCTACATAAATCCCAAAGATTACTTTCGGCACCTCCCAAAATAAGTGACAAACCATAATGATCGGGAGTTTTATTGATATTTTTCAATTTGAACTTTTGCAATTCTTCATAGAATTTATTTACCGTAAATTCCTGAAGCATTAAAACCGCCGGAATATTCAATGAACGTGATAAAGCGCGATGCGCCGGAACAGCTCCATCAAAGGTCAAATTAAAATTTTGAGGCGTGTAACCTGAAATCTGGGTTGGAACATCGGCCACTAAAGTATTAGGAAGTAATTCTCCGTCGTCCAACATTGCGCCGTACAAAAGTGGCTTTAGAATACTTCCCGTACTTCTTGGCGCATCAATAATATCAACATCTTTCTGATGATCTGAATCAGCTGGAGAATTCCCAACATAACTCATTACATTTCTGTTCTGAACATCAATCACCAAAATCGCAAGATTATGGACTTCATTTTGTTTGTATTGATTATAATAATATCTCGCGATTTGATTTACACGATTTTGCAGAGTATAATCAATTGTTGTTTTTACTCTTGTTCCTTCTTCATTTTTTGCCACTCTTTGTAACAAATGAGGAGCAATTTGGGGAAGATCATACGGCTTTTGAGGCAGGGGTTCTTCAACTGAAAGTTCATAAGTCTGCTTATCGATTATCCCTTCTTGATGAAGTTTTAGTAAAAGTCGGTTTCTTTTATTAAGAAGTTTTATTTGATTTTTTCCTGGATAAATCAAGCTAGGCGCATTCGGCAAAACGGCTAAAACTGCATTTTCAGCCCAAGATAATTGATTGGATTGTACGCCAAAATAACGCCAAGAAGCCATTTCTAATCCCACAACATTTCCTCCAAATGGCGCATGTGCAGCATACATTTCGAGAATTTCATTTTTAGAATAACCTAGTTCTAATCTTGTCGCAAGAATAATTTCTATTATTTTTTCGAAATAAGTTCTGTTCTTTCCTTTTCGGGAAAGTCTGATTACTTGCTGTGTCAACGTACTTCCTCCTCTAACAACTTTTCCTGCTTTTTTGTTTTGTTTAAAAGCATTAACCATCGCTCCCGGATTAAATCCCGGATGTTTGTAGAAATATTCATCCTCAAAATACACAATACATTTTTTGAATTTATCAGGCACACTGTCTTGCGCAGGAAAACGCCACTGTCCGTCACGGGCAATTTTAGCTCCCAGCAATTCTCCTTCTTTGCCTTCTATAACTGTTGAATAGGGTTCTTTGAATAAAGTTCGGGGTATTGAAAAATAGTAAATCAGCAAGAGCAGAAATGCAATTGCTGATTTTATTTTGTTTCTTTTTATCCAATTTAGAATGCGTTGAAAAAACGCTTTTAATTTATTTTTCAAATCACGTTGTTGTTTCGTATCCTAACAGGTTTCTAAAACCTGTTAGGTATTCCTTTTCCATTCCTAAAAGAAAAAATCTAAACTTTACATTTATAATTATCTAACAGATTTTGGAACCCCCTTAGAGTAACCGAATATAATTTGTTATTTATCCTGTAAATTAACATCATTTATCACGCCCTCATAAATTAATTTTCTTTCATCATGACAAAATATAAAATTCTCTAGATCGTTGAATAATTTTATAACAAACCCTTTATCAAGACTACTTGACTTATCAGATAAATAGGAACGATAAGATGAATGTTTATACGATTGAAAATCTTCAGAAAACATATGTTTAATAGGATTCAAATGAACATATAAGATTAGCTGTTTCAAATATTCTTCATTTTCAATTCTATTTCTCTGTAAATGTTCTTGAAATAAACTTCCAGTTCTATTGTATGCTTTATTTATACTTTTAGAATAAGAGTTAAATAAATTTGAAAAAGGTAAATGAATCTTTTCTTTAAATTTTTCAGGCAAATCAATTCTGTCTCTAATTCTCAGAACAATATGAAAATGATTTTTGAGCAAACAATACGCATAAACATCAGCAATTGGCAAGATATATTTTTTAACTTTTTCTAAAAAGTAACTGTAATTTTTCTCCTCAATAAAAATATTCTCACTATTATTCCCCCGATTATAAACATGATAATAATGGCCAGCCTCAAAAACATCTTTCTCCACAATCTTATTCTTTTAATATCCTAACAGGTTTCCAAAACCCGTTAGGTATGTTTTTTCTTTTCCTAAAAACTTAATATGATACCTAACAGGTTTTGGAAACCTGTTAGGATACGTATTACTAAATAAATTCTACTTCACAACCTCAACCCAGAATCCTTTTGTTCTAGCTAGGAATGTATTATCGTACATTGCTTCACATTGTAATCCTGGCAGGTAATAATTTCCTAGATACGATGCGTTTAATAGGATTCTGAAAACTTTGGTTTCTCTGGCTTTCATTCCGAAATAGAAATTTGTTCTATCATCTCGAATATCAATATAATCAGCGATGTTGTTTACGGCATCTCCATAATCTGTGAAACGAGTATTTACAATTTCGAATCCTGAAGGCAGAATTTGAGATAATGCAACGTTCTGAACAGCTTCTCCTCTTTGGTTTTTAATTGTAACCTCAGCAACAAATTCAGTTCCCTGATTGATTCTTGAAACATTAATTACGCTTCCCTTTCTGTTTTTGAAAACTATAGAAGCAGTAACATCACTTTGAACCGCATTTTCCTGTCCGATTGGCAAAATTCCTGTGTTTAACACACGAACATAAACCGTATTGGCTTTATTGTTTTTCAACGTAATACTGTTTGAACCTGAAGCAACAGATAAACTGCGATCTGCAACTGATTTACCTGTGTTTATGGTCTCGCCTTTTCCGTTTTTACTAAACTGAATATTTATTCCTTTTGGACCATTGCTCACTGCAAATTTCGACATTGCGTATAAACAGTAAGCCGTTGTTTGCGTACTCATCCATTGATTGGCTGACATTTCTTTGGCTAATTTTGTCGCAGTTACAAATGCTTTTTGTTTCTGGTCTAAGAGAAGCATCGTTTCAAGAGCCATTGCTCTGTTTCTTTCGCTTGAACCATAATAGTAATAACTGTATTCATCTGAAGTTCCGTCAATACTTGTTCTTAAAAATAAACTTTGTCCAGCTGATTTTTGTCCAGCTAAAACATAAGCAGCTGCTAGACGAAGCATACTTTCGTTTGAAATACCTTTTGTTTCGCGCAATCTGTTCATTGCTGATAAATCGGCATTTCCTGCTAAAGCTAAAGTGTACAAACGATACGCCTGAGCCAGATCATTTCCGTATTTAGGTTCAAAACGCCATTGTTTTGCTTCTTTTTGCTGATAACCTAACCATTTTGATTTGAAATTAATTGGCAGTACATATCCTTTTTTCTCTGCTTCGATCAAGAAATGTCCTGCATACGAAGTTCCCCAATCATCTGCAATTGCATTTCCTTGCCAGTAAGACATTCCTCCATTTGATAACTGGAAATTACCCAATCTTGCAATTCCAGCTGTAATGTTTTTTTGAATCAGATCTTTGCGTTTTGCATCAATATCTGCCACATCTCCTAAATACAATTGCGGGAAAACAGATGAAGTCGTTTGCTCCACACATCCATGCGGATACTGAATCAAGAATTGTAATCTTCCATTCAAATTCATTGACGGCATAGACGAAACCTCTAATCTTGCTTTATTACTTCCTGCAATTCCAAATGTTTTCCATGAAATTGCTTTTGTACTATTTGGCGTTAAAACAACATCTGTAAATGTACTGGTAACGGGATTTGGATTCGTCATATCGATTTCGACATCATAAGTTGATTTTTCGCTTCCAGATGTCGCAATTACCTGAACTTTTGCAATTCCAGTCGCAGAACCTACAACCAAATTAAAATAAGCCATTTTCTCATCTGGCTGTGCAAAACTTAGTTTTTGAACCGCGCTTCCCATTACTTTCAATCCGTTGCTGGTTTTAACCTGAATCGAAACATTTTTAATTTTGTTTTCAGTAGCGAAAACCGTTACTGGTAATGTTACTTTTTCTGATGGCGAAATTTTTCTAGGCAGTGAAGCCAGTACCATCAACGGACTTTTAACCTGAGTTGCTTTTTCAACACTTCCGTAAGCGCTTGTATTTGCGTCTCCAGCCACAACCATTGTTCGAACTGAACCAATATATTTTGGCAGTTTTAATTCATGCGATTTTGTTTCTCCTTTTCCTAATTTAAATGGTCCGTAATACAATACCACAGGTTTAAAACGATTGGCTTTTTTAGCTTTTCCGCCTCCTAAATCTTGATCTCCTCCAATACTGAAAATCTGGTTTATTTTTCCGCCGTAAGCTCCAATTACATCATCGTAAACATCCCAAGTCTTTACTCCTAAAGCTTCACGAACATAGAAACTATCCCACGCATTTGGTGTTTTAAAACGAGTTAAATCTAAGAGCCCTTCATCTACAACAGCAATGGTATAGGTCATTTCTTTACCTGATTTCTCACCTACTTTAACCGTAAAAGGCTGTTCTGGTCTTAATACGTCTGGCATATTAAGAGTCGGTGCCAAAATGGTGTTTTTATCAACCACTTCAATTGGCACAATTCCGTACATACGAATTGGCGAATCGTTTTTAGTTGAAGCATGAGGCTGTAATAACGTGATATTAAAATATACATTTGGCGCCATTGCTCCTGTAATTGGAACTTCAACTTTTGTTTCTCCGTTTTTCGTTTCAGCCCAAATAGTCTGTACAACTCTTGAACCGTTTTCGATCGAAATTAAAGCACGCCCGCCTTCACTTGAAGGGAAAGAAATCTGTGCTTTTTCTCCCACTGCATAATTTTTCTTATCGGTAGAAAAAACTAACATATTAGCTGTAGATGCATCTCTATTTCTTGTTTTTCCAGACCAGATTGGCCAGTCGATATTTATGGTCAAAGAAGTTGCATGGCCACTTTCTCCATCTTCCACACGAATTAAATAACGTCCCCATTCTTCGTCAGTCAAAGCAAATTGAAAACTTCCTTTTCCGTTAGAATCTGTGTTGATGACAAAAGTCTTGTATGAAGTCGTTGCATTCGACGAGTTGTAATTTGATAAATTATCGCTTGAAGAATCCCACCACCATCTCCAATCTACTTTATAAACTCTTACTTCGAGATTGCGAACTGATTTTGGTCTTCCGTTTTCATCAACAGTAACCACTTCAAAACGATTGTTTGTTCTGGTTTCAAGCATGCTGTACTTGTTCAGTTCAGGCGTTTTAAGTCCAACATACGTTTTGTACGGAGAATAAGTCGTTGACATTACATCTGTACTAAAATCCCCTCCTTCTTCATATACTTTTGTAATGAATGAAGCGCGAAGCATTCCTGGCGCCTGACCTTGTAATCTTGGCTGAATGTTTACTGATGCTTTTCCACTTTCATTTAATTTTCCAGAGAAGACATTGATTTCTTCTGTGCTGAATTGACGAGCTAAATCATCAAAAGTATATTTTTCATAACCTTTAAATGTTGTGCTTTGTTGAGAGAATTTAGCCTGCATCTCTACATTCAAATTCTTAGCAATTGCACCGTGAAGCCACGTTACTTCAAGATTATCCGTATTTGGATAAGAAGCCGAAAGTGTTTTTCTGCTAAAGGTATTTTTTATTTTTAAACGATTTGGTTTGATGGTTTCAATCTTGATGCTCTTATAGAATTTTGCGCCTCCAACGCTTACCATTGCTTCCCAGTTTCCTGTTGGTGCATCTTGATTAGTTGGAACTATAAAAGCGTAATGGTTTAGATCATTTGTTTTTTGAACCGTTTGATAAACTGTTTTACCATTCGGATCGTTTAATCGGAATTTAATTGGATGTGATTTTGGAAGTTTATTCGCCGCATCATTCAAAATAAATGATAAATATAAATTGTCTCCAGGGCGCCAAACACCTCTTTCTCCATAAATAAATCCTTTCAGTCCTTTTTGTAAAGTCTCTCCAGCAACATCAAAATTACTTACAGACAATGAAAGCCCATCGTCCAGTTTTACGTAAGTCGACTGGTCTCCTAAAGTTACAATTGCGAAATAGGCAAATTTATCCAATTGGAAAGATGCAATACCTTCACTGCTTGTTGCTTCGGTCGCTATTTTTTGCTGTTGGAAATTATACAAATCTACTCTTGCATTCGAAACCGGTTCTGTTGTAACAATATTATTTACAGCAAATAAGTACGATTTGTTTTCGCCTCTTTTGGCAATAACTCCTAAATCTGATGCTAAAATGTTAGTCGCAATTCTGGCATTGTAATAATAAGATCCTGTACAGGGATCTTGGCTTTCTCTCCAATCGTAATCATCGTAATAATAATCGTCGTAAGAGTTGCCACTATAGTTCACGTCATTTTCATCTACTTCTTCTTCCTCGGTTTCGTCGTCATTTCCTTCCGAAGTTTTACATTTGTAAAGCGAGTATTTCTTTTTATAAACAAATTCAACTCTGTAAATCGCTCCTGGTTCTGGTTTGATAATTTTAGATAAATCTAAAGCGTACGTATTCCATTTTGCCAGATTTACGAGCATGCTTTCCCTTAAATTCAAAGTAGTTTTGGCAATTGGCTGCGCTACTTTTTTGAGATTCTGCCCACCATTTAATTCATTATATTGAAGAAACTGCAGAATATTGTTTTTATAGATTTTATAAACCTTTACATCAACTGCACTTAGATTTACAGCTTCAAAATTCAGTTTTAAGTTATTAGAACTTGGAAGAATTGTTCCATTTTTAATAAAACGAACATTTGGTTTTATCTGGTCAAAAGAAATTTTTTCCCTATAATTGTTTTCGAGTTTTTTACCATACTGGCTTTCTATCCCCTGAAAGACTTCTAGCAATAATTCGCCCGTTACAACTTGTTCTGGTTCTTCGTCTGGCACATATTCAACGGGATCTACTGCTACTGCGGCGGCTGAATCAACCATAACCGCAACCGAATCTACTGCTACCGCAACTGGCTCTTGCACAGCTACTACTACAGGTTCTTGTTTTTTAGAGGTATTTTGATTAGTAAAATATACTTTAAGTAAATTTCCTTGTGTAGAAAATTTCAAATTATTGGTATTCTGAATCGAAACCAATCCAGCAAAATCCTGACCTTTTTCTAAAGGCTCGGAGAAATTAATTAAAACCTGCTGATTGTTTCCATCTGGAATTTCAACTTTTATAACTTTAAATTCGTTGATGCTTGTAATCGGAAAATCGATTTGGCCCTTCTGATCGATGTCAAAATCATTTCCGTCATATATAATCTCTAAATTCGAAGCTTCTGACTGGCGTTGAATACTATCTATTATAAAATGAAATTCTTTTCCTGAAGACACATTTTTATCGAACTTAATCTTAAGATCGCTTCCATTATGTTTAGCTTTAACCAGCTTAATGGCGGTTTCCAAATCAATATTATCTGCAGTCTTTAACGTACAGTTTAAATATTGATATTCTTTGCTGTACGACTGCACATCGCCAGTATTGATAGTAAAATCCTGTTTAACGGTTTTAACTGTAAAGTTGAATTTAGAAAGTTCTTTTTCTTTCTCTTTAGGAATGGCTGTCAGCTTATCTAAGTTTAAAGTAACTTGATATTCTGTTCCCATTTTAAGTTTTTTTTCCGGAATAAAAGCTAAAGTATTTGTTGAAAGTGCAATAACTTTTCCGTGAACACTTGGCGAAATATCAAACAAATCGTCGTCTAATTCTTGATTAGGTTTCCAATCGTTTTTATCAAAAGCCAAAACCACTCGAATATCAGAATCTGCAGAAACGATACCGCCAGTAAAACTAGTAATGTAGTCTTTGAATAACGAAAAATCGGAATTAAAATCGGCCGCTGATTTGCGCCCGCAGGATTGAAAAATAAAAAACACAAAAAATACGAGAAATAATCCTTTTGCCTTCACTTTTATCTAGAGTTAATGGTTAACAAATTGAGAATTTAATACGATTTAGCGCTAAAAGCCTTAACACCAAAATACAAATTAAATTACGATAAAAGTAAATTATTTTCCTCTTATTTTAAGAAGAAAATTCCGAAATAAAAATATTTAACTTTTGTTGAAGGATACAGACTACTGTAGAGATACTCAACGATTATTTACGTCTTTCCAAGAAAAAACGTTTCATTAAATCTGCAGCTTCATTTGCCATTACACCAGAAACAACAGTAGTTTTAGGATGCAATTTTGTTCCCATATTCAAAAATCCGCGTTGTTCATCGCGTGCACCAAAAACAATCTTTGAAATCTGACTCCAGTACAAAGCTCCCGCGCACATTTGACAAGGCTCTAGTGTAACATAAAGCGTACAGTCTTTTAAATATTTTCCGCCAAGAAAATTAGCTGCCGCGGTGATGGACTGCATCTCAGCGTGTGCCGTTACATCATTCAGCAATTCGGTCAAATTATGACTTCTTGCAATTACTTTATCAGCCACAACAATTATAGCTCCAACAGGAATCTCGCCTTTTTCGTAAGCGATTTCGGCTTCCTGCAAAGCTTTTTTCATAAAATACTCGTCGGTGAAAGGATTTATCATACTTGCAAAAATAGGATTTTAGAACTTATTTTTTATTACTTTTAAATCGTGATAATAGAATATGGAAAGAAAACATAGAATAACTGTTCAAACAAACTACAAATTGATTCTGCCAATACTGTTTGCGGTTATAACTGTACTTTTTTTCGGCTGCCAAAACAAAGAAGATAAAAAATCAAAAATTGACAATTTTGAAGTTATCACAGATACGACAGCAGCAAAATCACATTCTTTAGATACGACTATAAACAGAAAGACATTAGAACAAACACAATCGTCTGCGCTAAAAGTTGAACAAGTTGAATTAAAGAAAACTATACCAACAGTGTCTGAAGAATCTACTAAGAATAAAATCTCTGAACAGAATACAGTAAAAAAAGATGATTCTTCATCAACTCTAAAACCCATCTCAAATACAAATGCTGAGTTCCCTGGCGGTATTGAACAATTTCATAACTTCTTCATGAAAGAATATAAAAAACCAGAAGACGTAAACTATTGGAAACTTAATTTCACTCTCGCATTTGCAGTAGAAAAAAACGGTTCAGTATCTTTTCTTGAATGTTCGCCAGCCGTTGAAGAACCACTACAAAAAGAAATTATCAGAGTTTTAAGTTTATGCCCTAAATGGCAGCCTGGAGAATCGAACGGAAAAAAAGTTAGAATGCAATATTCTGTGCCTATTTTATTGAAATAAGACTCCGCAAGAAAATTAAATTTAAAACCGTAAATTTGCTTTTTACCTTACAATGAAAAGCGATTTACTTTCCAACATATACAATCCTGCCGATTTGCGTCTTTTAAAAGAAGAACAGCTTACTCAAGTTGCTCAAGAACTTCGTCAGTTTATTATTGATATCGTTTCTGTAAAAGAAGGTCATTTAGGCGCAAGTTTAGGCGTTGTAGAACTCACCATTGCTTTACACTACGTTTTTAATACTCCAGATGATTTATTGGTTTGGGATGTTGGGCATCAGGCATACGGGCATAAAATATTGACCGAAAGAAGAGAAATTTTTCATACCAACAGACAGATCGGAGGAATTTCCGGATTTCCGAAAAGAAGCGAAAGTGTTTACGATACTTTTGGTGTTGGGCATTCTTCCACCTCTATTTCTGCCGCACTTGGAATGGCGATTGCTTCTAAACTACAAGGTGATTTCGACAAAGAACATATTGCAGTTATTGGAGACGCTTCTATTGCCAGCGGAATGGCTTTTGAAGGTTTAAATCATGCCGGAGTAACTGATGCCAATATTTTGGTGATTCTAAACGACAATGCCATCGGAATTGATCCGAGCGTTGGTGCTTTAAAAAAATACCTTACTTCGGTTAAAAACGGCAAAAATCCACGCCAGAATAATATCATTAAATCTTTGAATTTTGATTACTCAGGACCAATAGACGGTCATGACCTTCCTAAATTAATCAAAGAATTAAATCGTCTTAAAAAGATAAAAGGTCCAAAATTCCTTCATATTGTAACTACAAAAGGAAAAGGATTGCAGCAGGCTGAGGAAAATCAGGTAAAATATCATGCGCCTGGAAAATTTGACGCTTCAACTGGAGAAATTCATTTAAAATCGGAAGAAAATCTTCCGCCTAAATATCAGGATGTTTTTGGCTTGACTATTTTAGATTTAGCCAAAAAGAATGAAAAAATAATAGGCATCACTCCTGCCATGCCATCTGGAAGTTCCTTAAAATTTATGATGGATGAATTCCCAGAACGCGCTTTTGATGTTGGAATTGCTGAGCAACACGCCGTAACGCTGGCAGCAGGAATGGCAACTCAGGGCATGATTGTATATTGCAACATTTACTCCACATTTTTGCAACGTGCCTACGATCAGGTAATTCATGATGTGGCATTGCAAAATTTACCTGTAATTTTTTGTTTGGACCGCGCAGGTTTAGTTGGCGAAGATGGCGCAACGCATCATGGTGTTTTTGACATCGCTTATCTGAGATCAATTCCGAATATGGTTATCTATGCTCCGCTGAACGAAATTGAACTTCAAAATATTTTATACACAGTTCAATTAGGAATAGAACATCCTATCGCAATTCGATATCCAAGAGGCCGAGGAGTCTTGCCAAATTGGGAAATAGAAAATTTCGGACATTACGAAAAAATAAACTGGGGCGAGGCAAAATGCCTGAAAGATGGTACGAAAGTTGCTGTGCTATCGGCCGGAACAATTGGAAATAATGTTATAGAAGCACTTAAAGAATCAATAAATTCTGAAGAGATTGCGCATTATAACTTTAGCTTTATTAAACCACTAGATTACAACACATTAAACTCTGTTTTTTCAACTTTCGAACGTATTATTACAATCGAAGAAGGGGTTAAAAATGGCGGTTTTGGAAGTGCAATTTTGGAGTTTGCAGCATCAAATAATTTTAGAAATTCTATTGAAATTATGGGTGTTCCAGACAAGTTTATCGAACATGGAACGGTAAACCAACTGCAACAATTGTGTAAAATTGACGTTAAAAGTTTAATAAATCTTTTTTCTAACGGTTCAAAATAATTATTTTGCGACACCAAAAAAAAAAATTACCTAATGAAATTATTGCGTTCTACCCTTTTGCTATTATTGCTTTTGTGTACTTCTAATAACTTTGCCCAGATTATACAAACAACTTTAAGTCCTAATCAAGCACCTAAACCGCCGTCCAACTGGAGCAGAAAGAATCAGGTTGGTTTTGACATTTCTGAAATTGCTTTTGTAAACTGGAGCGCGGGAGGAACAAGTTCTATTTCAGGTCTATTTAAAGGTGAATTTGGAAGAACCTACGCCAAAAAAAATCATAAATGGGTAAATGAGCTTATTGTAAAATATGGCTTAAATAAACAAGACGGAATTGAGTTAAGAAAAACAGACGACGCCTTTCAGTTTAACTCTACTTATGGTTTCAGAAAAGATACTGCTTCAAACTGGTATTACTCTTCTAAATTAAATTTCAACACACAATTTACAGATGGTTATAATTATCCAAACCGTGATGTTGCCATTTCTAAACCTTTCGCACCAGCTTATATCTTTCTGGGAGCCGGAGCAGAGAATTCAAACAAAGAAAAAAACAGAGTATTTTACTTCTCTCCTATTACATTAAAAACCACTTTAGTACTTGATCAATATCTTGCAGACCAAGGTTCTTTCGGGGTTAAAAAAGCGGTTTACGCACCAGACCCGTTAGATCCTACTCAGCAAATATTGATTGAAAATGGGCAAAAGGTAAAAGCCGAATTTGGTATTCTTTTTACAGCTTATATGAAAAACGAAATCTATAAAAACGTTTTTTACGAAAACAGATTAAGTTTATATACCGATTACTTAAACAAATTCGGAAATGTCGATATTGATTATGATACACGACTTGATCTTGTTGTTAACGCTTACGTAAAGGCTAATATCGGTGTTCACTTAATTTATGATGACGATATTAAAACCAAAAAAGATGTTGTTGATCCAACTACAGGAACAACAACTCAGGTAAATGACGGCCCAAGAATGCAATTAAGACAAGTTCTTGGAGTTGGTCTGGTTTATGCTTTCAAATAAATAAAATAAGAATAATAAAAAATGCCTCTTTCGTTAATTTTGAAAGAGGCATTTTGTATTGTAAAAGAATCGATTTAACGCTTTTTCTGTCCTTGAATTGTTTCGTATAATTCAAGTGCGTTTCCGTCTGTAAGAAGCGAAACGTAGTGACAAATATGCAATAAACGTTCGTATAAATTAGTTTTATCTAAATGGTGTTTCTCTGGCAGCATTTTCAAAATCAATTTGTCATAATTTGAAGCCGTTCCTTCATATTTATTATTGAATGCTGTGATGAACTTATCCAATAATGTTTGAATGATTTGATAACCTACAATTTCTTTTTCTATCACTTCACGGCTTTGGTAGATTTTCTCAACACTTAGTTTAATGATATCATTCATCTGCGCTTTGTATTTGCTTTTGTCTGTTAAAGCATACGGAAAGTTTCCTGCAAGAATTGCTTCTTCATTTTCAACAAAGACATTTACAGCATCATTAATTAAAGTTCCGATAGCCAAAGCTCGTAAATAACTAATACGATCTTCTTTTGTGGTTAATGATTTGTATTTAGAAACCCCAATATTGTCTTTTACGAGATTAATCAAATATTCTAAAGCAAAATCTTCAGATACCAAACCTAAATTAATTCCGTCTTCAAAGTCGATAATGGTGTAGCAAATATCATCTGCAGCCTCGACTAAATAAGCCAAAGGATGTCTTTCGAAACCAATATCTTCACCAGATTTATTGGCTATCATTCCCATGTCTTTGGCTACTTCCTCAAAGAATAATTTATCAGACTGAAAGAATCCATATTTTTTATCAGAAATATTATTGGTTGGCTTTTTCGGAAGACTTTCTTTCGGGTATTTCATAAAAGCTCCTAAAGTTGCATACGAAATACGAAGTCCGCCCTCAATTCCTGGACGGCTTGCTGTTAAAACTGAAAATCCGTTGGCATTTCCTTCAAAATCTATCAAATCCTGCCATTGTTTATCTGTAAGCTGATTTCTATATTTTTGTCCATTTCCGATGGAAAAATATTCTCCAATTGCTTTTTCACCAGAATGCCCAAAAGGCGGATTTCCAATGTCATGCGCCAACGAAGCCGCGGCTACAATAGCTCCAAAATCGTTCATGTGATAACCGTGAACTTCTTTCAGGTAAGGATATTTCTCAATGATTTTTTTTCCAACCAAACGCCCTAGCGAGCGCCCAACAACCGAAACTTCCAAACTGTGCGTTAAGCGTGTGTGAACGAAATCTGTTTTAGAAAGCGGAATAACCTGTGTTTTATCTTGTAAACTTCTAAAAGCAGCAGAAAAAATAATTCGATCATAATCTACTTCAAATCCCAAACGAGTATCATCTTGTTCTACACGTAATCTTTTGCTTGTATCGCCTTGACGTTTTAATGATAATAGCTGTTCCCAGTTCATTTGATTTTAGATTGATGATTAAAGATTTTAGATTGATGATCTAAATCTTGATTTAAGACTTCAAAAATACATTTTATTTTAGGATTTTCTTCTCCTTTAAAATTCTAAAGCAGTACTGTGCTTGATTTCTCCCATCACAAAAATACTATTGGTATTCCCGATATTCTCAATCGTTGACAATTTATTCATTACAAAATCCTGATAACTAGCCATGTCTTGCACCAAAATTTTGAGCATAAAATCGTAATCTCCAGCTATGTTATAACATTCTATAATTTCTGGAAGTGCCACAATATCTTTAACAAAATTGCTTCCAACATTTTTGGCGTGTTCTTTTAATCTCACATTACAGAAAACTGTCATCCCTCGGTTCATTTTCTGCTTGTCCAAAAGAGCAACATATTTAGTAATATAACCGTCTCTTTCCAATCTTTTAATTCTCTCATAAACGGGCGTAACGGTTAGAAATAATTTACTTGCAAGGTCTTTTGTATTGATATTGCAGTCTTCTTGAAGGTATTTCAAGATCAACAAATCGGTTTTGTCTAGATTTTCCATAGTTTTTTTTACTGCCAAAAGTTAATTTCAGACATCTATACAGAAAAATAATCTTTAAAATAGTATTTTAAAAACGCATTTTACTAAAATAAAAGCCAAATATAAGTTATAAAAACCAAGAACGTAAATTTGTTCAGTAAAAAATACTGAATCAAAAATGAAAACAAACAACTTAGGTTATCCACGAATTGGAAGCAACAGAGAGCTCAAAAAAGCATCTGAATTGTATTGGGCGGAAAAAATTTCTGCTGACGAACTTATTGAAACAGGAAAAGAAATCCGTCTTAAAAACTGGAAATTACAAGCTGAAGCAGGAGTAGATTTAATTCCGTCTAATGATTTTTCTTTTTATGATCAGGTTTTAGACCTTACGTTGACTCTTGGAGCAATTCCTGCTCGTTATCACGAATTAGCAAAAAACAATTCGGCTCTGGATTTGTATTTTGCGATGGCAAGAGGATCTCAAAAGAACGGACAAGATGTTGTGGCGATGGAAATGACAAAATGGTTTGATACCAATTACCATTATATAGTTCCTGAATTCACAAAAAACCAAAAGTTCGAATTGTTTTCAGAAAAAATAATCAACGAGTTTAAAGAAGCAAATGTTCTAGGAATTAAGACAAAACCTGTTTTAATTGGACCCGTTTCTTATCTTTTGTTAGGAAAAGAAAAAGAAGAAGGCTTTAACCGAATTGATCTTCTTGATAATTTACTTCCTGTATACTTTGAAATTCTTGAAAAATTACAAGCAGAAAAGGCAGAATACATTCAGATTGACGAACCTTTCTTAGCTTTAAATTTAACCGACAAGGAAAGAAGTGCTTTCACGAAAGTGTATAACGAAATTAATACTCGTTTCCCAAAGCTTAAAATCATTTTAGCAAACTATTTTGATTGTTTTGGAGAAAATCTAGAAACAGCTCTGGCTCTGCCAGTTGATACTTTGCATTTAGATTTAGTTCGCTGTCCGCTTCAGTTAGATGATATTTTAGAATCAGGGAAACTGGCTCCAAACGTAAATCTTTCTTTAGGAGTTGTTGACGGAAGAAACATCTGGAAAAATGATTTTAAAAAATCTTTAGAATTAATCAAAAGAGCCACTGATGCTTTAGGCAAAAATAGAATTTTAGTTGCGCCTTCTTGTTCATTAATTCATAGCCCGTGCGATTTAGATTTAGAAACAAACGATCAGACCCTTACGCCTGAAATTAAACAATGGCTGGCTTTTGCTAAGCAGAAAATCAACGAAATTGTACTTTTAAAACAATTTGCTTCAAATGAAGTGAACCTAGAAAACTCAGCCGCTTATAAAGAAAATGTTCAGGCAAACGAAAACCGTAAAACTTCAAAATTAATTCATAATAATGAAGTTAAAGCTCGAGTAGCCGGAATCACAGCTTCAGACGACAAACGCAATAGCGTGTTTGCCATTAGAAGAAAAAGTCAGATTGAGGCTTTAAAACTGCCATTATTTCCAACTACAACAATTGGATCTTTCCCTCAAACAGCAGAAGTAAGAAGCTGGAGAGCGAGATTCAAAAAAGGAGAATTAACAGCTCAAGAATACAATGATTTAATCGAAAAAGAAACCGAAGCAACTATTCGTTTTCAGGAAGAGACTGGAATCGACGTTTTAGTCCATGGTGAGTTTGAGCGTAACGATATGGTTGAGTATTTCGGTGAGCAATTGGACGGATTCACTTTTACAAAAAACGGTTGGGTTCAGAGTTACGGAAGCCGTTGCGTGAAACCTCCTGTTATTTACGGCGATGTTTCAAGACCAAACCCTATGACTGTAAAATGGTCTCAATATGCACAATCTTTAACTCCAAAATGGGTAAAAGGAATGTTGACAGGACCTGTTACAATATTGCAATGGTCTTTTGTACGTAATGACCAGCCGCGTTCTGAAACTTGTACGCAAATCGCTTTGGCAATTCGCGATGAAGTTGTCGATTTAGAAAAAGCAGGAATCAAAATCATTCAAATCGATGAACCAGCCATTCGTGAAGGTCTTCCGTTAAGAAAAGAAGAATGGGCAAACTATTTAGAGTGGGCTGTAAAAGCATTCCGAATTTCTGCAAGTGGCGTAAACGACGATACGCAAATTCATACCCATATGTGTTACAGCGAATTCAACGATATTATCCAGAACATCGCCGATATGGATGCCGACGTTATTACGATTGAATGTTCTCGTTCGCAAATGGAACTTTTAGACGCTTTTGCAAACTTTAAATATCCAAACGAAATTGGTCCTGGAGTTTATGACATTCACTCACCACGTGTTCCATCAAGCGCAGAAATGGTTCGTTTATTAGAAAAAGCTTCTGCTGTAATTCCTGTTGACCAGCTTTGGGTAAATCCAGATTGCGGTTTAAAAACCCGTCATTGGGATGAAACTAAAAAAGCTTTAATCGAAATGGTAAATGCAGCTCAGGAAATGAGAGCTGCAGTAGAAAATCCTGTTACTTAATAGTTTTACCTAGAATATATTTTTGTTTTTTATGCCAGCAAATGAGGCCGAATATTAGTTATGATTCGGTTCGGCTTCATTTTGCTGGTATTATTTTTTAGAAGCAGAAAAATTTAGTTTTCAAAACAGCTTCTCTCCCGCTATCCGCTATATCTTTTCCTGGCTAAAGAAGCCAGAAAAAGGATACCGCTTCTATCGGGGCTAAACCTCAAGTTTAATTTTCAGAAGAACTTTAGCAAAAAAAAGCGCCCCAATTGGAGCGCTTTTTCATGTTTAGCTAAAACTTAAACCTAGAAGTTTTTAGAAATTCCGATGTTTACTGTTTTTCCAAAATTGAAATTAAACTCCTTATTTTTTTGTCCTTCATTATCAAAACTCCAAGTTTGATAACCAATACCTCCAATACTAAAATTTAATCCAAAACCTTTTTTCATATTAATAAAAAGAGACGGAGTAATAGCTGTGTAAAAACCATCTCCTTTGAATTCGTTCTCTGCGTCTACTGAAGTGACAGTTCTTTTTTGATTTTGAAAACCAGCACCTAAATCAGCAAATACCGAAAAAGTTTCAGTCAAAGGAACAGAATAACGTAAAAAAGCACCCGCTTTAAAATTATTTGCTTTTCCAGTCATTCTACCTTCAATTTCAGTTCTCGAAGAACCAATCGAGAATTCTCCTCCGACAGTCCAATTATCATGAAACTGGTAACCTACTTTAGGAGAAAAACCAAAATCACGGTATTTTTCATTTGATGTTAGAAAATCTCTATTTGAAGAAGTATAACCAATATTTCCTCCAACTAAAATTGTTCCCTTTTGGGCATTTGCAAAGCTAACCATAGCTAGTGCAAGAATAAGTAGCATTTTTTTCATTTGTGATATTTATTAAGATTTCACATACAACAAACAATTAAAATACCAATACATAACTATAGTTATTTTCTTAACGATTAATTAAAAACAACTCAATTTAAATAGCTTAAAAATTAAAGTAACAACAAGAAATGGTTATAAAAAAAGCGCTCCGTTTGGAGCGCTTTCTGAAATTGAATATAAAACTAAAGATTAGAAGTTTTTAGAAATTCCGATACTTGCTGTTTTACCAAAGTTGAAATTAAATTTGCTTACATCTGGACCGTTGTTGTCATAATTTAATGTTTCGTATCCTAAACCTCCAATGCTAAAGTTAAGACCAAAACCTTTTTTCATGTTAATGAAAAGAGCTGGAACTACACCAATATACATTCCATCTCCTTTAGCTTTTGAATAGTTTGCTCCGATGTAATCTTTTTCAGTTCTGTTTTGGAAACCAGCTCCTAAATCTGCGAATACTGAGAAAGTTTGGCTTAATGGCATAGTGTAACGAACGAATGCACCAAATCTAGAAGTATTAGTTTTGTATTCATTTACACCTTGATCATCTTTTGAAGAAGCAACTGTAAACTCACCTCCAACTGTCCAGTTTTCGTGAAATTGGTAACCTACTTTTGGAGAAAAAGCAAATTCGTTTGATTTTCTTTCAGCATTACCGAAATCTCTTGTTTCAGAAGAATAAGAGATGTTTCCACCAACTAATACTGTTCCTTTTTGTGCATTTGCAAAACTGCAGATAGCTAAAGCAGCCATCACTAAAAATTTTTTCATGATTTGGGTTTTATTTTAATTTTAGCATTCCTTTAACAATAACAATGCCGTGAATACTGGTGCTGCTGATTTTTTTATAATCACTTTAGGAGACAAATTTTTAGCAATAGAGACTATTTCTGTTTACTTTTGTAACAAATAAAAAGTCATGTCGATAGAAGTAAACAGTATATCAAAAAGTTACGGAGAGCAAAAAGCTTTAAATGAAATTTCTTTTAAAATTGAGAAAGGGGAAATCGTGGGATTTCTTGGTCCTAACGGAGCTGGAAAATCTACTTTGATGAAAATTTTGACCACTTATTTACTTGCCGATAGTGGCTCAGCCCTTGTAAATGGTCACGATGTCATGACAAACACAAAAGAAGTACAACGCTCAATTGGGTACTTGCCAGAGCATAATCCTTTGTATTTGGATTTGTATGTTCGTGAATATTTGGCATTTAATGCCGATGTTTATAAAGTCCCCAAATCAAGAATCGAAGAGGTAATTCAACTGACAGGACTGACACCAGAAAGCCATAAAAAGATTGGGCAGCTTTCTAAAGGATATCGCCAACGCGTTGGTTTGGCAAACGCTCTACTTCATGATCCAGAAGTCTTAATTTTAGATGAACCAACTACAGGACTGGATCCGAATCAGTTAATGGAAATTCGAAATGTGATTAAAAATGCGGGGAAAAATAAAACTGTTTTTTTATCTACACATATTATGCAGGAAGTTGAAGCAATTTGCGATCGTGTCATAATTATTGATAAAGGACAAATTGTTGCAGACAATAAATTAGATCATTTAGTTACTGCCGATAAAGAGCAAGTTATTGAAGTAGAGTTTGATTACAAAGTTGAAGAACAGCTTTTGGCTAGACTTGAAAACATCTCTTCTTACATTAATACGCATGACATGACATGGGAGCTGACTTTTGTTACAGATAAGGATATGCGCCCAGCTATTTTTGACTTTGCCAACGAAAATGGTTTAAAAACATTACAATTGAATCAGAAGAATAAAAATCTGGAAGCTGTTTTTAGAGAAATTACTAAGTAAGTTTTCAGTCGCAGTCACGGTTTTCAGTTAGAAAAGCGGTTTGTTTTATTTAAAAACAAACCGCTTTTTTTATTTATGCACTTCTTATAATCAAGAAATTACGTTAAAATTAGAAAAATTAATTCTATTTTTATTTAGACTTATTATAAATAGTTATATATTTGGCATATCAAATTTTAAATGCCACAGTATGTTACATATACTCCATATCCTTAAAAAACGTATTTCAGTTGTTTTAAATCAAGCGTTAAATCTTCAAAAAAAGTTTTCAGAAGAATTGGAACGAATTGTTCTTCAATAAATCTGATAAAAAACAAGATTAGAATCGGTCAAATTAAAACAGCATGAAAAAAATTATAACCTCCATGATGCTTGCTTTTTCGGTATATGGATATTCACAGACAGAAGAAAAAGAAACAGATAGTATTGTTGAAACAGCTATAAATGCTTTAGATGAAATCGTGATTACTAAAAAGAAAGTACTTTATACTCAAAAATCTGATCGTCTTGTTTTCAATGTAGAAAACAGCATCGTTTCTGAAGGCGGGACCGCGCTTGACGTCTTATCTCGTGCGCCAGGCGTTGTCGTGTCTCAGGATGGCGATTTGTCTATTCGCGGACAGCAAGGTGTTGCTGTAATGATAAACGGTAAACTGACACAGCTTTCTCAAAAAGAATTGGCGAATTATCTAAAGGCGACAACCTCTTCCAACATCAAACAAATTGAAGTAATTACCAATCCTTCTTCTAAATATGATGCAGCAGGAAAAGCGGGTATCATAAACATTATCCTCAAAAAACCTAATGCTTCGGGCTTAAAAGGCACGGCCTTTGCGAGTTATGGAAGAGGGCGAAAAAACAGAACCAATTCTGGCTTCAACTTAAATTATAATAAGGACAAATGGGGCGTTTTCGGAAATTACAGCTATACTTTTAGAGGCGAAGAAGAACATAAAAAATTTGATCAGACTCAATATACAGATCTTACGCATCAGGAAATTATATCTAAAAACCACCAAACATCAATTACAGATGAACCTTTAACTTCTAATAATTTCAAGATTGGAACACAATATGAGGTTTCTCCTAAAACAAATTTGGAATTTTATGTAGATGCCAAAATCGGTCGATATGAAAATATGGCTGACGGTACAAATACGGTATTTAACACTTCAAATCAGCCCATTTTTGATGCTCTGACTTATAATGATAGTAAAGAAAAATGGAATGATTATACGTATGCTTTTTCTGGAGTTCATAAATTTAATACAGAAGGAAAAAACATGTCTTTTGACTTTGAATATGAAACTTCGAAGTTTAGATCGAACCAATTTCAAAGCGCAGATAATACAGCAAATGCTACTGTTATAAATGACCGTCGTGGTTACATTCCTTCTCAGTTAAAAGTTTTTACTGGAAAACTTGATTTTGTAAATCCATTCAAGGAAAAACAATCTATTGAATGGGGTTTCAAAGCCAGCATTAAAAATAATGATAATCCATCTGTTTACGAATACTATGAAAATAATGAATGGCTTATCGATTTTAATTCGACTAACCATTTTGAATATAACGAACAGATTTATGCCGCATACGTCAACTACAAATATCAGTTAGAAAAATTAAACATTCAAGCGGGTTTAAGAAGTGAATACACCGCAATCAATATTGATCAGAAAACATTGAATGAAGAACACAAAGATGATTATTTGAAATGGTTCCCGAGTCTTTCCTTAAAGTATGAATTCACGAGTAATCATTCTGCACATGCATCTTACAGTAAAAGAATCAATAGACCAAGTCAGTTTGATTTGAATCCATTTCGTTTTTATGATGACTCATTCAACTATTCACAAGGAAATCCGAATTTGATTCCAGAGATTACTCATGCTATGGAAATTGGTTATGCATGGAAAAGCAATTTTATGGCTTCTCTTTATTTTAATAGCACCAAAGACGTTTTCACGGAAATGTACAATTACAATCCTGACACTAACACCACTGTCACAACGCAAATAAATGTTGATAAATCATACAATTATGGAATCAATATTACCAATACGTCTGAGCTAACCAAATGGTGGTCTGTAAACACTTTATTCAATGTTTTTGAAAATAAATTTATGGGAGACATTTTAAACAGCAATACAATCGATCCTATTATGACTTTGAATGTAAGCGTGCAAAATTCTTTTGCTATAACTGAAACCCTGAAAGCGGAAGGAAATGCACAATATCAGTCCAAATCCAATCTTGGAATTTATCAGAGAGATGGCTTCTTTGATTTCAGCATTGGAATTTCAAAACAAGTATTAGCTAAAAAAGGAAACATCAAACTCAATTTTACCGATGTTTTCAATACCAACAATTTTACTATTAAATCTGCAGTTGCTCAAACTACTATTGATAAAAGATATGAGTTAGATAATCGTATTGCGACAATTGCATTTACATACCGAATTTAAAATTTCGTTCTTTAAATACCTTGTTTTTTGTTTTTTTTTTGTGTTAGTCAAGAGCCTGTTCCTTCAAACAGGCTCTTCTACTTTTATAAAGTTTATAATTCTGAAAGGACTTCTCGCATTTCCTCAATTACAAGTTTAACATCATCTTCTGTAGTTCTCCAATTCACAAAAGAAGCCCTGATTCCTTTTTTACCTTGATAAACCGTTGGTGTCATAAATACTTTTCCCGTATCATTCAAAACAGATAAAAACTGACTTACTTTTTCTTGATTGTGTTCTCCTTTCAGCGTAAAGCAGACATTATTTAAACGAATTGGTGCCAACAGCTCAAAATCATTTTCTATTAAAGCATTTCCAAAATGCAAAGCCAGTGCTGTACTATTTTCGATAATATCTCTAAAGCCTTCTTTCCCATAAGCTTTAAGCGAAAACCATACAGGCAATGCACGCAAACGACGTGAATTTTCAGGAAGAACATTCAAATAATTAAAATTCTCCAGCGGATTAGCTAAATATGGTGCATTAGAATTTTGGAATGTTTCAATCTGCAGATTTATATGGTCTTTTTTAACTAAATAAAAAGCACTTTCATAAGGTACATTGAGCCACTTATGACAATCGATCGTAATACTGTCTGCTCCTTCCCACCCTTGCACTAAATGTTTATATTTTTCTGAAACTGCTGCAAATCCGCCAAAAGCGGCATCAATGTGCCACCAGAAATTATATTTTTCTTTTAATGCTGCAATTGCTTCAAAATCATCAAAATCAGCTGTGTTTACCGTGCCTGCGCTCGAGATTAAGATAAAAGGCTTTCCGTCTAATTTCTTTATATTTTCTTCTAAATCATCAATATCAAGAGCTTCACGATTTCCCTCGACAGCTTTTATTGCTGTATAATTTTGACTTCCAATTCCTAAAAGCGATAGACATTTTATAGTAGAAGAATGTGGTGTTGCTGTTAGAATATTAATTGGTTCTGAAATTCCGTTTTTAGCAAAATCTTTTCCAAACTGCTTCCCAAACCATTGTCTAGCAACGCCAAGAGAAGTAAAATTTGACATTGTAGCACCAGTAACGAATCCGCCCAAAAATGAATCAGGAAGTTCTAACAATTGCAATAATAAATTGATGGTTTCAAACTCTATTAATGCCGATGCTCCTCCTTGCGCCTTTACAGCTTGAGTATTCTGATCATACACGGTCGTCAGCCAATCGCCTACAATAGATGCAGGCGTCGAGCCGCCTGTAACAAATCCCCAATATCTTGGCCCTGGCGAAGAAACCATCAATGGAGCTAATCTCTCGTTAAATTCCTTTAAAGCTTCAATAGATCCTAAACCTAATTCGTTTAGCTCCGTTTTAGGATCTATTGAATAAGTATTAGACGTTGGAATATTTTCGATATTATTCAGAAAATCAATTCCGTGCTGTTTTGTTTTTTCTAAGATATTCTCAAAATTGTTGAGATCATGCTGTAGTATTGAATTCATAAGTTTGTTGTATTAGTTATGTCGCGCAGATTGCGCGGATAAGGAAGATTAATAAAAATTTTGATTGTTTTAAAGAACAGCTACCACTTCGTCTTTTCAGAGAATCTCGAAACCATCATAGAACAGATTACATCTCCATTGGCGTTTAATAACGTAGCAATTGGGTCAACCAATGTCCCCAAGATCATAGCCACTGGCAAAGCTTGCTCCATCGGAAAACCATAAACCGTAATGGCTAAAATTTCTCCAATATAACCTCCGTTTGGAATTCCTCCTTCGACAATTGAAACTACAACTGTAATCCCGAGTGCTAAAAGAATCGTCATCGGATCTGAAAAATCTTTACCAAACATGGCAAACAAAAAAGTTATTTTTAAAATGGACGACATACTCGATCCATCTTTATGCAAAGGTGCTCCAAGCGGAATTACCAAATTACGTACGTGAGCCGGAATTCCCATTTTTTCTGCTGCAGCTAAATTGGCTGGAATAGTCGCAATACTGCTACAAGTTCCTACTGCTGTTAATGACGGTGCTATATTATTACTCCAGAAAACTTTAAAAGCTCTTTTCCCGCCAGAGACAAAAGCATATAAGCTAAAGAACACAAAGAAATAGAAAACACAAGCTGCATAATAAACTGCCATCGGTTTTGCATAAACTCCCAACAATTGCGGTCCAAAAACGCCAACTTGATAAGCAAAATAAGCTCCTAAACCAATTGGTGCAAATTTCATTATGATGTTCAGAAGCTGTTTCATTACCTCGTTTCCTGAATCTAGAAAACTTTTGAAAGCATTTCCTTTTTCTCCTGACTGTAAAGTGGAAAAACCGACTAAAAAGGAGAAAATGATCAAGGCTAGCATGCTTTTTCGAGATAATAATTCAAAGAAATCATTTGCTGTAAGCAGTTTTGCAATCTGATCTCCTGCTGATCCTGATGCTACTTCTTCAAACGGAACTTTGGCAATAGCAATATCTTCATGAATTGGAAAAAGATAAACAGCGCAGATCATTACAATTGCTGATATCAAAATTGTCCCTAGAAAAACTAGAATCATGATGATAAACAGTTTCCCTAATTTCTCCGTTCTTTCCAGATTCGCTATCGAAGAACCAATTGTAAAAAAGATAAGGGGAATAATGGCTGTAAAAAGTAAGTTTAGAAAAATATCCCCAAGTGGTTTTATAATTAAAACTTTTTCTCCGAAAACCAATCCAAAAATACTTCCAGTTATAATTCCGCCAAGAAGCCATAAAATGCTGCTGTAACTCTGTAAAAAATTGATTTTCTTAACTTCCATAATGATACAAGGGTTTAGAATTCAGCAACCTTTATTTTTTAACACATAGAAACGTTCTCTTTGTCTATAAAGGCGTTTCACTTATTTAAAACAAACATAGCTATGTGTGAAAAATGTATTTTTCTTTTAATTCTTCTCAACTAAAATTAAGAAAAATCTATGTTTCTATGTGTTTAAAATTTCAACTACTTCTCCAGAACAATAGTTGTAAAAGCTCTATCAACCAAGTCGCCGGTTTTGCTTTTTACTTTTTCAGTCTGTGTTTCTGTATAGACGATTTTAAAATCTGATTTTTTGATCAACTCCTGCGCTTTTTCTGTACTATACAATTCAAATTCGAATTGCGTAAACGGCAGTTTTTTCATAAAATCTTCTTCTGCAAATGTCAAACAGAAATTTCCATTTGGTTTTAAAACTCTGTAAATCTCTGAAAGCAATTCTTCGGGTTTCTGCCAAAAATAGATTGTATTTACAGTAAATATTTTGTCGAATAATCCATCCTCAAACGGAATTGCATTCCCATCATAAAGCGAAAAGAAAGCTTGTTTTTGAGAAACAAAATTTCGGTTGATCTGGCGCGCTTCCTGAAACATCAGTTCCGACATTTCCAGTCCGTAGTATTTTAATTTTTCTGCTTGTTCGAATAGAAATTCTACGTGCCCAGCGTTTCCGTGACCTAATTCTAGAATTCTATTTTCTTTGGAAATATTCAGATTGTGAATCGAATGTTTGGTCATATTGATGTTCGTTTCGTTCATCATATTGGCCATTTCGATTCCTTTTTCTCCTGTTGGATGTTTTAATTGAGAGGCTATGGCTTGTAATTCTTCGTTTTTCATGACTCGAAAATTTAAACTTCTAAATTAAACAAAATCCTTCAGCAATTTGTTGTCACTTGGTGACAGATTCCAATCAATGCTTGTTTTGAGTAGAAAGCCTTAAAAAACCTGACTAGCGATCTGACGAATATTCTCAGATTTACCCATTGAATAATAATGTAAAAACGGAACTCCAGCAGCTTTTAATTCTAATGACTGCTGAATTGCCCATTCGATTCCGACTTGTTTGATTTCAGCATTGTTTTTGCATTTATCAACCGCATCGATTAAATCTTCCGGCAAATCGATTCTGAAAATTTGCGGTAAAACCTGTAAATGTCTTTGAACAGCAATTGGTTTAATTCCAGGAATAATCGGAATTGTAATTCCCATTTCTCTTGCTTTTTCTACAAAGGCAAAATATTTTGAGTTGTCAAAAAACATTTGTGTTACCACATAATCTGCTCCTGCATCAACTTTTTCTTTTAATCTTTTTAAATCTGATTGTAAAGATGGTGATTCTAAATGTTTTTCGGGATAACCTGCAACTCCAATACAGAAATCAGCTTTATTATCAGCATCCATTACCTCATGCAGATATTTTCCGCAGTTCAAATCGTTGATTTGTTTTACCAAATCAATTGCATAATGATTACCACCCGCTTTAGGCACAAAAGATTGTTCGTCTTTCATTGCGTCACCTCGAAGCGCCATTACGTTATTGATTCCCAAATAATGACAGTCAACCAGCATATATTCTGTTTCTTCTTTAGTGAAACCACCACAAAGCAAATGCGGAACAGTGTCAACATTGTATTTATGTTTTATAGAAGCGCAAATTCCAAGCGTTCCTGGACGCATACGAGTCAATTTTTTATCCAAAAGTCCGTTACCACGATCAATATAAATATATTCTTCGCGAGAAGTCGTTACATCAATAAACGGCGGATTAAACTCCATCAACGGATCAATATTATCGTATAATTCCTGAATGCTTTTACCCTTTTGAGGCGGAATAATTTCAAATGAGAATAATGTTTTTCCTTTGGCGTTTTCTATATGTTCTGTTACTTTCATTTATTTTTGGTTGATTGTTGTTGGTTGTTGGTTGATGGTTCTTGTGGAACTTTACAATCATAACTTCAACTACATTATTTTTTTATAATAATTAATAAATCCGTTTAATAACTTCTTGCAGGTTTCAATCTGTCCAAGTGCGATATTAAAATTATTTTCTTCTATATATTTTTGATCAAAAGCTAAATAAAATTGAGTTTCCAATTCATAAAGCGATCCTCTCGAAATATGAAGAAAATGTATTGTTTCTTTTGATGTCTGTCTTCCACAACCCTCAGCAATATTTGAAGGTATTGAAATTGATGCTCTTCGCATTTGATTCGTCAATCCAAATAACTCTTCTTTTGGAAACAATTTGGAAAAATCATACAATAAATTCACCAACTTCCGAGCCTCCAGCCACACATCCAGTTTACTGTATTCCATTTTTTATTAGTTGTTTGTTGATGGTTGATAGTTGTTGGCATTTTGCATTCAAATCTATCAACCAAAAACCATCAACTATCAACTATTCTAGTCTGCTATATTAGGGTTTAACCATTTCATTGCGTAATCAAGCGGTACATTTCGGCGTTTGGCATAATCTGTGACCTGATCTTCTTTTATTTTTCCTAGTCCGAAATAACGGCTTTTTGGGTTTCCGAAATAATATCCTGAAACCGATGACGCCGGCCACATTGCCATACTTTCTGTCAGCTTTACTCCAATTTGTTTTTCAACATCTAAAAGCTTCCAAATCGTTGGTTTTTCCAAGTGATCTGGGCAAGCTGGATAACCCGGAGCCGGGCGAATTCCTTTATAATTTTCTTTAATCAATTCTTCGTTGGTTAAAGATTCTTCGCTATCATAACCCCAGAAATCTTTACGCACTCTCTCGTGAAGATATTCGGCGAAAGCCTCAGCAAAACGATCGGCAAGCGCTTTCACCATAATCGAATTATAATCGTCTAAATTCTTTTCGTATTCCGCTGCCCATTCATCAACACCAAAACCGGTTGTTACGCAGAAAGCTCCAATATAATCATCGATACCGCTTTCTTTTGGCAGAATAAAATCGGCTAAAGCGATGTTTGGAGCACCCTTTGTTTTTTGTGACTGCTGACGAAGCGTTAAGAATTTCTCCAAAACTTTTCCGTTTTCATCACGCAATTCAATATCATCGTCATTAACCTGATTCGCAGGAAAAATTCCGTAAATACCTTTTGCTTTTAGTTTTTTCTCTTCCAAAATTACTTTCAACATCGCCTGAGCATCATTAAAAACAGATGTTGCTTGTTCGCCCACAACCTCATCTGTTAAAATCGCTGGATATTTTCCGTACAATTCCCAAGTCTGGAAAAATGGCGTCCAGTCGATATACGGAACCAAAACATCCAATTCTATTTCAATGGTTTGTGCGCCAATTACTTTTGGTTTAGTTGGCGTGTATTCCGACCAATCCAATGGTAATTTATTTTTGCGAGCATCTTCAATCGTTAAGAAATTCTTGTCTCTCGAACGATTTAAAAACGTTTCTCTAAAAGAATCATATTCTGCACGAATGTCTGCCGCATATATTTTTCGGTTATGATCTAACAGATTTCCTGCAACGGTAACAGCTCTTGAAGCATCGTTAACGTGAATTACAGTTTCTCTGTATTGAGGTGCAATTTTCACGGCTGTATGCGCGCGAGAAGTCGTCGCCCCACCAATCATAATTGGGATTTTAATATCTTGTTTGTCTAATTCTTTGGCCAAATACACCATTTCGTCAAGCGAAGGAGTGATCAATCCACTTAATCCAATGATATCAACATTATGCTCAATTGCAGCTGCAATAATTTTTTCCGGAGGCACCATAACGCCAAGATCTACAATCTCATAATTATTACAAGCCAACACTACCGAAACGATGTTTTTTCCAATATCGTGAACGTCACCTTTTACGGTTGCCATCAAGATTTTTCCGTTTCCTTGTTTGTCTCCGGCTTGTTTGCTGGCTTCGATAAAAGGCAATAAATAAGCTACGGCTTTTTTCATTACACGAGCCGATTTTACTACTTGAGGCAAGAACATTTTTCCGCTTCCGAATAAATCTCCAACCACATTCATTCCTGTCATCAAATTGATTTCGATAACTTCAATTGGTTTTGTTGCTGCCTGACGTGCTTCTTCAACATCTTCTTCAATAAAAGCATCAATTCCTTTTACCAACGAATGCGTAATACGTTCCTGAACGGTTCCAAAACGCCATTCTTGAACCGCTTTTTCATCGCTTTTTGCTTCGCCTTTTACACTTTCAGCAAAATCCAAAAGTCGTTCTGTAGCATCATCGCGTCTATCTAAAATTACGTCTTCAACGTATTCTAATAAATCCTTCGGAATATCATCGTAAATCGTCAACATTTCAGGATTAACGATTCCCATCGTCATTCCGTTTTTGATTGCGTGGTATAAAAACACCGAGTGCATCGCTTCACGAACCGTATCATTTCCTCTAAAAGAGAACGAAACGTTACTCACTCCACCACTGATATGCGCGTGCGGAAGGTTTTCACGAACCCATTTTGTTCCTCTAAAGAAGTCTAAAGCATTTAAGCGATGTTCTTCCATTCCCGTTGCAACTGGGAAAATATTCAAATCGAAAATAATATCCTGCGGAGGAAAACCTACTTTGTTCACCAAAATATCATACGAACGCTGACAGATTTCAACTCGACGATCATAATTATCGGCCTGACCTACTTCGTCAAACGCCATGATAATTGCCGCCGCTCCGTAACGTTTGATCAATCGTGCGTGATGAATAAAGGCTTCTTCACCTTCTTTTAACGAAATCGAGTTTACAACGCTTTTTCCTTGTACTACTTTTAGACCTGCTTCAATGATTTCCCATTTCGAGCTGTCGATCATAATCGGCACTCTAGAAATATCTGGTTCTGCAGCGATTAAATTCAAAAATTTAGTCATTGCAGTAACGCCATCAAGCATTCCTTCATCCATATTGATATCGATGATCTGTGCTCCACCTTCTACCTGCTGTCTTGCAATATCAAGCGCCTCGTCATATTTCTCTTCCTTGATTAATCTCAAGAATTTTCTTGAACCTGTTACATTCGTACGCTCACCAACATTCACGAAAACACTTTCCGGCGTGATAATCAACGGTTCTAATCCTGATAATACAAGGTCTCTTCTTTTTTCTGTCATTTCTTTTTAAAGTTACTGAGATTCTAAGATGCTTAGATTCTGAGTTTTTTTATTCTATTTCTTTCCTGCAAGGTTTTTAAAATCTTGTAGGCATACTATTTACTTTTAATCAATAAAAACATGCTTCTCAAATCCTCCATAAAATACCTTTTCTATCCATGTCTTAAACTCTAAATTTGTCGTAATAGGATATATTTTACCATTACTTTCTATTTTGAATTTTTCGTTATTATCAATCTTGTTTCTAATAATTTTTAATTCAGAAACACAATATAAATATGGACTCGCCGTATCATACCAATTTGAATTCAGAAAAGCTTTAAAAATTTCCCCATCTTCTGAATAAACAATATGCTCTCCGTCCATTTTTAATAATGATTATATTTATTCAAAAACCGGTGCCACTCTCGGCTTATAATCCTTCGCAGCCTCAGCAATCAATCGAATATGATCTGGAGTTGTTCCGCAACAACCACCAATGATATTAATCAAATTATCATCCAAATATTCCTTTATCAGCACTTGCATTTCTTCTGGTGTTTCGTCGTATTGTCCGAAAGCGTTTGGCAATCCTGCATTTGGATGAGCCGAAACATTAAATTGTGTATGCTGTGATAATGTTTTTAAATAGGGTTTCAACAAATCGGCTCCAAGGGCGCAATTGAATCCTACGCTTAATAATGGAATATGAGAAACTGAAATCAAAAACGCTTCAACTGTTTGTCCTGAAAGCGTTCTTCCAGAAGCATCTGTAATTGTTCCTGAAACCATGATTGGAATATCAAGATTGCGTTCTTCTTTTACCTCTTCGATTGCAAAAAGTGCGGCTTTTGCATTTAATGTATCGAAGATTGTTTCTACCAAAAGCAAATGACAACCACCATCCATTAAGGCCTCGACTTGTTGTTTGTATGCAATTCGTAAATCGTCAAATGTTACGGCTCTGTAACCAGGATCGTTTACATCTGGTGACATACTTGCCGTTCTATTTGTTGGTCCGATTGAACCAGCTACGAAACGTGGTTTGTCAGGATTTTTAGCGGTAAACTCATCGGCTACTTCTCTTGCGATTTTTGCCGATTCGTAGTTTAACTCGTAAACCAAATCTTCCATGTGATAATCGGCCATACCGATTGTCGTTCCTGAGAAGGTATTGGTTTCTACAATGTCAGCACCTGCTTCATAATATGCGGCGTGTACATCGCGAATCGCTTGTGGTTGTGTTAGGGATAGTAAATCGTTGTTTCCTTTTAACGGATGCGGGAAATCTTTGAAACGCTCTCCTCTGAAATCTTCTTCTGAGAAATTATAGCGTTGCAACATTGTTCCCATTGCTCCATCAAGGATTAGGATATTTTTTTTTATTGCTTCTTGAATTGTTATTGCCATGTCTTCTTTTTTTAGCTTCTGAGATACTGAGAGTCTAAGATGCTAAGTTTTTTTATTTAATTGTATTTCCGATTTAAACCCGACAGGTTTTTAAAACCTGTCGGGTTTAACCTTCGATATTTTTTTTCACATTAATTCCAAAAATGCACTATTGCTGGCTCATTAGCCCCGATTGAAGTGGAAATCCTTTTGATTTTTTCTTTAAAAAATCAAAAGATTGCAACGTAAAGCGGGAACTACTGACTGCAAAAATGCGCCAATGATTCGCTCCTGATACAGAATCTGTTTCAGTAAATATTATATGTTATCGAGAAAAGTTTTGAGAAATACGAGTATGTATTTGTGTTATCTATCTTTAATACTGGAAAATGTCGTATAAAGTAGAATTTAGCACCTTCTTTATGATAAAGGGTTGCTAAGGTTTCATCGGGTCTATCCCTCCGCCTTTCGTGATAACGAACAATAATTTTAAGAACAGTGCAAAGGTATGAAATAGGCTTTCGATTTGCAAATGTTTTTTTTTCTAAGGTTCTGAGGGACTTAGGCGCTAAGGTTCTTAGGTTTTATCTTTTGGTTGATTTAGCTCCGGAGGAGCATAATATTTATAGAAAACAATCTACACAACGCAAAAGCTCCAGCGGAGCGACATATATTTCGCTCCGCTGGAGCTTTTGCAAACGAATAATTTCTTTTCTATAAATATGTCATCCCTCTAGGATTATTCATGGTAATTAAAAAAGCCCAAACTTTAAAAAGTTTGGGCTTTACAATATTTAAAAATCTTAGCGCCTTAGTCCCTTAGAACCTCAGCACCTCAGATTAAACAATCGCCTTCACAACTGCTTTTGGCGCTTCTTTACGAGTTCCGTCGAAACCATCTACACCTGAAACCGTTGTATATTTCAATACATATTTTTTACCTGGGTTGATGATTGAATAAGCAGCTTGGCACATTAAAGTTGCTTCGTGGAAACCACAAAGAATCAACTTTAATTTTCCTGGGTATGTATTTACGTCTCCAATTGCGAAGATTCCAGGAATGTTAGTTTGGTAATCTAATGCATTATTTACTTTAATAGCATTTTTCTCTATTTCTAATCCCCAGTCTCCAATTGGACCTAATTTTGGTGTTAATCCGAAAAGCGGAATGAAATAATCGCAGTCGATTTTACGGTGCGCTCCATTTTCTTCGATGTCTAATGACTCAACATGCTCAGCACCATTGATTCCGATAACTTCTGCTGGAGTAATTAATTTAATTTTTCCAGCTGATTTTAATTCCTGTACTTTTTCTACTGAATCTAAAGCTCCTCTGAATTCGTTTCTTCTGTGAATTAAAGTTACTTCTGAAGCTACATTTGCTAAGAAGATGCTCCAGTCCAAAGCTGAATCTCCTCCTCCTGCAATAACAACTCTTTTATCTCTGAATTTCTCAGGATTTTTGATGAAGTATTTCACTCCTTTATCTTCATAAAACTCGATATCTTCGATAAGTGGTTTACGAGGCTCAAAACTTCCTAAACCTCCAGCAATTGCAATAACTGGCGCGTGGAATTTAGTTCCTTTGTTTGATGTTACAATGAAAGTTCCGTCTTCTTGTTTTTCAACTGTTTCAGCACGTTCTCCTAAAGTAAAACCTGGTTCAAATTGTTTGATTTGCTCCATTAATCCGTCAACTAAATCTCCTGCCAATACTTCTGGAAATCCAGGAATATCATAAATTGGCTTTTTTGGATATAACTCTGATAGTTGTCCTCCCGGTTGTGGAAGAGCATCTAAAATGTGGCATTTTAATTTTAACAATCCTGCCTCAAATACGGCAAATAAACCTGTTGGGCCTGCTCCAATTATAAGTATATCTGTTTTAATCATTATGTTGTTGTTTATAATCATTCTTAATAACGCAAAGAAACGAATAAATCCTTGTACTTTCAATGATTTTTATCATTAATTTCTTTCCGAAACTTTTTTACTCTTTATTTTTTAATGAAGAGGTAATCTCATTCATTCTTTTTACCTTTTCTTCAAAATTGCCTTTTAAGGTTTTTCGATATTCATTCAGATTTTCAACCATTTGGTTAATATCTTCTGGAATTACTTCTTCAAAAAACTCTCGAAGCCTTTTGGCTGTTGTTGGTGATTTTCCGTTTGTTGAAATGGCAATTTTTACATTTCCTTTTGTTACAATTCCGCCAAGATAATAATCACATAAATCTGGTGTATCAGCTATATTGCAAATCAAATAGCGTTTTCTTGCTAAATCGTAAACCTTTTTATTTACTTTCAAATCGTCTGTACAGGCAATTACCATATGACGCTTTTTAAGCATTTTCTTTTTAAACTTTTTTTCCGTCAATTTAATTGAAGGATGTTTTTCTGCTAAAACCTTAATTTCTAAATGAAAATCAGGTGCAACTACCTCAACATTAGCATTCGGACTTGACTTTAGCAAGAAGGAAAGCTTTTCTAGACCTACATTTCCTCCACCTACAATCAAGACATTTAAATTGTGAAGTTTTAGAAATATTGGATATAATTCGTTTTGTTCCATTTTAATCTTTTTTCATCTAATCAAAATTAGAATAACCAATGAGATGTTCCTAACGGAACATTAATATTAACTTGGAAACATTTTTTTTTCTACCGATCAGATGTTCCTAACGGAACATAATTCTACCTAATTTCTTCTTTTGATAGAAATTCTTCGTAAAATCCTTTTAGTTTATTGCTTTCTCTCACAACTTCTCCAAGAACAATAATAGCTGGCGAACCTAATTCTTTTTGTTTTACAACTTCTAAAATCGAATCTACCGTTCCAACTCCTACTTTCTCTTCTGCTGTTGTTCCGTTTTGAATGATCGCAACAGGTAAATTTCCTTTATCTTCTTTTTGAAACAAATCAATAATTTGAGCCAATTTGTGCATTCCCATCAAAATCACCACTGTTGCTGATGATTTTGCTGCCAAAGCTACATCTGAAGATAATTTTCTATCAGAAGTTGTTCCGGTAATCGCCCAAAAGCTTTCTGAAACACCTCTTTTCGTAATTGAAATTCCCTGACTTGCGGGAACGGCAACTACTGATGAAATTCCGGGAACTACGATTGTTTCTATTCCGAAGCTCTCTGCAAAATCAATTTCTTCACCACCTCTTCCAAAAATAAATGGATCTCCGCCTTTTAATCGCACTACGTTTCCGTAAGTCAAAGCATTATCTACAATCAGTTGATTGATTTGATCTTGCGTGTAAGCATGATTTCCGATTCTTTTTCCAACAAAAATTCGGATGGCATTTTTTGGTGCGTAATCCAAAATTTCTTCGTTGGCCAAAGCGTCGTATAAAACCACATTAGCTTCAGCCAATGCTTTTACAGCTTTCAGCGTAAGTAAATCGGGATCGCCCGGACCTGCACCGACTAAAGTTATTTTGGGTTTTATATTAAGCATTTTCTAATTCCTGAGCTCTGAAAGTTTCGATTTTATCAAAGAAAACAGTTGCTTGTGCAATGTAACCTTTAGCGAAAGCTTCAGATGGTTCATTTTTATTGATTTGGTAAACCAAGTCTTTAAAAGTTGAGTTTAATTCTATTTTATTTGTGTCGATAAAAACAGTGTCAAACAAGTCTACGATTCCTGCGTGGTGATTTGTTTTTTGGTTTTCTGCCAATAACAATGCTTTTGCACCGTTTACAAATCCTGCGTAAGCATGGTAAATTGCATCTGACCATTTTTTCTCGTCGAAAGATTCTTGAGCCAAGATCAATTTCTCTTTAGCTTCAAACAATAATGTTGCAACTAAATCGATTACCACTCCGGCGCATTCTCCAACTCCAACTGCTTTTACATAGTTGTCTGCGTTACCCCAATCCACAAAATCTGCTTCTGTTAAATTGGTTACATCTGCAAAAGGTTTTAAGATTTCATAGAAATACTTTTCTCCTTTTGTATCATAATAATCAAGGAATTTTTGTCCGCTTCCGTTAGCATCAAAATCATTTAAGATCGTACGCAATGCATCTGGACCTCTACGACTCGGTACTTTGATTACTTTATCAGCAAAACGTCCTGCTCCATTTCCTAATCTTCCTCCACCCAATAAAACCTGTAAAGCCGGAGCAACCAATTTTCCTGAGTTGATAGACATTCCTTGGAATCCAATTGCAGACATATTGTGTTGTCCGCAGGCATTCATACAACCCGAGATTTTAATTTCGATTTCGCGGTTATTTAAATACTGAGGATATTCAGCACTTAAAACTCTTTCTAATTCTTCTGCAATACCGGTACTACTTGCAATCCCCAAGTTGCAAGTATCAGTACCCGGACATGCCGTAATATCTCCAACTGAATTATATCCTAATTGAACAAAGTCAAGTTTGGCTAATTCTTGATAAAAGAAAGGTAAATTTTCCTCTTTTACGTGACGTATTACAATATTTTGACGCAATGAAAAACGTAGTTCATTTGCTGCGTAATTTTTTATTAAAGCTGCTAATAATCTTGCTTTATCTGTATAAAAATCTCCTAATAAAACTTTGATACCGATAGCATAATAACCGTCTTGTTTCTGCTTGATTACATTCGATTTTTTCCACGCTTCATACGCTTCAGTATCTTCGATGGTAACTTGCGGAACTTCTAAAACTGGCTCTGGAATTGGACCATCAAAAGCAGTTGTATCAATTTCGTATGTTTCAAAAGCGATGGCTTTTTTCTCTTTTTCGACCAAATCAAGGAAAACATCTTTCCCCATTTCTTTGATTAAGAATTTCATACGCGCTTTCATTCTTTTAGCACGTTCTCCGTATCTATCAAAAATACGGATGATTCCTTCTGCTGTTGGAATGATTTCGTTTACCGGAACAAACTCCGAAAGCAATTCAGCATGCGCTGGCTGAGATCCTAAACCTCCTCCAAACATGATTTTGAAACCTTTTTGTCCGTCTTTAATTTTCGGAATAAATCCTAAATCGTGTAAATAACTCAAAGCAGTATCTTCGTCTGAAGAAGAGAACGAAATTTTGAATTTACGTCCCATTTCCTGACAGATTGGATTTCTTAGTAAGTATTGAAAAAGTCCGTGTGCATAAGGCGAAACATCAAATGGTTCGTTTACGTCAACACCCGCTAATTCGCTTCCTGTAATATTTCTAACTGTGTTTCCACAAGCTTCACGAAGCGTGATATCGTCTTTAGCCAAATCTGCCCAAAGTTCTGGCGTTCTGTCTAAACTAACATAATGAATCTGGATATCCTGACGCGTTGTAATGTGCAAACGTCCTGTAGAATATTCATCCGAAACTTGTGTGATACGCACTAATTGCTCGCTGGTAACTTTACCGTAAGGCAATTTGATACGAATCATTTGAACGCCTTCCTGACGCTGACCGTAGATTCCACGCGCTAAACGAAGACTACGAAAACGCTCATCATCAATTTTTCCTCCACGGAATAAGTGAATCTTTTTTTCTAATTCGATAATCTCCTTCTGAACTACCGGATTTTCTATTTCTGTTCTAAAACTTTCCATTTCTCTTTTTCGCTTTAGGCTTTAAGCTTTAGGCTATAAGCTTTTTAAACTTTGTGTTTTTCTTGCTTTAGGCTTTAGGCAATAAGCTATAAGCTTTTTTGCGTGCCTTTTTATACGTTTTTGCTAAAAGCTTAAAGCCTATAGCTTAAAGCTTACGGCAGGTTTACCTAATAAATCCTACTCCTGCTGTTGTGTTTGTTGCTGTATCAATTAAGATGAAAGCTCCGTTTGATTTGTTTTCGTTGTATGAATCAAAATATAACGGCTTGCTTAATTTGATCGTAACTTCTCCAATTTCGTTGATTGCCAATTGTGAAACTTCTGTCGTTCCTGAGTAATCAGTAGCAATTGTATTTTTGATGCTTTCTACTTTTGCTAAAACTCTGTTGGTATTATGTTGTACCAAATATTTAGTTCCCGCAACCAGTTTTTTACTGTCCATCCAGCAAACTGTTGTCGTGATATCTTTTTCAATTTTTGGAAGCTCATCTGATTTTACAATCATATCGCCTCTTGTTACATTGATGTCATTTTCTAATTCGATTGTGATTGAAGAACCTGCTGTAGCTTCGTCAAATGTTTTATCGAAAAAATGAATTTTAGATACTTTTGATTCTGTTAAAGAAGGAAGAACTGTTACAGCATCTCCAACTTTAATTGAGTTTCCGTATAATTTTCCAGCATAACCTCTAAAATCGTGGTATTCTTCAGTTTTTGGACGAATCACTGTTTGAACCGGAAAACGTGCTTTTCCTGCTTCGTAAACATCATGAGAATGTAACCCTTCTAAATGTTCTAAAACTGTTTGTCCTTCGTACCAAGGCATATCCTCAGATTTATCCACAACGTTTCCGCCGTTGATAGCGCTTAACGGAATGTAACTTACGTTTTGTTCTTTGAAAGTGCTTTTTGCATTTAAAGCCTCAAAATCAGCTTTGATTTTATTGAAAACTTCTTCTGAGTAATCTACTAAGTCCATTTTGTTGATGGCAACGATTACTTCTTTTACTCTCAATAAATTATTGATAAAAAAGTGACGGTATGTTTGCTCGATAACTCCTTTTCTGGCATCAATCAAAATGATAGAAACCTGAGAAGTCGAAGCTCCTGTAACCATGTTTCTGGTATATTCTACGTGACCTGGAGTATCGGCAATAATGTAACTTTTCTTTGCAGTCGAAAAATAAATATGCGCAACGTCAATTGTGATTCCTTGTTCTCTTTCTGCTACTAATCCGTCAGTTGCCAAAGAAAAATCAAGATAATCATATCCTTTTTGTTTACTGCTTTTTTCGATTGCTTCTATTTTATCAGTCGTCAATGATTTTGTATCGTACAATAATCTCCCAATCAAAGTACTTTTTCCGTCATCTACACTTCCTGCTGTTGCTATTTTTAAAACGTCCATCTTATTTTGTTTCAAGTTTTAAAAGTTTCAGGTTTCAAGTTTTCAACCTTACTTTTAAATATTTTGTTTTTTTTGAATCTTTGAATTTCACTCCGTTGTTAACCTCCTACGATCAACTTCTAACATCTAACTTTTAACTTCTTATTAAAAATTAAAAGTATCCTTGTTGTTTTCTCTTTTCCATTGCAGCTTCAGAACGTTTGTCATCGATTCTGGCTCCTCTTTCAGAAATGGTTGATGATCTGATTTCTCCAACTACTTCTTCGATAGTTGCTGCGTAAGATTCAACAGCTGCTGTACAACTCATATCTCCAACGGTTCTGAAGCGAACAATTCGTTCTTCGATTTGTTCGTCTTCTTCTTGGTACACAAAAGGAGAATGCGACCAGATTAAACCGTCTCTCAAAAAAACTTTTCTTTTATGTGAGAAATAGATTGACGGAATCTCGATTTTTTCTTTCTCGATATAACTCCAAACATCTAATTCTGTCCAGTTTGAAATTGGGAAAACACGAACGTTTTGTCCATTTTCAATTTTTCCATTTAAGATATCAAACAACTCAGGTCTCTGATTTTTTTCGTCCCATTGTCCGAAATCATCACGAACTGAGAAAATACGTTCTTTAGCTCTTGCTTTTTCTTCATCACGACGCGCGCCTCCAATACAAGCATCAAACTTAAATTCTTCAATTGCATCCAAAAGTGTTGTTGTTTGCAAACTGTTTCTACTTGAGTATTTACCAGTTTCTTCCACCACTTTTCCTTCATCAATAGCATCCTGAACATTACGAACGATCAACTCTAAACCTAATTCTTCTACCAATTTATCTCTGAAAGCAATGGTTTCAGGGAAATTATGTCCCGTATCAACGTGTAATAGAGGAAACGGAATCTTAGCAGGGAAAAATGCTTTTTGCGCTAAACGCACCAATGTAATAGAATCTTTTCCTCCTGAAAAAAGTAAAACCGGTTTGTCAAACTGTGAAATTACTTCTCTGAAAATGTATATCGCTTCACTCTCTAAAGCGTTTGTTTTTAATACTGAACTCATTGTTTTTTTGTTTGATATTTTGTGAGTTTCAAGTTTTAAGTTTCAGGTTTCAAGTTACCTGCTCTAAAAATCTCCACTCTTTATTCTATAATCTATATTCTATTCTCTAAAAAAGTCTTGCCTCTTGCTTCTTTCTTCTAAAAAGCCTACTCTTTCTTAGCACTGTGAAGCCCACACTCTTTATGGCTTGATTCCCACCACCATCTTCCGGCTCTGATATCTTCACCTGGAAAAATCGCTCTCGTACAAGGTGCGCATCCAATACTTACGAAACCTTGTTTGTGTAAAGCATTTTGAGGAACATTGTTCTCCGACAAATACGTTTCAACTTCTTCTAAAGTCCATTTTAGCAACGGATTGAATTTGATAATTTCGAAGTTTCCATCGTATTCAAACAAACTTAAATCATGCCTGTTCTCCGATTGTTCAGCTCTTAAACCTGTTATCCAAACTGAATTTCCTGCTAAAGCTTTTCTTAACGGAACCACTTTTCGAATAAAACAGCATTCTTTTCTGTTTTCAACTGAATCGTAAAAGCTGTTTGGCCCTTTTGTTTTCAGAAGATTTTCTACTGAAGCCGCTTCTGGAAAAAAAACTTCGATTGGTCTTTTGTATTTTTTTAATGTTTTATGAAAAACATCGTAAGTTTCCTGAAATAATCTTCCTGTGTCTAAAGTAAATACCGCAATATCAGTATTGCTTTTTGCTATAAAATCGGTAATTACCTGATCTTCCTGACCAAAAGAAGTCGAAAAAATTACTTTTCCTGGAAACTCTTTTGCTAAAAAAACTAAGGTTTCGTCAAGCGAAAGGGCTGCAGTTTTCTCTAATAATTCTTGTACAATAATCGCACTCATAATCTCTCCTTTCTAAAATTATCTTTTACAATAATTTAGATAATGTTTTTAAACTCAATATTATAATTAGAACTCCAACCGCAACCATCATTGGTTTTCTTTTGATTCTATTTACCAAATAAGCTGCTATTGGGGCTGAAATAACTCCTCCTAAAATCAATCCGATAATGATCTGCCAGCCGTGAATTCCACCAAAAAGCATGAAAGTGATTCCACTAGCAAATGAAATCGCAAATTCAGCCGCATTTACAGACCCAATGGTATATTTCGGGTTTCTTCCTCTTCCTAATAACGTTGAAGTCACAATTGGCCCCCAGCCTCCTCCTCCAACAGAATCCATAAAACCTCCAAACACTGCCAAAACTCCAAGTTTTTTTGTTTTCTTTTTTACAACACTTTTTCTAAGAGCCTTTCTGATAATTACAACTGCCAGAATAATCATGTAAACCGCAATAAATGGTTTAATAATATCTCCGTCAATGACATCTGACAATAAATAAGCCCCTGTAATTGATCCTAAAACTCCTGGAATCAATAAATGTTTAACCAATTTTTTATTGATGTTTCCAAAGCGGTGGTGCGAAAGCGCCGATGCTCCTGTGGTAAACATCTCTGAAACGTGAACTGCCGTACTGCTCAAAACTGGCGATACTCCATAAGCCAATAAAAATGATGTAGAAGTAGCTCCATACCCCATTCCTAAAGCGCCATCTACTAATTGTGCAAAAACACCAATTAAGAAAAACGCTAAAAGATTTTCATCAAATCCCTGAACAAAACCATCCCACGAAAATTCGGCGTGATGATTATAAATTAATGTAACTGCCAAACCTAACAACAAAACAACAGGTATTACAACCCACAATTTTTCCTTTAATAAAGAATCAGACTTTACTATAGCGTTGTTTAACTTAAGTTCATTTTCCATATTTTAAGAATTGTTTTTTTACTCTTAAAAATCCATTACCCTATCGGCTTAGTAGATTACTTTGCAAAAGTACTATATATTTCGAAATATCAAAACAATATATTTACTTTTTTACATTAGCTATAGTCTTATAAACCAAGTTAAAAGAGATTTAAAAAGGAATTAGTGATTATTTTAACAAATTAAATGCTGCCTCTTGTTATTTTAACAACACGCTTCAATTTTGTGATCCGCAAAAATACACATTTAATCTCTACAAAATCTATAGGATAATTATAAAATTGTTATTATTTTAGCGGCAAATATTTTTTCATGGATTTTCAGATCGGTCTTGTAATTGCAGGTTTAGTAGTTGGTTTTATTGTCGGATTAACAGGTGTTGGTGGAGGCTCATTAATGACTCCTATTTTATTATATTTTAATATTCCGCCAACAACCGCAGTAGGAACCGATTTATTGTACGCTGCGTTTACTAAAGCAGGTGGTGTTTTTGTTCACAATAAAAAAGGCAATATCAACTGGAAAATTACAGGCTGGCTCACTCTTGGCAGTGTTCCCGCTTCTTTAATCACATTATGGATTTTAAACAGTATTAAAACTGATATTGAAACTATAAATGGCGTTATTAAATATAGTTTAGGCTGGGCTTTATTGTTTACTTCGGTAGCGATTATATTCAAAAAGAAACTTTTAGTTTTTTCTCAAAAACATGCTGGAGATAAATTTCATAGCGCAAGTACCACTCAAAATATGCTTACAATTGCAATTGGAGTTTTACTAGGTGCAACTGTAACTTTAACTTCTATTGGAGCGGGAGCGCTAGGAACTGTAACTCTATTTTTTCTTTATCCGCTTTTACCAACTCCTCGTTTAGTAGGAACTGAAATTGCACACGCTGTTCCATTAACCCTAGTTGCAGGTCTTGGGCATGCTTCTATGGGAAATTTAGATTTAGGTTTATTAGGTCAATTATTAATGGGATCGCTTCCTGGAATCTATATGGGAAGTATGCTAAGCGGAAAAGTACCTGATCAGTTTCTTAGAAATGCAATCGCAGTAATGCTTTTCTTAGCTGGGTATAAATTGATTTTCTAATACATCATAAATAGAAAAAAGACCATTTCAAATTCAGAAATGGTCTTTTGTTTTATAAATAATAGCATTTCCTAAAATGCAATATCTGCCAGAGAATTACTTTCTAATATCTTAAGTGTATTATCACGAACTTCCGTCATTAAACGTCGTGCTGCACAAGTGGATTCGTCATCGCAATCATCACATCTTTCATAAAAATTATGACTCGCGCAAGGCAATAATGCTATGGGTCCCTCAAGAATTCTGTATACTTTAGCCATACTAATATCTTTAGGATCTTTTATCAGATAATACCCCCCACCTTTTCCTTTTTTTGCACCAAGAAAACCTGAATTTCTAAGCAACAACAAAATACTTTCCAGAAATTTTATCGAAATATGCTCGCTTTTAGCAATTTCGGCAATTTGCACAGGTTCATTATTTTCTCTTCTGGCTAAATATGTAAGAGCTTTAATTCCGTATTTTGTCTTTTTTGAAAGCATTTTTAAGTTTTAGATTGTAACTGCAAATTCTAGTTCCGATAATTAGCAAAATGAACTAAAACAAACAATACGTATATTTTCTGCAACAAAAATAATCTTTTTAAATGAGAATATAACAGATCCAAACTTATATTCTACTAAATTAGTATAGTTTAATTAATTTGCCTCTTCTACACCTATTAAATTGAATTCATGAAACGTTTTTATTTCTTCATCCAAAGCCTTCTTACTTACAACATAGGTCTCTGATATCGAATCATGCCAACCTCTAGAGCCTCCCAAAAAAGTTAGAGCGTCAAAAGGAATACATCGGCATAAGCTTCTTTTAACAATTGTTCCAAAATCTGGTTTCTTACCATTTTCATCTACAACAATACAACCTGTAGCAAATTTCCCTACAGTTCTTCCAAATAAAGCTTCCATAGTAATATAATAAACTAGAGAAACTACAATAGCAATGACATTCCACCCTAAATCGCCTAAACCATCCATCCATGCTGCTAATCCTGTAAGCCCAAATAATGCAGAAAGAATACCTATCATTGCACCAATTGCAATCAGGATTATAAAAAATATAAAAAGATCAATTATGTAATTTAAAAAACGTGCCCCTGCAGACACTAATAATTTGTCATCTAAAACGTAAGTAGAATTGCTCATATGCAATTAATTGTTAGTTAAACTTTTGGTTATAATTTTAGTCGCAACAAAAATATAATTTTTAAGTAAAAAACTACAAAAAATCATCACAAATTAGAGATGCATTTTCTTTTTCCATATACAATTGATGATTTTGACTTTCAAGAATCTCATTGGGAATTTTTAGATCCAGAAACCAGCTTGAATTTGGCACATTTTTGTCTTTATCGCCATAATAAAGTTTTATACTGCAATTAGGTTTTTCTTCCTCATAACGCAATCTTGTCGAAGAGACAGCTACTAACTCGCTAACTTTTAAACCTCTTAAGCAAGCTTTCCAAGCAATTGTTCCACCAATGCTAAAACCTAAAACTGAGGCATTTTCCCTCTCCAAATCCAATAAGTTATTTACAGCTTTTTCAATTCCGCCATTCAAAAATTGATTATGGATTTCATCACTTGAAGAATCAATCTGAGCTAATTTTAAAACATCATAATATTGAACATCAAATTTAAGTTCTAAAATTTCGATATAATTCTGAATCCATTCAGGATTGCCTCCAAACAAATCTGACAGAAAAAGCAATCTTGGTTTTTTCATATATTGTAAAACTAAATTAAGAAGAGTGATTCTTTCAATAACAAAGAAAGGGCTATTTCAAAAAAACAGCCCTTCAAAAATATTATATTTTATGTTTAAGCCAATGCTTGCTTTAAATCTGCAATTACATCTTCAACCGTTTCTAAACCAACAGAAACACGAACTAAACCTTGCGTGATTCCTACTGCCAATTGATCTTCTTCAGATAATTTGCTGTGTGTTGTAGAAGCTGGATGAGTTACAATTGTTCTCGTATCTCCAATATTTGCAGATAATGAGCAAAGTTGAATTGAATTCAAGAATTTTCTTCCTGCTTCGATTCCGCCTTTAATTTCAAATGCAATGATGTTTCCACCAGCTTTCATTTGTTTTTTAGCAATTTCGTATTGTGGATGCGATTTCAAGAACGGATATTTTACGCTGTTTACATTCGGGTGACTTTCTAAAAACTCAGCAACTTTTAATGCATTTTCGCAATGTCTGTCAACGCGAACAGCCAATGTTTCTAAACTTTTTGAAAGAACCCAAGCATTAAACGGTGATAAAGCTGGTCCTGTATTTCTAGAAAACAAATAAATCTGTCTGATTAATTCTGCATCTCCAACTGTTACTCCGCCTAAAACGCGTCCTTGACCATCAATCAATTTAGTAGCTGAATGAATCACCAAATGCGCTCCAAATTTAATTGGCTGCTGTAAATATGGCGTTGCAAAACAATTATCTATAATTAAAATCAAATTGTGCTTTTTAGCAATATTTCCTAACAATTCTAAATCGATTACATCAACTCCAGGGTTTGTTGGAGATTCGGCGTATAATATTTTAGTATTTGGCTTAATGAAACTTTCTATTGTTTCCGGCTTATTAATTTCGAAATAAGAAGTTTCGATATTCCATTTTGGAAAATAAGTCATGAACAAAGCGTGAGTTGAACCAAAAACACTGCTCGCAGAAACAATATGATCTCCAGAGTTTAACAAAGCGGCAAAAGTAGAATATACTGCTGCCATTCCTGTTGCAAATGCATAACCAGAATCGGCTCCTTCCATTTTGCAGATCTTGTCTACAAACTCCGAAGTGTTTGGATTGCTAAAACGGCTGTAAATATTTCTTTCCTTTTCTTCTGTAAAAGAAGCTCTCATATCTTCAGCATCTTCAAAAACAAAGCTTGATGAAAGGTACAAAGGCACCGAATGTTCTAAATATTGAGATCTTTCTAATTGTGTTCTGATGGCTTGTGTTTCAAAACCAAATTCTTCTGTATTCATTGTGTGTTGTTTTTTTTGTTTTTTTTGTTTCAGGTTTCAAGTTTTAAGTTTTAAAACTGAAATCTAAACCCAAAACAAGTCAATTATTTATGCGCAATCTGAGCATTTTCTAATTATCTAATTGACAAATTATCTAATTTATAAAGCTTCGTTGTTCAAGACAACTTTGTATTTAATTGTCGCTGTTGGTTCAACCGTTTTAGCTACCGAACAGTATTTCTCAAAAGAAAGTTGAGCCGCTTTTTTTGCTTTATCAGGATTGATTTCTCCTTCTAAATAAAAAACCACATCGATTTCTTTAAAAGGTTTTGCTTCTTCGATTTGAACTCTAGTTCCTTCAACCTCAGCGTTGAAAGAAGTAATTTCCTGACGTTGTTTTTTTAAGATCGAAATCATATCAATAGCGCTGCATCCTGCAACTCCCATTAATACCAGTTCCATTGGGCTTGCACCTAAATCACTTCCGCCAAATTCAGCTCTGCTGTCAACGTCAACTATGTGACCGCGTTCATTTTTCACTTTGAAATGAAATGCATCATTTACTCTGTTTAAAGTTACTTTCATGGTATTTATTCCTAAGTTATTTGTCTTTTTTATCTAATTTATTCCAATACTCTAAAACCTGTTTTTTAGATTCTGCATCTAAAGATTTAAAATTATCTGAAAACTTGTCTGTTCCAAAATTATCTGAAACACTTGACTCTATGCTGTAAAATTTATCTTTTTGGGAAAATACAAGATGAACTGACTGTTGCTTAAAATCAGCATTGTATAATCCGTAAATAAAAAGAGCATCTACACTTTTGTCTTTATTATAATCTCCAAATGCTTTTCGGCTTCCCCAAGATGAAATAATTCCGTTGTGGTTTACTTCCAAAATCGATTTTAAAACCCATTTATCATTTACTTTCGTAAACCTTTGGAAATACATTTTGTCAGGAATAACATTTTTTTCAATCTTAGAAAAAATAAAAACATTTTCTTCATTCCCTGGAGAGCTTACCTCATCAACCTGAATTATTCTTACTCCTTTGTACGGAAAAACATCCTGAGTATAACTGTCTTTGTTCCTAATAACATTAGAAACCTGAGCCATGATACTATTTGAAATCAACAATAAGATAAAAATCTTTTTCATACTTTTAAAACTATTTAATTAAGTTACGAATTTAAGATTTTTCTTTCTTTTATTGCTGTTGCATTATTATCCTTTATCAGATAATCTTAAAATATCTCCAAAAACTCCTCTTGCCGTTACCGCAGAACCTGCACCGGCTCCTTGAATAACGATTGGACGATCTCCGTAAGATTCTGTATAAATTTCGAAGAAAGAATCTGAACCTTTTAATCCGCCTAATGCAGTATCTTTTGGCACTGAAACTAATTTAACTTCTAGATTTCCTTTGTCATTTTGCAAATCTCCAGACAATTCACCAATATATCTTAAAACATGATTTGGCTGTTGTTCTGCTTTTATTTTAGCATAAATTGGATCGAATTCTTTCAATTTTGTCAAGAAATCGGCAGCACTTCCTTCGCGTAGGTGTTCTGGAATTAAATTCTGAATTGAGATTTCTTCAAATTCATTTTGCAAATCTAATTCTCTAGCTAAAATTAATAATTTTCTACCAACATCATTTCCGCATAAATCCTCACGCGGATCTGGTTCAGTATATCCGTTATCAATTGCTTCTTGCAAGATTTCACTAAATGGAGCATCTTTCGCTGAGAAATTATTGAATAAATAACTTAAAGTTCCAGAGAAAACTCCTTTTATTTTTGTGATATTTTCTCCTGAAAGGTGTAATAATTTAATCGTATCAATTAATGGTAATCCCGCACCAACATTGGTTTCATATAAATAATTCTTTTGGTTTTCTGCTAATGCTTTTCTTAACTCTTTGTAGAAACCATAGCTTAATGTATTTGCCACTTTATTAGAAGAAATCAAATCGAAACTGCTTTCTACAAGCGGAATGTAATTCTCAACAAAAGTTGCGCTTGCGGTGTTATCAATCGCAATTAAGTTCTCTAAGTGATGCTCATTCGCGTAAGCAATAATATCTTTTATGGTGTAAGCTTCGCCTTTGGTTTCAATTTCGCTTTTCCAATTGCTGTTAACACCGTATTTATTTAAAAGCAGTTTTTTAGAATTCGCTATAGCGAAAACATTAAGCTTAATGTCTTTACGTTTTTCAATTGCTGCAGCCGATTCTAAAATCTGATTGATTAAAGTTCCTCCAACTAATCCGTGACCGAAAATGGCAATGTTGATCTTTTTAGAAACTCCAAAAATCTCTCCGTGAATTACGTTCAGAGCTTTGTTTAATTCCTCTTTTTTCACAACTAAACTCACGTTTTTACCTGTTACAGTGTTGTTGAATAAAATTGGAACAATTTTATTTTTGATTAAAGCGGTGTATGGTTTATGGAAAGTACTTAAATCCTGTCCAATAATCGAAATTACTGATACATTGTCTGTAACCGTGATTTGATTTACATCTTTAGAATAAAAGTCATTTTCAAACTCTTTTTCTAATTCAACCATCGCAAGAGTAGCTTTTTCTGTTGCCACCACAAGACCGATTCCTCTTTCTGAAGAACCTTGAGAAATGATGCTTACACTAATATTGTGATCGCCCATTACTTTAAAAATTCGGGCATCAACTCCCGCTTTTCCAAGTAATCCACGTCCTTCAAGATTTACAAGAGAGACATTTTCTAAAACAGAAAGTGTTTTAATCCCTTCTTTAGAAGAATCCGATGTAATTAAAGTTCCGCGATTTTCATGATTGAAAGTATTTAAAATTCGTAACGGGATATTCTTTTCTAACAAAGGAATAATCGTCTTAGCATGAAGAATCGTTGCTCCAAAATTTGCCAGCTCATTTGCTTCGTTAAACGATAAATATTCGATTTTTTTAGCATCTGCAACCAAATCTGGATTTGCAGTATAGATTCCGTCTACGTGCGTGAAGTTTTGTAATTCTTCTGCGTTTAAATAATTTGCGATTAACGAAGCGGTATAGTTACTGCCATTTCTACCTAAAGTAGTTGTGTCGTTGTTGTTGTTTGAGCCAATGAAGCCTGTAACTATATTAACCGTTTCGCCGTTATGTTCTTTAAAATAATTTACTACGTTTTTCTTTGAAAGCTGTTCTAAAGGCTGAGCATCGCCAAATTTAGAATCTGTTTTCAACAAATCTCTTGTATCTACAAAATTGGCAGGAATTCCTTTTTCCAGTAAAATAGCCGTCAATAATTTAGCCGAAAGCAATTCTCCTTTAGATAAAATCTGATCTTTGATTTTTTTGCTGTAATCACCAATTAGACTTACTCCTTCAAAAAGTTTGTCTAAGACATTAAATTCTTCAGATAAATCAACCTGTGGATAATCTGATATTTGATATTTTTTAAAATTCTCTAATAATTCTTTATAACTGCCATTTTTAGCTGCAATGCTTAAAATAAACTCTAATTCGTCAGTAGCATTTCCGCGTGCAGAAACTACAACGGCAATTTTTTCACCTTGATTTACTTTATCAGAAATGATTGAAACAACTTTGTTAAGTCCTTCTCCGTTTGCTAACGATTTACCTCCAAATTTTAATACTTTCATTTTATTTCTTTATTGTTTCTGCCTTAAAAATATCGGCAAGTAAATGATCTAATTGTTTGTACTCGATTAAAAAAGCGTCATGTCCGTGAACCGAATCAATTTCGCTATAGAAAACATTGTCTTTAAACTTCTTCAACTCTTCATAAGTTTCTACGTTTTCTTTTGCTGTAAAAAACAAATCTGAATTGATTCCGACAATATGAATTGAAGCTTTTGTTTTAGACATTAAGTTTTCAAAACTTTCACTATTTCTAGTAATATCAATTGTTTTAAGCAACTGATTCATTAATTTATAAGAAGACAACTGAAATCTTTTCTGCAATTTTTTTCCATGATGCGCCAACCAGCTTTCGATATTAAAAATTAAAAGATCTTGGTTTATGGTACGCTGAAATTTTTCTTTGAAAGATTCTGGCGAACGGTAACAAAGCATGGCATGTATTCTGGCGTCTTCAATTGGTTTCGACGAATTATTAAGAATTTGCTCTTGTAAAAAGCAATTTGCGATAAGCCAATCTGTCGATTTCCAGTCGCTCGCTATCGGAATAAGGTTTTCTGTGATATTTGGCGCTAATGCTAAAATTTCCCAAGCAATTCCACCTCCAACAGAACCTCCAATAACTGCAAAAAGCTTTTCGATATTTAAAGTTTTCACACCTTCGATAAAAATTCTTGCAATGTCTCTGGCTGTAAAATCTAAATAGTTATCGATTAAGAAAGAATCGTTTCCGTTTCCTGGAACATCAAAAGACAAAATGGTGTAAACAGCAGTATCAATGGTTTTGCCTTCGCCAATCAAGTCATTCCACCAGCCACTTTCGCCAGTAACTTGCGAATTTCCAGTTAAAGCATGGTTAACCAAAACAATAGGCGCGCTGTGCAGAGGTTGACCTGCCAGCGTAAAACTTAATGGTATAGAATGATAAGTTGCATCACTTTCTGTGATGAAATCTTGAATTATAATGGGATTTGGTATATTTTCCAATTTCAAATCTGTTGTATTATTGATTTGTATATGGAAATATTAGAAAGAAAAACTAGGTTTAACTAGAAAAAATCTTGTTGTTATCTTTCCACGTTTGGCGTGGTAGAATGTAGCACCTTCTTCGTTTTAACGAAGGGTTGCTAAGGCTTCATCGGGTCTAATCCCTCGTCCTTTCTTTATAACATTTCAATACGTGTTTGAACTTAACGGTGCAAATTAACTACTATTTTCTCTAACAAACAAATTTTATCTAAAAGTGTTTGTTAAATTTCTGAGACTTATTTTAGCAAAAACTATTATACGCAAAAATTTACCGAACAAAAATGTCCAGTAAAATTAAGCAGGTTTTACCCTAGTTTATGATGCTTTTCCGTTTAGATAAAAAGCGTTTCATTTTCTTTTGAATACATCAAAAACAATAAAGAGTTAGGTACTTTTTTCTCTGCTGCTTTACCTTCCTCTGTGATTTCAGCCTCTGTTATTCCGAATCTTGGATGAGCCAATTCGTTTATTGGTGGAGGCGGATTATTTTTTCTTGTTCTTCTATTTTTCAAATCTGAAATTTTTTCTGCTAAGTAGTTCAATGTGCTCATGATATTAAGTTTTAGTTAAGTTGCGTTTTATAATCTTTATTTCTCTTTTATGTTTGTGTTAAGCCCCTTTCGGGAATAAAAAAACCCTTTTGGATTTTCTAGATACCAAAAGGGTTTAAGTTTTTAAACTCATTTATACTTTTAGTATCAACAGACGTATGCGCAAATAAGCGCGACAGTAAACATCTTGTTCATCTGTAAGGATTTATTCATCTGTGATTTATATTGTATTTTATTTAAATTCTGCATTTGTTGTAAATTAAAAAGCCTCCCAATTTTTCTTGGGAGGCTTTTACTATATTATTATTGTATTCTTACAATTTTTTTAAGCAATAGACACCCCAACCTCGGTCTTAACCGAAATGGCACAAAACATTTTGTTGACTTTTAAGTTCATTTGATTTCTAGTAGATTTTGGGTATAACAAATATGCAAATATTTTTTTTATTACACAAATTAAATTCAAGAATTTAATTACAAAAATCGTTAAAAATCAGTTTTTTAACGACAAAAAACGTCTTACAAAAACGAAAACGAAATAATAAAGGTAAAAAACCTACAAAAAAACATATTTTCCTTAATAATTCCATTTGACAAATCAATTTATCAAAGAACTTTTTTTCTTTTTTTTATTTTTTTCTAAAAATTTATAGCCAAACGGCTTCTTTAGCCCTAATTCGTTCTGCAATTTTCAGAATATCAGTTATAATTCCTCTTGAAATTGCCTGTTTGCATGGTGGAGCACTCTGAATTACAATCGGAATATCGGCGTACGATTTGGTATAAATTTCAAAAATGGTATCAGAACCTTTCAATTGCCCGATTGGAGAATCGACTGGTTCAGAAATCAATTTGGCTTCCAAAGTGCCTTTTTCAATATCAAATTCTCCTACATATCGAAGCACATGACTTTCTGCCTGAGTAATTTTGGCAATCTTAAAAGATTTATCGACTGCGTCTTTATTTAACACACCATTTTTTTCCAAATGTTCTTCGGTTATAAACGGCTTAATTTTAATATCTGAAAGCTCAAAATCTTTTCCAATTTCTCTAGCCAATATCAGAAGCTTTCTTGCTGTATCATTTCCTGATAAATCTTCTTTGAAGTTTGATTTCATTAAACCTAAAAGGCTTGCATCTTTTAAAACAGACGAAAACGAAACATCTTCCGATGAAAATCGATTAAAGACATAACTCAAATTATCAGAGAAAACCCCTCGAATCTTAGTGATTTTTTCTCCCGAATAATACAAATCTCTTAAGGTTTGCAAAACAGGAATTCCAGCCTCAACAGATGTTTCATAAAAAAACTCCTTGTCATACTTTTTAAGATCTGCTCTCAGTTCTTTATATAAGTCAATCGGGAGCGTATTGGCTTTTTTGTTTACTGCTACAATATTGAATCCATTTTTGATTAACGTATTGTAATGCTTCACCAATTCATCGCTGGCTGTTGCGTCTACGGCAATCAAGTTTTCGAATTCATTTTCTTGTGCAAATTCGACAATATCTTCTACTTTAAAAGGAACAGCCAATTGTCTAAAATTGGTTTCCCAAGCATATCCAACGCCTTCTTTCTCAAAAAAAGCAACCGTCGAATTGGTTATTATTGGAAAATGAAAATCGACATTTTTACTTTCCAGAAAAAACTCCTGACTTTCAACAATTTGATTAATCAAAGTACTTCCGATATTACCAATTCCGAAAAGGATAATGTTTATTTTAAGCTTTGACATAATTTCTAACATTTTTAATTTTTTAAAACCATATAAGTGATGTTAGTTCATTAATATTCCAACGTTTATCAATTAGACGCACTGCAGTGCGTCTCTACATATGATTTAAATTTTATAATGGTGTTTTTCATAAAAAATTACCTTTAGCAAAACCACTCGCTAAAGGCAATTTTTCAAACAAAAAACAAAAAAACCTAATTTTTATTGATGCTGAATTGAGAAAGCGAAACACTTTCAAAAACAGCTTGCAGATCTGCAATCAAATCTTCTATATCTTCAATTCCAACAGATAGACGAATCAAATCTTTAGAGACTCCTGTTTCTATTTGCTCTGATTCTGTTAATTGCTGGTGTGTAGTGCTTGCAGGGTGAATAATCAATGATTTCGTATCACCAATGTTAGCCAGCAGAGAGAATAATTTGGTATCATCTACCACTTTTTTGGCTGCATCAAAACCTCCTTTTAATCCGAAAGTGATAATGCCGCTTTGACCTTCTGGCAAATATTCTTTGGCCAGATCAAAATATTTATTTGATTTTAGACCTGGATAATTTACCCAGACTACCTCATCTTGTTTTTCTAACCATTCAGCTAGAGCCAAAGCATTTTCACTGTGTTTCTTGATTCGGATTGGAAGTGTTTCTAGTCCCTGAATAATCTGAAAAGCATTAAATGGACTCAAAGCGGCACCAAAATCACGCAGACCTTCAATTCGAGCTTTTGCTATAAAAGCGGCATTTCCTAAAGCTTCATGATATACTAATCCGTGGTATCCTGCAGATGGCTCGGTAAATTCGGGGAATTTTCCGTTTGCCCAATCAAAGTTTCCAGCATCAATGATAACGCCTCCTAATGAAGTTCCGTTTCCTGCGATATATTTAGTTAAGGAGTGAATTACAATATCGGCACCATATTTAATTGGGTTTAATAAATAAGGTGTCGCAACTGTATTGTCTACTATAAATGGTACTTTGAATGCTTTGGCTTCTGCCGAAATTGCTTTTAAGTCTAATACATCTAATTTTGGATTTCCTAGAGACTCAACAAAGAAAGCTCTTGTATTTTCTTTTGCTGCTTTTGTAAAGTTTTCAGGTTTTGACGGATCTACAAATGTGGTAGTAATTCCTAATCTTGGCAAGGTAACTTTTAGAAGATTATAAGTTCCTCCGTATAAACTATTTGACGCAACAATATGATCTCCTGCTTTTAGCAAAGTCAATAAAGTTGTAGAAATTGCCGATGCTCCAGAAGCTGTTACTACAGCTCCAATTCCGCCTTCGAGTGCTGCCAGACGTTGTTCTAAAATATCATTTGTCGGGTTGTTTAATCTCGTGTAGATAAATCCAGCTTCGGCAAGACCAAATAAATTGGCCGCATGATCGGCGTTATTAAATACATATGATGATGTCTGATAAATAGGCACGGCTCTTGTTCCTGCGTTTTTAGTTACGTCGTGTCCTGCGTGTAATGCGTTTGTTGCAAATTTTTGTGTACTCATGATTTCTTAGTTTTTTAGGTATTTTTAATACGTTTATATATTGTAATTGATTTTAATTTTTGAAATTGATTTAAGCTAAAATATCTTCAGCTTCTTCTTCAAGATCATATAAATGAAATAGTAATGATTTTTGTGTTTTTGTCTGCTGTGCAGGATCATATTTTAGCGTTTCAGTCGATGTCTCTTCCGAATTATTATTTCTTAATAAGTATTGAAATGCGATTGTATTTATATCTAGTGTATTCATGATTTAAAATTTAAAATGTTGGAAATAAAAAAGCCCTTTCGGATGGCGACCAAAAGGGCTTATAGTTTAACTATAACAAAGATTGTCTCTCTCACTTTTGGCAACAGCAAATTGGGATGCACATTTGCATCATCTTACAACACATCATATTTCCTTTTGCTATTGTTTTCATTTTGATTTAAAATTTGAATTCGACTATTTTTTAAATTCGACTAATTCGATAGAGTAAATATAATAAGTATTTTTTGAACGACCAAATTAAAATTGAAATTTTGTACTATTTTTTTTTGAAATTTCTTTCAAGCCTTTCAAATAAAGACTTGAAAGAAATTTATTTAATTAAAATTTAAAGCTCAAACGAGCAAAACCAAATCTTCCGTTTAATCCGAATTGAGAAACTGCTCTTGAATATGCAAACTGATTCGCATTTGTCAAATCTGTACTTGGCGCTGGCGACAAAGTTGGCGTTGTGTTTGTAAATGCAGGAGTTGCAGGATTATTTCTGTCTGGATAAACATCTCCTATATTATTAACTCCAATTGTAGCTCTCAAATGCTCGTTGATCTGATATCCTAAAGATAAATCGGTAACCAATTTTGCGCTGTATTCTGGATGTTCGTATACAGAAGAAAATCCGTCCAGATTAACATCTGTTGCTCCTGGATCTGTAACTTTTCCGAAATAGCTGTTTCTTAAATAAATATCCAGTTTTTTAATATTGAAAGTTGTCATCAAATTGGCTTTCAATTTTGGAATCGCTTCTTCCAAATATACTCGGCTTGATTCTGGAAAGAAAGAATAGATGTAAGGTTCTCCTCCAGCATTAACGATAGACTGCGGAATATGTAGATCTCCTACTCTTTTAGTTTCGTTGAAGCTTAATGCAAAATCATTTCTAATTGTGAAATCCTGAATTACATCGTATTTCTGCGAAATTACCAAATCAATTCCTTTTGTTTCAGAATCGATTCCGTTTGTCCAGAATGAAGCTCTTTCTACACCCTTCAAATCAAATGCCTGCTGAAATAAAGTCAACGCTTCAGCTTGTTCTGGTGAAGTTGCCGCTGCGATCTGGGCATCTGTTGGTCTAGAATATTGTCCAGACAATACAATTCTGTCATTGATTCTTGTAAAATAAGCATCAGTTGCAATGGTTATGTTAGCTTCAGGAATTTTGAATGTAAATCCTGTACTGATGCTTTTTGATTTTTCTGGTTTTAAACTTTCAATTCCAATGCTTTTTGCTGCTTGTGAATCGTTTGTAAAATAACCAACTTGATATGGAGAACCGTTTATAAACTGAGTAGAACTTGACTCAAAATATCTTTGCTGTAAAGAAGGCGCTCTAAAACCTGTCTGTCCAGAAATTCTCCAATTAATATTATCATTTAATTTTAAAAGAGAAGCCAATTTAAAAGTAACCGTATTTCCAAAATCTGAATAGTTTTCATAACGTGCTGCTCCGTTTATAAGCCATTTTTCAGTAGCATTCAATTCTAAATCTATGTAAGCCGCGCCACTTTTTCTGTTTTTTTCTTTAGCATCTGAAGGCTGAAATCCTGAAAATCCTTGCGCTCCTGCTCCACGTTTGTTTCCAAAGAAGTCAGTTACAATCAATGGTGAATTGCTTGGTAAAATTCCAGAAACTAGATTTCCGTTTACATCATACAATCCGTAAGAAGCTTCTTCTCCTGCTTTAATCTCGTAGTTTTCATATCTGAATTCACCTCCAAAAGCAACATTCAGTCCAGAAAGAACATCTAGCTTTTTACTAAAATCCAAATTGGTTGTGCTTTGCAAAAACGAAACTTTTCCTGCATCAAAACTAAAAGGAGAATTTGTCCCTAAAGTTGCATTGATGGAATTATTTACATCATAATTAAAAGAGTTTGTTCCTAAATTTGTGCTTAAATCAGTATCAAATCCAAATAATTGCGTAGTTACACCAACTGCTGCAGAAGCATCTAAAATTTTTGATTCAATTTCTGGCAAGAATCCGTTTTGATACACTTGCGTGAAAGTTCCAGAACCATTTGGCAATCTATTAAATGCATATGATTTTCCGCTTCTGTACGATAATCCACCAAAAGAATATAAAGAAGTTGTTTCTGTTAAAGGATATTTTGCATTGTAATATGCTTGTCCCGAAGCCAATTCTGACTGGCCAACACTCATATTATAATCACTTCTCTGCTGTCCTCTATAAGCCAATTCATTATTAGTTACATCAAAATTTAAAGCGGTCTGCATCTGCGCAATTGTTGAAGCTGATGCTATGGCGTTTTGCTGTGCTGTTGTAAAATAACTTACTTGCGGCGCATATTGTTTTAAAGAAGACAAAATCTGAGCTGAATTAGCAGTCGTATTAATGTTGCTAAATAAAGAGTTAATCTCAACTCCATCTTCTGCTGCTCTGTTTTCAACTGCATTGTAGGCATTAAAAATAGGATTGCTTCTAATTCCTGCTCTGCTCGTTGCTTGTCTCGTTACCGCAGTTCCTGTGATATTTAAGAAACTTCCAGGTTTGCCCAATGAAGTTCCGTAGTTTAAATCGATTTGAGCAGTTTGACCGTCTGCTCCTCCTTCAAAATTATTTGATCCCGAAGATAGATTCGCGCCATATTGAATTCCTCCTGTCAAATAATTAGCGTTTTTCTTTAGAACAATATTAATAACTCCCGCAATCGCATCAGAACCATATTGCGCGGCCGCTCCATCTCTTAAAACTTCTATTCTTTCTATGGCAAAAGACGGAATGGCATTTAGGTCTGTTCCAACAGATCCTCTTCCTGGCGATCCGTTAATGTTTACCAAAGCACTTGTATGTCTTCTTTTTCCGTTTACTAAAATCAGAACCTGATCTGGCCCTAATCCTCGTAATTGTGCAGGGTCAACGTGGTCTGTTGCATCTGCCGTAGATGTTGGATTACTCGTAAACGAAGGAGCAACATAATTTAAAATTTGAGTTACACTGGTTTGAGGTGCTCCTTTTGTTATTTCTGACACATTGAAAACATCAACTGGAACAGGCACATCTGTTTTAACTCTGTTTTTACTTCTTGATCCAATAATAGTAACTTCAGACAGTTCGTTGTTTTTTAAACTGTCTTGCTCTTTTTTATTTTCTTGAGCATAAAGTCCTGAAAAAGTCACAAGACCTAAAACGATTAGTACATTTTTCTTCATTTCTTTTTTTTACTGATTAATTATTGTATTTGGCTTAAAAAAAATCTTACAGATTTATTTTTGACATAAAAAAAACCTCTGCGATTCGGCAGAGGTTCTATTTATATTTTATTGAAAAATAACTACAATAGCGTCTCTGCGGAGAACTCCGGCATCTTACAAGACATCATATTGCAAACTGTAAATTTCATTTGTTTCTTTGTTTTAACGGGGCAAAGTTGCAAACTATTTTTTAATCGACCAAACAAAAAACAAAATATTTTCTATTACCCTATCAAAATAGTATGTTATTGTTAAATTTCTGCTAGAAAAAATAAAAAAAGTTGAACTTTAATTTGCAAATCAAAATGGTTTCATACCTTTGCACCCGAAACAGAGGAAAAATTTGAACTGATTGCAACCTCTTCATAATGAAATGGTTTCATTGTGAATGCTGAAAGATTCATTTCAGCAGTAAAAAATGCTAAAGCAGAAACTCTCCTTTAGCCCTTTTTAGCAATTATTTTCCTCGCTTAAATTTAAAACTAATACATTTTTATTACATTATTATGGCTTATTTATTTACGTCAGAATCTGTTAGTGAAGGGCATCCAGACAAAGTTGCAGATCAAATTTCGGATGCATTAATTGACAACTTTTTGGCATTTGACGCTGACTCAAAAGTAGCTTGCGAAACGTTAGTTACAACTGGTCAGGTTATTTTAGCAGGTGAAGTAAAATCGAATACTTATCTTGATGTTCAGCAAATTGCACGTGAGGTAATCCGTAAAATTGGATATACTAAAAGTGAATATATGTTTGAAGCAAATTCTTGTGGAATTTTATCAGCTATTCACGAGCAGTCTGCAGACATTAATCAAGGTGTTGACAGAGCTAAGCCAGAAGAACAAGGCGCAGGTGACCAAGGAATGATGTTTGGTTACGCTACAAACGAAACTGAAAACTACATGCCATTGGCATTAGATTTATCTCATAAATTATTACAAGAATTAGCTATTTTAAGACGTGAGAACAAAGAAATCACTTATTTACGTCCAGATGCTAAATCTCAGGTAACTTTAGAATACAGCGATGATAACAAACCAACTCGTATTGATGCGATTGTTATCTCAACTCAGCATGATGATTTTGATGAAGAAGCTGCAATGTTGGCTAAAATCAAAAAAGATATTATCGAAATCTTGATTCCAAGAATTATTGCTAAAAACCCAGAACACGCTCATTTATTTAACGATAAAATCAACTACCATATTAACCCAACAGGAAAATTCGTTATTGGAGGACCTCACGGAGATACTGGTTTAACAGGAAGAAAAATTATCGTGGATACTTACGGTGGAAAAGGTGCTCACGGTGGTGGTGCATTCTCTGGAAAAGATCCAAGTAAAGTAGACAGAAGTGCTGCTTATGCAACTCGTCATATCGCTAAAAACTTAGTTGCTGCCGGTGTTGCTGACGAAATCTTAGTTCAAGTTTCTTACGCAATTGGAGTTGCTGAGCCAATGGGAATCTTCATTGAAACTTATGGAACTTCTAAAGTAAACTTAACTAACGGTGAAATCGCTAAAAAAGTAGAAGCTATCTTCGATATGCGTCCTTACTTTATTGAGCAACGTTTAAAATTAAGAAACCCAATTTATAGCGAAACTGCTGCTTACGGACACATGGGACGTAAACCAGAAACGGTAACTAAAACTTTCTCTGCTCCAGGCGGAAACGAAAAAACAGTTACTGTTGAATTGTTTACATGGGAAAAACTTGATTTTGTTGACCAAGTAAAAGCTGCATTTGGATTGTAAATCTAGATTTATAGACTAGCTTAGATTGTTAGATATCTTAGTTGGCTAAACATAAAAAAGCCGATTTCTAAAAATTTAGAAATCGGCTTTTATTTTATATGCTAATCTTATTAATAAGTTCCATTCTGCATTTTAGCTAATACTTCTTTTATTTCGCTTGCAGTTTCTTCTTCAACAGTATCACTTAAATATTTTACCGCTAAAGTCTGAGTTGCAATAGCTTTATCTTTCTGTCCGTCTTTATAATATAGCTGCGCCAAAGTATCTAAATAATATGGATTGTTTTTAGTTAACACTAAACTGTATTCAGACCACTTTATCGCATCTTTGATAAAGTTAGAATTCTGAAGATTTGTCACCACTGCCCAAGCCGCATTATTGGAAATGTCTGAATGATAATATTTGAATGAATTCCATCCATCATAAGAATAACTTGAACTTGAATCTAATCCAGAGAAAATAGCGTCTAATTTTTCTATTGGACTTGCTCCTGCCAATGTTGTATCAAAATAGGCATTAAACTCTCTTAAATAAGTTGTATTAGAACCATCCTGATCTACAATCTGACTTAAATAATAAAAATAATTTTTGTAGACATCAAAATTACCTTTTCCTGATGCGATAATCTTTTTATAAATAGAATTGATTTTCTCCTTATTGATCTCCCCAGTCAGTCCGTCCTGAGAAGCGTACAGATTTTGCTGTAATGCATTCGTAACTTCAGAAATCGGGTTATTCATTAAAGGCACTTGTCCATACATGTCATTTCTTTTCAAATTGTTGAATGTACCTAGTTCTTTTTCAATTTCGTCAGAATGCTTTAATATATAATCAATTGCTAAGAAATCTGTGTCGTTAAGAATTCTATCTTCGTTAAAGAGCTGTTTTGTAAATCCTTCATTTTTGATTTCTTTCAAAATTGTTTCCACCAAATACATATTTACTGTTTTATCTTTTTGATGAGCCTCAATCAATTTTTTCCAACTTTGTGCCACTTCTTTTTGATCCAATACTGTTTTTGCAAAAACTAATTCTGTAGGATCTGATGAAATGTAATCTGAATCGTAACTGTATGATATTGCAAGTAATGCCGCTTTATTAAAAGCTTGAATCAGATCATCATCTGACGCTTTTTGGTTTTTCAGATTTTTTCCTAAAGAAACAAGAGCATTTGTACGCAATAATTTGGGATAAAAATTTCCATAATAATTAAACGCTTCCTCCTTATTTGACAAATTAGCTTTTGCTGTTGCCAATATATCCCCATTATCGTTTAAAACAATAACAATTGGATCGTTTGTAATTTTATTGCTTTTCAGCCATTTTTTATCATTGGTTCCAGCCAGATAATAGTTATAAATATCATATTGAGCATTATAGGAATCATACATACTATATCCAGCTTGTGTTTCCTGATTTTTTATAAAAGCATCAAAATCTTCTTTTGCCTTTTTATTCTTGTCATCAACCACAACTACCAAAAATTTGTTACTAGCTGTTTTGGTAGATTCTATTGCCTTTTTTAGATTGTCTTCTATTTTTAGTTTAAAATCGTATTTGGTATAAGAAGAAGGAGGATCAAGAGGATAATCTGCTGCTGGTATTGCAGTAGTATCAACTGGCAGACTATTATATATGCTATCGACTACAGCTCCTCCGTAACTCTCTCCATAATAAGAGTCTTTCCCTGGATACGTCCAGTTTGAAATACTTTCAGTTTGTATTGGAACGACTGCTGGAGTCTTAGCTGGCTTTTCATCTTTTTCATTTACAAATACCAAAGGATCTTTCCCGTATGATTCAGAAATTCGTAATTCATTTGTTTTTTTATCAAAAAATCCTCCAAGATTTAAATCATTCAAAACCGCCAGATCATAGTTTATTGTTACCTCCGAAACATCTTTCGGTAAGGCATATTTGCTTACGTCACTTTTACCGTTGTAATCTTCATAAACCAAGTATAGAAAATCAGTTCTTTCTATTTCGAAATCTAAATCAGTAGTTTTCCAATCTGGATCAACTTTTGTTTTAATATCGGCTACTCTTTGATATTGAACTGCTTCAGAACCATTTTGAGTTCCTATAAAAAATGAGTAATAAGAAGGATTCAAAAACTTAATTTTAATCTTTTTTGCTTTTTTATCTTTAACAAAAGAAAGATCAAATCTATTGACTGTTTTTGTGTTTTTTAAGAAGATAAGAGAATCTCCTTCAATTTTGTAATCTCCTGAATAAAAAACCAATTCGTACTTATTATTCTCTAATAAATTTAATTTGATTTTCCCTCCCTTATTTATAGATAAATAAGTTCCTTTTTCTATCCCATTTGTTTGGCCGAAAGAGGTAGAAAATCCAGCAAAAAGGAGTGATAAGCTCCAAAGAAAATTGCGCATAACTACATGTTTTGTTGTTAGTAATATTGCGCAAAGATATCTGATTCATCTTTAAACAAATCATAAAAAATCATAATTTTTGCAGTTAAAATACTACAAATTATATTTCATTGAAAATATAATGTAACGAGGCTGCACGGTGTATTGCGATACTCGCGTCGAAAATTGCGAAAAGCTATCATCGTTAAGATATCTCGTGTTTAACAAGTTGGTTGCAGACACTTTATACTCCCATTTGCTGTTATTTTTTTGATAAATTAAACTGGCGCTTAAAAAATCATATTCGTTATCTACAGTTTTATTTCCGTTGTAATAATGATAGAATTCATACTCTGAAACAAAAGAAAAACTGTCTAAGAAATAATAGTCTAATCTTGCAAATGGTTTATCGGTATAAAAAGTAGAGCCGCTGTACTTGTTAACCAAGAGATTATAGCCAAACTCTATATTAGGCAGTTTTTTATAATTTGTTGAAGCTTTAACAGTATAGCTTTGCACAAAACTCTCTGTAGTTGCTAATTTTTCGTTTTGAATGTTGTTGAATTTTGACCAATTAAGACTTGCACTTGCTGATGCTTTGTAGTTTTTCAAGAAAGAACGTCCATAAGTTCCCATTCCCGAAAAAGTTTCGTCTGCTAAATTGGAATTATAAGGAACCGAAGACTGATTAATTCCGTCAAAATCGGCTTTTGTTTTAATGGCGTCTACCTTTTTCGTGTATGTTGCGTTGGCAAATATATTCTCAAAATTGAACATATTATACTTAAAGTAGCGCAACGAATGCACTTGTGAAGTAGCATTTTCTAAAAAACGGTTTCCGCGGAATAAACTACTGTAATCTGACAAAACATAACCCGCCGCCAGCTGATTGATATCTGTAAAATCATTAGTCAGAGAGAAATTATAAGTCAAAGTTTCTGATTTTTTGATTTGATATAAAGCAAAGAAATCTGGAAGTACTTTTACAAAATTCTGAGAATAATCGTTCCCCAATTGGCCATTTGTCATTTGATACGTATGAAGGCTTACTCCTGGCGTAAACGTAAATTTTCCTGTTAGAATTTTATAATGAAAACCTAAAAAGGCATCATTAAATCTATAATCTACATCATTATTGTTTTCCGTATCATTAAGATCATTTCGATCCCCATTATCTAACATTTGGAAAATATGAGAATTAAAATTCTGATAAGAATAGGTATTTCCAAAAGTAACATTAATATTGCTTTTTGGTGTCACCATATAATAGTAATCCAGTTTTGCATCGATTTTATTGGTTTTTACAAAACGATCCTGATTTAAATCATTACGATTTTGCCCAGAAATATAACCCGATAAATCAAAAGGCTGTGTTCTTAAATTGGCATTATAAAACGGATTTTCATCTTGATATAGATGCTGCATTTCAAAAGCAAAAATATTTTTACTGCTCTGTGTATAATATAAACTTAGATTCTGATTTATAGAAGTTGGATCTTGCTTTTTTTGAGTTAAAATAGTTTCTACCGCAGAAACATCACTAACAATAGATTCACGAAGCAAATCTGTATCTTCATTCTGTTTTGATAATTTGGTTAAGATATCATAATCAAACTGAAATTTATCATTTGGTTTGTAAGTTGAACTTAATTTAAAAAGTCCCAAATTATTCTTTTGATGCGTCATTTCATCACGTTTCTGCTGATCTCCAGAATCCAAAATCGTAGTTTGAGATTTAGTCTCTAAATCTGTTTTTGAAGTTGAAAGAATTCCGAAACCACTTATATTCCAAGCTTTGTTAATGGAATAAGCAAAGTTTGTCGCTCCAAATTTTGTTTCAATTTCCTTTGCCCGATTATTTCTAAGCAGTGAAATTCCTAAATCATTCGAAGAAACATTAAAACTACTTCCTCCCTTTTTCATGACGTTCTTAAACCCACCAGTAAACTTAAAATAATCTTGTGCAGTAAGAGGTAATTCGCCAATATTATTAAAATTGGTGATTAAATTAATGCTGTATTTCGGACTATAATAAAACAATTTAGGATTAATAATGTATCTGCTATCCAATTCTGCAACGCCAATTCCTGCAGTTACATCTCCAAACCAAAAGTTCTTTTTCCCTTCTTTTAGTTTGATGTTCATTGCTACATTTTCCTGATCGTTTTCTAGACCTTTTAGCTGACTTATTTCATTATAGTTTCGTAAAACTTGAACTTTATCAATCGCATCGGCGGGGATATTTTTGACGCCCAATTTGGTGTCTCCGTCAAAAAAGTCTTTTCCTTCCACCATCAATTTACTGACTTTTTTTCCTTCCACTTCAATTTCTCCATCAGCATTTACCTCAACTCCTGGCAGCTTCTTTAAGACATCTTCAAGCTTTTTTTCTGTTCCCGATTTAAAAGAATCAGCATTATAAACAATTGTGTCTCCTTTTATGGAAACGGGCATTTCGCGAACAATTTCAACGCCTTCCAATTCTATTCCAGTACCATCTAAAAAAATATTCTGACTCATATTTTCAGTTTTAGTCGATACTGCAATTTCTTTAGATTTCATTCCCAAATAACTCACTTTTATAGTATAAGCCGTATTTGGTTTTAATGTCAGCTGAAACTTTCCTTTATCATTGGTTATTCCGTAAGAATCCATTGCTTTTGTGCCATTATTAATAGCCATTATATTGGCCATTTCTAACGGATTCTTTTTTTCATCCTGAATTAAACCATCAAAACGGATACTTTGCGAAAAGGAAATAGAAGTAAAAAGCAAGGCGAATACAAAAAGGATCTTATTCATGATAAGAATATTGAAAGTTTGAGTTTTGGATTTTAAAGAATTGGTATTTTACAAACATTACCTTCCCATTGGAGGTGGTGGTCCACCGGCTCTGCCACGATTCATCTCTCTAAATTCTTCCATTTTTTTTATTACCGTTTCATCATATTCTTTCTGAGAAATTACTTTTCCTTTTTTAGAAGGTTTAATTTCTACTTTGTCTTTTGAGTTCAAAACAATTTTTGAACATAAAATTGTCGTAGTTCCATCATTGATTTCCAAGATTAATCCTGGAAGTCCCCAATAGTTTTCTGGTCCTTGATTTATTGGGATTTCTGGTGTATACCAAGCTGTTACGACAATCTCTTTTGGTATTTCAAAATTATCGGCAAAATTGGTTTTCGTACCGTCCGAAGTCTTTTTAACTTCTTCTTTCTTTTCGCCGTTGTTTTTAGGCCTAAAGTTTCTAAAATCGGTTTTACTTGCTTGTTTTACTACTGTCGCCTTATAACAATTGTACCCGCCAATTTGTTTGGTTTCTTGTTCTAATTTCCAGTTTAGCTTTGGCAGCGAATCGACTACAAGAAATTCTTTGCCCATAAATTCTTTATCAACAGTATACGTTTTTGCTTTTACATCTTTATAAAATGTGCCTCCTCCACCTGTAAGCGAGCCAAACATCATGCGAAAACCACCTTGCTGGCCTGGTGTTTCTAGTTTTTCTTCTTCTTTGTAAATTGATGCTGCTTTATCAAAATTTAAAATGAATGTTTTTTCGAGCATTTTTTTCATACGTTCCTCCATGTTTTTCTGCATTTCTGGCGTAATATCTCTATTTCCACGCATTCCTTCAAACTTTGGCGCTTGTGTTTTTGACTCGTAAACGGCCATTCCCTGAAAATCTTTTTGCGCCTGAATTTGAGTAGAAACAAGCATTATAATCATATAAAAAAATATCTTTTTCATTTCATTTTCTTTAAAGTGAGCAAATCCGATAAAACTTACATTCAAATGTATTATTTATTTTAAAATTCGAAAAACTAAATATATTAATGGTATTAACGCATAGACAGAACCGCTTATTTTTTAGACTATTAGATTTTAAAAAGGTTTAAAACTTAAAATTGAATTTCTAAGGAGAGTTTTTTGTAATTTGGTACTCTTGTAAAATAATCGCTAATGTGTAAAACGGTGCAAAAAACTTTATTCTTCCTATTTCTTTTCTGCACTTTTCAGGCGCTTTCAGCTCAGGATTTGATCATAACTCCAACTTTAATCTCACAGTATAAAAATACTTCTGATATATTTTTAGGATATGATTCGTTTGGATATTCTTATCAGATTACGAATAATGTTTTTAGTAAAACGAAAGGCAAAGAAATCTTCGAGTATAAGAATGTTTCTTTGGGAAAAATCACGAAAGTCGATCTTCAAAATCCGTTAAAAATTGTACTTTTTTATGAAGACTTCAATAGTGTTGTTTTATTAGACAATCAACTAAATAAAATGACAGAAATTAATTTTTCTCAAAACGCAACTCCAATTGTAGTGAGCGCCATCGGAATGTCTACGCAAAATCAGTTATGGATTTATAACACTTTAAACCAACAGATTGGTCTATTTGATTATTTAAAAAACGAATACAAAACGATTTCAATTCCGCTGACAGAAGTCATTCAATATTACCAAACCGATTTTAATACTTTTTATTGGATTGATAAGAAAAACAACTGGTATTCTTCTGATATTTTTGGGAAGATCACATCGCTAGGAAAGATAACTGATTTTGATAGAATCACTATTGTCAATTCTTCGCAATATCTTTTCTGTAAAGATAATTTATTGTATTTTAAAGGAATGAATAAATTGAATCCCGAAGTAATTTCTGAAATCAAAGTTTTGGAAAAAACCTTTGACAATTTTTATTACAAAGACCAAATTTTATCTATTTTTACAGCTACAGATATATCAAATTATAAAATCGTAACACCGTAATGCACATAGCAATAGCAGGAAACATAGGCGCAGGAAAGACTACTCTGACCAAATTATTGGCAAAACATTTCAAATGGGAACCTCATTATGAAGATGTAGTCGACAATCCTTATCTGGATGATTTTTACCATCAGATGGAACGTTGGTCATTTAATCTTCAGATTTATTTCCTTAATAGCCGTTTTCGTCAAGTGCAGCAAATTCGCGAAAGCGGAAAAAAGATTATTCAGGACAGAACGATTTACGAAGATGCACATATTTTTGCTCCCAACTTATACGCAATGGGATTAATGACAAGTCGTGATTTTGAAAATTACACATCTTTGTTCGAATTGATGGAATCTTTGGTTAAAGCTCCCGATTTGTTGATTTATTTGAGAAGTTCAATTCCTAATCTTGTTGGTCAAATCCACAAACGCGGACGCGAGTATGAAAATTCTATTTCTATTGATTATTTGAGTCGTTTGAACGAAAGATACGAAGCTTGGATTCAGACTTACACAAAAGGAAAGTTACTAATTATCGATGTTGACAATATTAATTTTGTTGATAATCCTGAAGATTTAGGAGACATCATTAATAGAATTGATGCAGAATTGAACGGATTGTTCTAAAAACGAATTGTTACAGAATATAAAAGCCTCTAAAAATATTTTTAGAGGCTTTTTCTATTTTAAGAAACTTGTCAAAGTTGTTATTTCGCAGCTTCAACTTTTGCCAGAACTTCTTCTTCAGTTCCTTCAAAAACTTCGGTTGTTGTTTTTCCATCTACTGTTTTAGTAACAGTTCCAGTAGTTTTACCGTTTATATTTTTTACTTCAACACGAACCGATTGTTTCTCATATTTGCTAGTATCAAAACAATCCGTCTTTTGATATTTTCCATTTACATCAAAATGAGCCAGACATTTAGCTGTTTCTTCCTCAGAACAACCTTTTTCTTTACACATTTTAATACATTCTTCTTTTGTCATTCCAGACATATCGCCACATTTAGACATTCCTGCATGCATTTCTGTTTTAGCACAGCAAGAAGCTTTTCCTGCAATGTCTGATGGTGCGTGACCTTCGCCTAAAATTGGAGCAATTACCAATCCAATCAAGCAAGTTAATTTAATTAAAATATTCATTGATGGTCCAGAAGTATCTTTAAACGGATCTCCAACTGTATCTCCAGTAACTGCGGCTTTGTGCGCATCAGAACCTTTATAAGTCATTTCGCCATTGATCATAACTCCTGCTTCAAAAGACTTTTTAGCGTTATCCCAAGCTCCTCCAGCATTGTTTTGAAAAACTGCCCAAAGAACTCCAGAAACAGTAACTCCTGCCATATATCCTCCTAACATTTCAGCAATTAACTGATTGTTGTCTGAGTAAACTAGTTTTCCTAAAAGAACAATTAAAATTGGGAAACCAATCGTTAAAACTCCTGGAAGCATCATTTCGCGCAAAGCTGCTTTTGTAGAAATTTCAACACATTTTCCGTATTCTGGTTTTCCTGTTCCTTCCATAATTCCAGCAATTTCTTTAAACTGGCGACGCACTTCGTACACCATATCCATTGCCGCCTTTCCAACAGAATTCATTGCTAAAGCTGAGAAGACCACAGGAATCATTCCACCAACAAATAACATCGCTAAAACTGGAGCTTTAAAAATATTGATTCCGTCGATTCCTGTAAAAGTTACATATGCTGCAAACAAAGCCAATGAAGTTAAAGCCGCAGAAGCAATTGCAAATCCTTTTCCTGTTGCTGCAGTTGTGTTTCCAACTGAATCTAAAATATCTGTTCTAGTACGAACTTCTTTTGGTAATTCGCTCATTTCGGCGATTCCACCAGCGTTATCAGAAATTGGTCCGAAAGCATCGATCGCCAATTGCATTGCTGTTGTAGCCATCATTGCAGAAGCTGCTAAAGCTACTCCGTAGAATCCTGCTAAAGCGTACGAAATCCAAATTGCCACCGCGAACAATAATACGGTTGGGAAAGTGGAAATCATTCCAGTTGCCAAACCTGCAATTACGTTTGTTCCCGCTCCTGTAGATGATTTTTGAACAATTGCCATAACTGGTTTTGTTCCTAATCCTGTATAATATTCTGTTACTGATGAAATAGCACCACCTACAACTAATCCGACCAATGTAGCATAGAAAACACGCATTGATGAAATCGCTTTAGAACCTTCTCCAAAGAAAGTCATTTGCATTGTTTCAGGAAGCATGTGCTGTACTAAGAAAAAACAAGCCACAGCTGTTAAAACAATAGAAACCCAGTTCCCTATATTTAATGCTTTCTGTACTTGCGCTTCTTTAGCATTGTCATCTGATATTTTTACTAAAGTTGTTCCGATAATTGAAAATAAAATTCCGAAACCGGCAATTGCCATTGGAAGTAAAATTGGTCCAATTCCGCCAAAAGCGTCATTGATACTTCCTCCCATATCTTTTATTACATAGTTTCCAAGAACCATTGCCGCCAACACAGTTGCTACATAAGAACCAAATAAATCGGCACCCATACCTGCAACGTCTCCTACGTTATCTCCTACGTTATCTGCAATTGTAGCAGGATTACGCGGATCATCTTCTGGAATTCCAGCTTCAACTTTACCAACTAAATCAGCTCCAACATCGGCTGCTTTTGTGTAGATTCCACCTCCAACTCTGGCAAACAAAGCAATTGATTCTGCACCAAGCGAAAATCCAGCTAATGTCTCTAAAACAACTGTCATTGTATCGGTATCTTTCCAAACTCCACCAGAGAATAAATGAAAGAAAATTATAAAAAATGATGTCAAACCTAAAACGGCTAATCCAGCAACGCCTAATCCCATTACAGTTCCACCGCCAAAAGAAACTTTTAGAGCTTGCGGTAAACTTGTACGGGCTGCCTGAGTAGTTCTGACGTTTGTTTTAGTCGCTATTTTCATTCCCATATTTCCCGCTAAAGCAGAGAAAAATGCACCAAAAATAAATGCTATTACGATTAATAAATGTGTTTTTACTCCAGGAATAAAAGTAATTCCTGCCAAAGCTAGACTGGCAATAATTACGAAGATGGTTAATAGTTTGTATTCGGCTTTTAGAAAGGCTAAGGCTCCTTCGTAGATATAATCTGAAATCTCTTTCATCTTACCGTCTCCAGCGTCTTGTTTTAAAACCCAAGTCCTTTTTATTCCCATGAAAAGTAATCCTAAAACTGCCATTATAATTGGCAGGTAAATCATAAATGCATTCATAATATATTAATGGTTTTGGTTAATAGTCAACAATCTAACTGAAACGAATTTAAACAAAAAAGCAATACTCCTGACGGTAGTATTGCTTTTTTTATAATAGAATAAGGTTAAAATTATTTAATGCTAAATAATCCCTCTGGTTTATTTTCAATGTCATCAAAACGTTTTGTACACTCAGCGATAATGTCGTAAGCCTCTTTTACGTCTCCCCATCCTTCTACATCTACTTTTTTGTTTTCAAGATCTTTGTAAACTTGGAAAAAGTGCTCGATTTCTTTTACTAAGTGAGGATTAATATCTGAAAGATCATTTAATGAATTCCAGATTGGATCTGAAACTGGTACGCAAATAATTTTCTCGTCTGGTCCTTTATCATCTGCCATGTGGAATACACCAATTGGCTTCACTTCCATAACACATCCAGGGAAAGTTGGTTCGTTTACCAAAACTAATACGTCAAGAGGATCACCGTCTAAAGCTAAAGTTTCTGGAATAAATCCGTAATCAGCTGGGTACATCATTGAAGAGAATAACATTCTGTCAAAACGCATTCTTTTAATTTCAAAATCGTACTCGTATTTATTTCTGCTTCCTCGTGGTATTTCGATTAACACATCGAAAGTCGTTAATTTGTCTGCGGTCATTTTCGTTTTTTATTGTTTCTATAATTTCGGTTGCAAAAATAACTAAAGAATCTAGTTTTACAATAAAAAACAAGGTTAAATTATGTGCATTAAAGTTTAAAAAACAAGCATTTAATAGGTAATTGTTCGATTTCTTTTCTTAAGGTAATAATGCCATAGCAAATAGGTCGCATAAGAACGATACGGACTCCACTGTTCTGCGTGAATTTCCATTTCTTGTTTGTCATGAATATCCAGCAATTCTTTGATCGTATTTATTACTGCTATATCGCCAAGCGGAATTAAATCGGGTTCTTCCAAACAAAACATCAGATAAATATCAATTGTCCAATTGCCGATTCCTTTTAGTTTAATGAGCTCTTCACGAACTTGTTTTGCTGGTTTTAAAGCTAAACTTTCAATATCTAATTCTTTGTTTAAAACCGCTTCCGCTAAAATCTTAATGTATTTAGTTTTCTGGCGACTTACCCCAAAATTTCTAAATTCCTCATCAGTCAAAACAGCCATATTTTCGGGATTGCAAGTTTTGTAAGCTTTGATTTTAAAAAATGTGGCTTTCGCCGAGTCTATAGAAACCTGCTGCTCTAGAATTAATAAAACCAAAGTTTCAAATCCAGGCGGACGTCTCGGAATTGGAGGCAATCCGTATTTTTCAATAATTTCTAGAAATATTGGATTTTTATTGATTAAAAAATCGATGGCTTCTTGCATGGTTTTGAATTTCGAAAGTAAATCAAAAATAAGAAAAATGAAATTAGTTCTCGCAAAGACGCCAAGTTGCTAAGTTTTTTTTCACGCAAATTTTATACAACAAAAAAAATCGCAAAGATTTTTAAAACCTTTGCGACTCTGTAACTTTAAACCTTTGCCTCTAAAATACAATTAAAAATAAAACCCGAAAGATCCTTTAATTGCAAATTTGTGCGCGTCTGGCATATCTAGATAATTTCCTCTCCAAGAAAAATCAAGACGGAATACTTTAAAAATATTTCCAATTCCTGCATTATATTCCCAGTATACTTTTTCAGGAGCGTTATACGGTAATCCGGAAGCATTAATAGCACGATTGGCATCAGAAATAGTTCCATGAACGGCTCTAATTCCGATAAACTCTCTCCAGTTCAGTTTTCTCATGAATGGAATTCTAGCAAACAATCTTCCACCAAAATCATGATTCCACTGCAAGGTTGTATATTGATCTGTAACGAATTCATAGAAATTCAAGTTACTGAATGTATTTTCGATTGTAAAGTAAGTTTGGTTACCTGGAATTACGCTCATCAAACCTAACGGAATTGTACCAAAAGTTTTTCCTGTTTCGATTGTAATATTTGTTCTTCCTAAAGGCCCAATAATGATCGGCTGTCTATAGAAAACCTGAATTTTCTCATATGCAAAATCACTATCAAAAACTCCTTTTAATCCGTAACTGAAATTAACGAAGAAATGGCTAAAAGGACTATCAACCAAACTCCTTTCTACACCATAACCAATCGTTTTTCTGTTTGGCATAAACTCAAACTGAATATTGGCCTCAGATTGTTTTACCATACTTTCAACAACTCCTGCTGGATTTGCTGCAGTTGGTAAAGTTGTATAATAGTCCAAACTAAAGGTCTTCGATGCCGACTCTAATGTTCGATATGAAAGTCCTGCCGAGACAATAAAATTCTTTTTAGGCTCCATTTCTACAGAAACATTACTCAAATTAATATTGGTCAGTTTCCCGTTGCTTCCAGTCGTAAACAGGGCCGAAGAGGCAAAACTTCGCCCTAAAACGTCATTCGTAGTCGTTAAACTGGCACCAATCTGTTCAATATCTCGTCTGTTTCCTCCAGAGATGATAACTCGGTTTTTCTTGTCAACCATCCATTTTCCAGAAACCCCGTATTTGAATTTATTATCATCAAATCCGTAAGCTGTATAGGCCTGAATACGCCATGGATCATTCGGTCCAAAATAGGTTCTTCCTCCTACTCTCAATCTCAAACCTTCGACTTCGTTATATCCAAAAGTTGAAAATATAGGTCCGTAATCGAAATTTTTAAATTCAATGTAGCCACTTCCTAATATCGAGACCAGATTATACAGCTGCTTAAATCGCTTAACAGTTTGTAGTGTATCGAGCATTTTATAAATACCCTGTTCATCCTTATTTAGCTTTTCAAAACGATTTTCTTCCCAAAACTCAGGCGGTCGTTCATAAACGGCATTATCTATAAAATTAACTTCTTCTTTATAAAATTTCTCTGGCTTCTGAATATTGAATTTATGATTACGGTATAAAGTTGTTCTTTTACCATAAACTCCTTTTGATTTTTCTTTTTTATTTAAAGCAAAATCAGACATCATGTAATCACGTGTCAAAAGGAAAACGGAGTCGTTTTCTACTTCAAATTCCTGTTCAATATAAATGTCTTTTACCCAGTTAATATTGGCGCTTTTTGTCACACCCATATTAATTTTCTTGATCGCAAAAGTGGTATCGTTTACCCAAAAATCTCCCTTAAAAGTCAATTCGTTTTTACGTCTAGGATAAAAAACAATATTATAACACCATTTCTTATCGATATAAGCACTGTCTTTTAAAACATAATTGTAAACATCGATTCCTGTTCTTGAAAGCGGACTCGTAAAACTCTTATCAAAGAATTTCAGATGATTGTCGTAAATATTATAGTCCGAATAAAGGTCTTTAACAAAAGATAAAATCTGCTGATTTCCATTGAATCCAGACATTTTATTTCCGGTAAGATTTTCCTTTACCTTTTTTAATTTATTATCTCCGTAAACATCATAGACCGATTCGTTGATAAAAATTGGCAAATAGGTTTTTCCGGTAACATCTGAAGTATCAACGTGATTAAAGATAAACTCCATTCCTTTAAAAAGCTTATTCTTCATGAAGGCACTATCAATAGTGTTCATGTCAAATTCCACTTTTTCATACTTCTGCATTTGATACTGATTAAATAGGTATAATCCGTTTTTACGTTTTCTTTCCCATATTTTTCTCAAAATATCCAATGCCGGATTATTTTTTTTGGAAGTTTTACCCGTATAAATCACAACTTCGTTAAGCACTTGCTCTTCAAACAAAACAATTTTAAAATTATAATTAACTGCTTTGTCTAAAGGAACTTCTTTATCTGAAAATCCTGCTGAAGTAACCAAAAGTGCCGTATAGGTATTTGGCGATTCTAGATAAAAACGCCCATCCTCATTGGAAACGATTCCGATATTAGAACCCTTAAAAACTACATTTGCAAATGGTATTGGCTGATTCGATTTGTCCAAAACAACTCCACTCACTTTAGTTTGTGCAGTAACAACATTCGCAAATGCAAATACAATATATAAGAGAAGTAGAGTTAATTTGTTCATTATAAAGTAAAAAAAAACTTCACCAATCCATGTTGTCTGATGAAGTTTTATGAGTATTATGTATTTGTATTATTTGTACAATACTTTTTTAACTGCTTTTACTACATCACCTGCATTTGGCAACCAGTCTTTAAGCAATACTGGAGAATACGGTGCTGGAGTATCTGCTGTTGTAATACGTTGAATTGGCGCATCAAGGAAGTCGAATGCTTGTTCTTGAACGATATAAGAGATTTCAGAAGAAAGGCTGGCAACTGGCCAAGCTTCCTCAAGAATTACTAAGCGGTTTGTTTTTTTAACCGATTTTAAGATCGCATCTTTGTCCATTGGACGAACTGTTCTTAAATCGATAATCTCACAAGAGATTCCTTCTTTTGCTAATTCATCAGCAGCGATAAAAGCTTCTTTGATAATTTTTCCGAATGAAACAATCGTTACATCTGTTCCTTCACGTTTAACATCAGCAACACCTAGAGGAATTGTATATTCTCCATCTGGCACTTCACCTTTGTCTCCGTACATCTGCTCAGATTCCATGAAAATAACTGGATCGTTATCACGGATAGCAGATTTTAAAAGTCCTTTTGCATCGTAAGGAGTTGAAGGAACAACAACTTTAAGACCTGGAGTATTAGCAAACCAGTTTTCTAAAGCTTGTGAGTGAGTAGCTCCTAATTGACCAGCAGAAGCTGTTGGTCCGCGGAAAACGATAGGCACATTAAACTGTCCTCCTGTCATTTGACGCATTTTAGCAGCGTTATTTATAATTTGATCAATACCAACTAAACAGAAGTTGAATGTCATATATTCTACAATAGGGCGGTTTCCATTCATTGCAGAACCTACTGCAATTCCTGAAAATCCAAGCTCAGCAATTGGAGTATCGATTACTCTTTTTTCACCAAACTCAGCAAGCATTCCTTTAGAGGCTTTGTAAGCTCCATTGTATTCTGCAACCTCTTCTCCCATTAAATATATGGATTCATCGCGACGCATTTCTTCGCTCATCGCTTCACAAATGGCCTCTCTAAATTGTATTGTTCTCATATTTTATATTGTATGTTGAATTTTCTGAAGAGCAAAAATAAATATTTTAAATAACTTAAAAGCATAAATTGAATTTAAAATCGAATGAACTTCTATCTGTTCTCAGGTTTTAACTTTTTAAACTTTATTGTGATATTAACGAAATCGATATAATAACGTGCAATTCACACTTAAATCTCTCTCAAAATATTTTTTAGACAAACTTTTATGCATTTGTTTAATTCTTGTTTCTTCAAATTCACTCATCATAACGTAAAAAACCAAAAATTAGTATTTCTCAGACAAAAATTAATCTGCTCCTCAACTATCAGTTATTGCAAAATTCCTAACAATCAGACAAAATGAGTATTATTTTATTTTTAGATTCCGATGAAAATCATTCAAAACTGAACAATCTGCGAAATCGTAATAGTTTTAAAAAATATTATGCATGCATAGTATAGTTATTCCAAATTAAATTCTAAATTTGTAAAAGCATATTATAAATTCAAAATATATACTTATGAAAATACTAGTTTGCATCAGCCATGTGCCTGATACTACTTCAAAAATTAACTTTACCAACGGTGACTCAGAATTTGACACTAATGGAGTACAATATGTAATTAACCCTAACGACGAATTCGGGCTTACACGCGCTATCTGGTTTCAAGAGCAACAAGGTGCAAATGTAACGGTTGTAAACGTTGGAGGTCCTGATACTGAACCAACTTTGCGTAAAGCATTAGCAATTGGTGCAAACGAAGCAATTCGTGTGAATGCAAATCCAACTGACGGATTTTTTGTTGCCAAGCAATTAGCAGAAGTTATTAAAAACGGAGGTTATGATCTTGTAATAGCCGGAAAAGAATCTTTAGATTATAACGGAGGAATGGTTCCTGGAATGATCGCAGGAATTTTAGGTTCTAACTTCTTAAATTCTTGCACAAGCTTAACTGTTGACGGAAATAACGTAAAAGCAGTTCGTGAAATTGACGGTGGAAAAGAAACTGTAAGCACTACTCTTCCATTAATTATTGGAGGTCAAAAAGGTCTTGTTGAGGAAAAAGATTTACGTATTCCGAACATGAGAGGAATTATGACTGCAAGAACAAAAGCTTTAACTATCCTTGAGCCAGTTGATGCAGCTGTTAATACAAAAGCAGTGAAATTTGAAAAACCAGCTCCAAAATCAGCAGTAAAATTAGTTTCTGCAGATAATTTAGATGAGTTAATCAATTTATTACACAACGAAGCGAAAGTAATCTAGTAATCAGTTTTTAGTGTTCAGTTTTCAAACTTGAAACTTGAAACCTGAAACTTTAAACCTCAAAACAAAAACATCATGTCAATATTAATATATGCAGAATCTGCAGAAGGAAAATTTAAAAAAGTAGCTTTTGAATTAGCTTCTTATGCTAAAAAAGTAGCTGAATCATTAGGAACAACTGTTACAGCTTTAACTGTAAACATCAGCGATGTGAGCGAATTAGGCAAATACGGAGTTGATAAAGTTTTAAAAGTAAGCAATGATAAATTAGCTGGTTTTAATGCAAAAGCTTACGCTGATGTTATCAAACAAGCTGCTGAGAAAGAAGGAACAAAAGTATTATTGCTTTCTTCTACAACAGACAGTATTTACCTTTCTCCACTAGTTGCGGTAGCTTTAAATGCTGGTTTCGCTTCAAATGTAGTTGGATTGCCAGTTAGCACTTCTCCTTTCCAAGTTAAAAGAAATGCTTTCTCAAACAAAGCTTTCAATATTACAGAAATCAGTACAGACGTAAAAGTTCTTGGTTTAGCTAAAAACTCTTATGGTCTTTTTGAAAGCGCAGGAGCGGCTGCAGCAGAAGATTTCAATCCAACAATTGGAGACAATGACTTTGGAGTAAAAGTTGAATCTGTAGAGAAAGTATCTGGAAAAGTTTCTATCGCTGACGCAGATATCGTAGTTTCTGGCGGACGTGGATTAAAAGGCCCTGAAAACTGGGGATTAGTAGAAGATCTTGCCGCTGTTCTAGGTGCTGCAACAGCTTGTTCTAAACCAGTTTCAGATTTAGGATGGAGGCCTCATAGCGAACACGTTGGGCAAACAGGAAAACCAGTTGCAACAAACTTATATATTGCTATCGGTATTTCTGGAGCTATCCAGCACATTGCAGGTATTAACTCTTCTAAAGTAAAAGTAGTGATCAACAACGATCCTGAAGCTCCTTTCTTTAAAGTGGCTGATTATGGTGTAGTTGGGGATGCTTTTGAAATCGTACCACAATTAACAGAGAAATTAAAAGCTTTTAAAGCTCAGCATTCTTAATACAAAGAATTCTCTTTAAAAATATTGCTGCCTAAAAACAAGATGTTGTATCTTTGTTTATAGGCAGCTTTTTTGTTCCATATTTTTTGATTAAAATTGCAGCTTTATTTTTTAAACCAAAACAGTATTAAAATAAGGTGCTAAGTGCCTTTTTTACAAACATATATGAGTCTAGTAAAATTATCCATAAAAGGAATTTCATACAGTCAAACTCAAAATGGCGCCTATGCCTTAATTTTGAATGAAGTCGATGGCGAAAGAAAATTACCTATTGTTATTGGTGCTTTTGAAGCCCAGTCAATCGCTATTGCTTTAGAGAAAGAAATAAAACCGCCGCGTCCGTTAACACACGATTTATTCAAAAATTTTGCTGAAAGATTTGACATTGTGGTAAAACAAGTCATTATCCACAAATTAGTTGATGGTGTTTTTTATTCTAGCTTAATCTGCGAAAGAGATAAAATCGAAGAGATTATAGATGCTAGAACTTCTGATGCCATTGCCTTAGCACTACGTTTCAACGCTCCTATTTTTACTTATAAAAATATTTTAGATAAAGCAGGAATTTATCTAAAATCAAATACTGCCGAAACAGATTCTGGTGCTCAAGAAATTGATGATGTTCTTTCTAATCCTGAAACTTTTGGACATGAAGAGGAAAGCAACCAATCTGGAGATGTTTACGCAAAACATAGTTTACAAGAACTAAACGAGCTTTTAGATCAAGCCGTTTCTCAGGAAGATTACGAAAAAGCAGCAAAAATTAGAGACGAAATTTCTAGAAGATAATTTAAGGCTACAAGCCGTAAGCTTTAGGCTGTAAGCTTAAAGCATAATCATAAAAAAACAAATTTTAAGCATTAGGAAAAAAGCCTAAAGCTTAAAGCCTAAAGCTTAAAGCAAAAATGAAACAATACTTAGATTTAGTAAAACACGTTTTAGAAAACGGCAATCAAAAAGGAGACAGAACCGGAACTGGAACTAAAAGCGTTTTTGGTTACCAAATGCGTTTTGATTTAAGTGAGGGTTTTCCAATGGTTACAACAAAAAAACTTCATTTAAAATCTATCATTTACGAATTGCTTTGGTTCTTGAAAGGAGATACAAACATTAAGTATCTTCAGGAAAACGGAGTGAAAATTTGGGACGAATGGGCAGATTCTAATGGTGATTTAGGCCCTGTTTATGGTCATCAGTGGAGAAATTGGAATAGTGAAGAAATTGATCAGATTTCGGAATTGATTACGGAATTAAAAACAAACCCAAACAGCCGAAGAATGCTGGTTTCTGCATGGAACCCATCTGTTTTGCCAGACACTAAAAAATCTTTTGAAGAGAATGTTGCAAATAACAAAGCAGCACTACCTCCTTGCCATGCTTTTTTCCAATTTTACGTAGCAAGTCCAGATCTTGAAAAAGGAGAAACAAAAGGAAAATTATCTTGCCAATTGTATCAGAGAAGTGCCGATATCTTTTTAGGAGTTCCTTTTAACATTGCTTCTTATGCATTGTTGACAATGATGATCGCACAAGTATGTGATTTAGAACCAGGCGAATTTATTCACACGTTTGGCGACGCACATATTTACAATAATCATTTTGAGCAATTGGAATTGCAATTAACGCGTGAACCAAAACCATTACCAAAAATGATTTTAAATCCAGAGATTAAAAACATTTTTGATTTTGATTTTAATGATTTTACACTAGTAGATTACGATCCGCATCCAGCCATAAAAGGAAGTGTTGCTGTATAATTATAAAAAAATCCGCTTAAAAATTTAAGCGGATTTTTTTATACAACTAAAACCCCATTTTCACTTCCGGCATAGTCATTCCATTTGTAAAAATCGGCTTCAGGATCGTTAACATAAATTCCGTCAATTACATACTTAAATTCGTAAATCGCATCTTTCACCAAATCGTAAGTTGCTTTAAACGTTCCGTTTTTCAACTTGCTCAAAGCTCCTTCTGAGGCATTCCAATTATTAAAATCTCCAACCACCGCTGCCGAATCAGCATCTTTGGCATCTATTGAAAATGTAACTTTAACAACCGGCTTCGTTTTGATAAATTGTTTTTTCAAAGACATAACTATTTCGTTTTTAGATTTATACATCTAAAATTAATTAAATTCAACGAAACACTTACTACTACCAGAACCGATTTATGATAATATTAAAAACAGTATATTTTTTTCGCTTTATCGGCAATTTAAAGCGGTTAAAATTTTGTTATTCAAATTCTTAGATCATTAAAAAACAAATATTCCACAACCAAAATATTGTCTTTCCAAAATAAATTTTAACTTTATAATCTCATTTTTATCTTATGGAAAAAGAAGTGCACGAACAATACGAATACGCTAGACGACGATTAAGACAAAAAAAAATCCTATATTTTCATTTTGTTCTTTTCCTTCTAGGAAGTTTATTTTTATTTATTGCTAACAAGTTTTTTGGTTTTGGAGAGGGCACAACCCAAAACTGGTGTATTTGGGGAATTACAATCTGGCTTTTCCTTTTTATTCTGCATTTTATAAAAGTGTATATAACAGACCGTTTTATGAATAAAAAATGGGAAAGAGAGCAAATTGACCGATTAGTTGCTTTACAGCAAAAAAGAATTAGCCAGCTTGAATCTTCTATTAATGAAGAGAATGAAAATAAAATTTAGTTAAGCATACCATGATTATAATGATAGCGGCTGCAGCCGAAAATAATGCGCTTGGAAAAAACAACGAATTAGTATGGCATCTTCCAAATGATTTTAAAAGATTTAAATCGCTTACCACTGGTCATCATATTATTATGGGAAGGAAAACTTTTGAAAGCTTTCCAAAACCGTTGCCAGATCGTGTCCATATTGTAATTTCTCGTCAAGAAAATTATAAACCAGAAGGATGCATTGTCGTAGACAGCATTGAAAAAGCAATTGCTTTATGCCCAGAAAACGATGATAGTTATGTTATTGGCGGTGGCGAAATTTACAATCTTGCTCTTCCATTTACTGATATTATAGAATTAACCAAAGTTCATCATTCTTTTGAAGCAGATGCTTTTTTTCCTAAAATCAATAAAAGCGAGTGGATTTTGGTAGAATCTGAAGAAAATCACAAAGATGAGAAACATCTTTATGACTATACTTATGAAACTTACATTAGAAAATAAATAAAAAACATCCTCTTTTTAGGGAGGATGTTTTTAAATAATTGATTTTTGAAGCCTAACTCGCTCAAGAAGAATTTTGTTTAAAAAATAACAAATGTCGAGAAACATTTGTAAAACTGAATAACATTTAATGTTATTTGAGACCTAAATCTCAAACGCCTTTAATAACAAATACCACTAAGATATTAAAGGCAGAAAATTAAAATTTCCAAAAACAAATTTAATCCTAAGAACGTATTTTGCACTTAATATTAGTATTTCCCCCCAAGAACAATACTTTACAAGACTCTTTCATGAACAAATGAATTGCCAGCGCAAAAAAAGCAATCATCTGTTTAAGTCATAGCGACATTATCAATCATTAAAACTTTAATCATTTTTACTTAAACAAAGTTGCTCATAATAGCGCTATTAGACAATACCAAGATTTAGGGATTTTACCAAAATACCTAGATTTAGGGATAGCAAAATCTGCTTTAAAATAAATCTGGCTAAACATTTATTTTACAAATTAAAAAACTCAATTACAGTTAAACTAGATTGTTTATATTTGCCTAAATAAAAAAAATGTCTGAAAAAATAACTCCGTATAAAGACTCTTCTTTAGGTAAAAAAGAGCAAGTAACCCAAATGTTCGACACCATTTCTGGGAATTACGATAATTTGAATCGCGTAATCTCTTTTGGAATTGACATTAAATGGCGTAAAAAAGTATTAAAATTAGTATCAGACAAAAAACCAAAAGTTATTCTTGATATTGCAACAGGAACTGGTGATTTAGCCATTTTACTTTCACAAACTAATGCCGAAAAAATTATTGGTCTTGATATTTCTGCCGGAATGCTGGAAGTAGGAAAAAAGAAAGTAGAAGAAAAAAAACTTTCGAATGTTATCGAACTCGTTTTAGGAGATTCTGAAAACATGCCTTTTGAAGACAATTATTTTGATGCTATTACAGTTGGTTTTGGTGTAAGAAATTTTGAAAACCTAGAAAAAGGTTTTGGAGAAATCTTAAGGGTTTTAAAACCAAACGGAATTTTTGTTATTTTAGAAACTTCTGTTCCAGATAAATTTCCTTATAAACAAGGATACAATTTTTACAGCAAAAATATACTTCCGTTAATCGGAAAATTATTCTCTAAAGATAATGATGCGTATGGCTATTTATCTGAATCAGCCGCCGCTTTTCCTTATGGAGAAGCCTTAAACAATATTTTAAGAAAAACTGGGTTTATAGATGTTGTGGCAATGCCTCAAACTTTTGGTGTCGCAACAATTTATTCTGCATCTAAAAAATAGTATGAAAAAAATTGTAATCTTATTTTTATTGGTCTTAACGACAAAAGGACATTCGCAATTTGCTAAAAATATGTTTAGCAAAGATCCTATCATTAATCTTGAAAACTGGCAGAAACAGCGTATTTACTTTGGCTATTATTTAGGCTTTAATAGTTTTGACTTTAAATTTGATTACAAAACTCCTCCGGGAGAAAACTATATTCAGGTTAAAAAAACTACTGGGTTTAATGTGGGCGTTGTGGCCGATTTAAGACTTCAGGAATATATCAATCTTCGTTTTGAACCAGGTTTGTACTATACTAAACGTGATCTTTTTTTTCCTGGTATTGGAAACACCGAAAGTGATTATTTAAGAGAAGTAAATAGTACATACATTCACTTCCCGTTATTATTGAAGTTTTCTGCAAAACGTACAGGAAACATACGCCCGTACTTAGTTGGCGGTATGTCTACAACTTTAAATTTATCAAGTAACGCAAAATCTCAAGACGATAACTTTGAGCAGAAATTTAGAGTAAAACAATGGACTGCGGCCTATGAATTAGGTTTAGGAATTGATATTTTCACTGAATACTTTATCTTCTCTCCTTCTGTTAGAGGAATGTTTGGCATAACCGACGAACTTATTAGAGACAATACTCCAGACAGCCCTTGGACAGGAAACATCGATTCAATGAAATCTAGAGCGATTTTAATAAATTTCACTTTTCATTAAAACAAAATATCAACTATTTCGTTTAAATTCACTAAGAATAATTGCGGTTGCAGTAGCTACATTTAAACTTTCGGTTTTTTGAAGCTCTCCAAATCTAGGAATTGTGAGACGGTTGGTTATGATTTTTTCAATTTCTTCTGAAATACCATTAGCTTCATTACCCATAATAATGATGCCACTCTGAGGTAATTTGGATTGATAAATATTTTCTCCGTCCATAAAAGTTCCAAAAACTGGCAGTTTAGTTTGAGCAAGAAAAAGTTTTAAATCAACATAGCTTACATTTACTCTGGTAATAGACCCCATTGTAGCTTGTACCACTTTCGGATTATAAATATCTACTGTTTCTTTAGAACAGACAATCTGCTTAATACCAAACCAATCACACAGACGTAAAATAGTTCCTAGATTTCCAGGATCTCTAATATCGTCTAAGGCTAAAATTAAACCCGAATCGACTATTTTCTTTTCGGCTGGAATTTTAAAAACCGCCAAACAAGAATTTGGAGTCGACAAAGCACTTATTTTTTTCAGTTCTTGATCATTAATAAGAGTACGTTTTGAAGCGTGAACTGTTTCAAAATCATTTAATGTGGTGTATAAATGTTCTAATTCAAAATTGGATTGCAGCAATTCTTGAATTACTTTTACTCCTTCAGCAAAAAATAATTGATTGGCAAAACGCTGCTTTTTTTGATGTAAGCCTGAGATAAGCTTTATTTGGTTTTTACTAACCATAAAATAATGTACTTTTGAATTAAATATTAAAAAACACTTGAAAAAGAATTCCACAAAAATAATAGCATTTCTTCTAATTGCAATATTAATTTGCGCTTGTAATGCCGTAAAAAGAGTTCCTGATGGAAAAAACCTTCTTGTAAAAAATAATATTCTAGTTAACGGAAAATCGACAAACGATGAAACAGCTTCTAATCAAATGTACCAAAAACCAAATGGTAAATTATTGGGTTACAAGCTTCGATTAAACCTGTACAATTTAGCCAATTTAAATCCAGATTCTACTTATCAGGCCAAATTTAAAAACAATCCAGGAAAGTATGAGCGTATGTCAAAAATATTCTCAGCAAAACAAGTAGATCGTCTTGGACAATCTTTCTATTATAAAGGAATTCATGAATTTCTAAAAAACACTGGAGAACCACCAGTAATAATAGATACTTCTAAAACTAAAAAATCATTACTACGCTTAAAATACTATTATTTTAATAGTGGCTATTTTAATGTTAAAACAGATTACACTATTGATACAGTCGGAACAAAAAGAGCCGCAATTAATTATAACATCACTACAGGGCCAGCTTACAAATTAGATACTATTAAAACTAAAATAATGACTCCTGCACTGGACTCATTATACAGAACTAATAATGAGCCTTCGCTATTAAAATCTGGTAATCAATACAAAACCACAGATTTTGAAGAAGAAAAAAATCGTATTACAACATACTTTAGAAATCACGGCGCCTACTATTTTCAGCCTACTTATGTAACTTTTGACATTGACACGATTGGTAAAAAAGCCAAAGCCGATGTAACTTTAATTATAAACAACAATACAATTCAAGAGAGAGATTCTAGCCGCACAGAACCTTTTAAATTGTATAAAATTAGCGACGTAAACATTTACACAGATTATTCTGCTGCAAATGCCAAGAAAAAACCAACAGACAGTGTAACGTATAATAATTTTAATTTATACAGCTACAAGACTTTAAAATACAAACCACGCGCTATTACCGATGCTATTTTCATTACGAAAGGAAGTACTTTTGCCGATTTCAGAACTACCCTTTCTTCTCGATATTTAAATAATTTAAGGATTTTCAACTATCCATCAATTCAATACGAAGTAGACAAAAGAGATTCTACAGCGCAATCTCTTATTGCCAATGTTTATTTGACTCCGAGAAAAAAATACAGTTTTGGAGCCACTCTTGACGTAACGCATTCTAACATTCAGGATTTCGGGATTGGAGCCAGTGTTTCTGAAACTATTCGAAATGTATTTAACCGTGCAGAAACTTTAGAAATTTCAGCGCGTTTAAACGTTGGATCATCCAGAGACATGGCAAATCCGAACAATAATTTCTTTAATGTCTCTGAGTATGGTTTGGATATGAAATTGAATTTTCCTAGAATTCTACTCCCGTTTGGAACAGAAAAGATTATTCCCAAGAGTATGATTCCCTACACCTCTATAACATCTGGTTTTTCGAAACAGCGAAATATTGGTTTGGATAAAGAAAATTTCACAGGTGGTATCTCATACAACTGGACACCAAAACGTCATAATACAGCAAAATTTGAGTTGCTAAATGCACAGTTTGTCCGTAACTTAAATCCAGACAATTATTTTAATGTATATACTTCTTCTTACGATGATTTGAATTTTATCGGGAAAGATTACAATCAAACCCTTAGCAACTGGGGAGAGACACCAGAGGAACAAGCTAGAAAAAATCTTACAATTCCAAAAGGGACTACAGGATTTACAAATGATGTATTGACAGGAAAAACAGCTTTAACTCCAGACAACTCGCAATATCAAGAAGTTGAAAGTATTGAGGAAAGAAGAGTTCGTTTGACCGAAAATGATTTTATTCTAGCAACAAGTTTTTCTTTTACCAAAACAACCAAAAAAGATCTAGCAGATAATAATTTCTATCAATTTAGAACCAAAATTGAATCTGCTGGAACATTATTATCATTAATTTCTGAAGTCGGAAATCTTCAAAAAAACGCAAAAGGAAATTACGAGATTTTTAATCTTGAATATTCAGAGTATATAAAAACTGAATTTGACTATATTAAACACTGGGATTTTGGGAAAGAGAAAGTTTTAGCAGTTAGAAGCTTCTTTGGAATTGCAATTCCGTTTGGAAATTCAAACTATATTCCGTTTTCACGAAGTTATTATGGCGGAGGTTCCAATGACAACCGTGCTTGGCAGCCTTACGCTTTAGGACCTGGAAGCACCAATGCAGTAAACGACTTTAATGAGGCCAATATGAAAATTGCGGCGAGTGCCGAATTCCGCTTCAAAGTTTTCGGAGATGTTAAAGGAGCATTCTTTGCAGACGCCGGAAATATCTGGAATGTGCTCGATAATGTCATAGATCCGAAAGCAAGATTCGACAACTTAAACGATTTAGCTGAAATTGCTTTAGGTACAGGATTCGGTTTAAGATACGATTTAAGCTTTTTTGTGATTCGTTTAGATTTAGGCTTTAAGACTTATAATCCAGCACATGAGAAGGGAGACCGATGGTTTAAAGAATACAATTTTGGGCATTCAGTTTTAAATTTTGGTATAAATTATCCTTTCTAATGCTAATTAATTCTTATTTTTGCAACCTAAAAACTAAAAACAACTATAAAAAAAATTAAAATGGCACACAACATTAAACCAGGAGTAGCTACAGGAGATCAAGTACAAGAGATCTTTAATTATGCGAAAGAGAAGGGTTTTGCTCTTCCAGCAGTAAACGTTACTGGATCAAGCACAATTAATGGAGTTCTTGAAACTGCAGCGAAACTTAACGCGCCAGTTATCATTCAATTTTCTAACGGTGGAGCACAATTCAACGCTGGAAAAGGATTATCTAATGCAGGTGAAAAAGCAGCAATCGCGGGAGGAATCGCAGGAGCAAAACATATTCATACTTTGGCAGAAGCTTACGGTGCAACTGTAATCTTACATACTGACCACTGTGCAAAAAAACTTTTACCTTGGATTGATGGTTTATTAGATGCTTCTGAAAAACATTTTGCAGAAACAGGAAAACCATTATTCAGCTCTCACATGATCGATTTGTCTGAGGAGCCAATCGAAGAAAACATCGAGATCTGTAAAGAATACTTAGCTAGAATGAGCAAAATGGGTATGACATTAGAAATCGAACTTGGTATTACAGGTGGTGAAGAAGATGGTGTTGATAACTCTGATGTTGACAGCTCAAAATTATACACTCAGCCAGAAGAAGTAGCTTACGCTTACGAAGAATTATCTAAAGTAAGCCCTAAATTTACTATTGCTGCTGCTTTCGGAAACGTTCACGGTGTTTACAAACCAGGAAACGTAAAATTAACTCCAAAAATCTTAAAAAATTCTCAAGATTTCGTACAAAACAAATTCAACACAGGACACAATCCAGTTGATTTCGTTTTCCACGGAGGTTCAGGTTCTACACTTGAAGAAATCAGAGAAGGAATTAGCTACGGAGTTATCAAAATGAACATCGATACAGATTTACAATTTGCATATACTGAAGGAATCCGTGATTACATGGTTAAAAACCTTGACTATTTGAAATCTCAAATTGGAAATCCAGAAGGTCCAGATGCTCCAAACAAAAAATATTATGACCCAAGAAGATGGGTACGTGAAAGTGAAGTAACATTCAACGCAAGACTTGAACAAGCTTTTGCTGATTTGAATAACGTAAATACGTTGTAATTAACAATTAACAATTGACAATTGATAATTAATCTTATCAATTGTCAATTATCAATTATCAATTAAAAATATGGCTTGGTTTAAAAGACAAGAAAAAGGGATTACGACCGCGACAGAAGATAAGATGGACGTTCCGAAAGGATTGTGGTACAAATCTCCTACTGGAAAAATTATTGATGCTGACGAATTAGCGAGAAATTTATTCGTTAGCCCTGAAGATGATTTTCATGTTCGAATTGGAAGCGCAACCTATTTTGAAATTTTATTCGACAACAACGAATTTGTTGAGTTAGACAAAAACATGACTTCTAAAGACCCTCTGCACTTTGTGGATACAAAAAAATATGCAGACAGATTGAAAGATGTAATGGAAAAAACTCATCTTAAAGACGCTGTACGTACGGGAGTAGGAAAATCTAAAGGAAGAGAACTTGTAATCTGCTGTATGGATTTTGCTTTTATCGGTGGATCTATGGGAGCAGTTGTAGGTGAGAAAATCGCAAGAGGAATTGATCACGCCATCAAAAACAAACTTCCTTTTGTAATGATTTCTAAATCTGGTGGAGCTCGTATGATGGAAGCTGCTTATTCTTTAATGCAATTAGCAAAAACATCCGTAAAACTAGCTCAATTAGCTGAAGCTAAATTACCTTATATCTCTCTTTGTACAGATCCAACAACTGGAGGAACAACTGCATCTTACGCAATGTTAGGAGATATCAACATCTCTGAGCCAGGCGCTTTGATTGGTTTTGCTGGTCCTCGTGTTGTTCGTGACACTACAGGAAAAGATTTACCAGAAGGTTTCCAAACTGCTGAGTTTCTTTTAGAGCACGGTTTCTTGGACTTTATCACGCCTAGAAAAGAATTGAAAGATAAGATCAACTTATATATCGATTTGATTCAAAATAATGATATTAGATAGTTTTAAAACTACTTAAAATAGAAATCCCAAGAAATTGCTTCTTGGGATTTTTTATATCTTTATTTTAAATCTGATTTTTATGATGAGAATTTTTATTGGTTTTATGATTTGTATCCTTTTTTGGAACTGCACCAAGAAAGAAACTAAAATTGAAAAAAACATTCCCTATATAATTTCGCAAGAAAACAAACCAATAATACGAAACAATGACACTGTTCCACCTCCTCCACCTATACCTGGCTGGTTGTTTTACGGAACAAATACTTTTATTATCAACTCAGATTCTACGGCTTATTATTTGCAAAATAAAGGCATAGGAATGATCTGTGGAACACCAAATACAGACACAATTCCATACTTCGCTGATTTAGATCCAAGAGATCTAATTGAAATTTCAAATAAAAATATTTATGATTTTATTAAATTGAATTATAAAGATGATTTTAGAAATGCAACTTTCATCGCATCTCAATCTGACACTTTAAATTCTAAAATATTTTTTGATTTAAATAAATCTTTAAATTACTTTAAGAAAGATAGAGATTTTATCGTTATTAGAAGAACAACACAGGAAGAAGACACGATTATTTATTATAAGAGAAATAATAAATATTACAATTCTGCCGATATTAAATGGGATAAAACAAGAATTAAATTTCCTGAACTTGTCAAATTTGTAAAAAAACCAAATAATTAGCACATATAGTTCCTACAGGATTTTTATATTTTTAGACCCTAAATTATTACCCAGCCTTTTTCAAATCCTTCTTCAATTCTTTTTCAGCGATTTTAAAAACTAATTTTTCACGCCAGATTGCATAACGTTCTCTAAAAACAACTTTAATAGCACTGTCAACTGCGCCATGCATAAATAAACTCCAAACGCTAGCCATTTTTCGAGAAATCGACGAATCCCAAGCACGAAGTGTGAGCGAAAAAGAACCATCTATATAACGCATCCAATGCCACATTCCTGTTGGCATGAATAAAGTATCTCCGTGCTCCAGAAAAACTTCATAACCTTCTACTCCTCTTAATGCTGGAAATTTTTCAAAATCGGGATTGGCGACATCATAATCTTCTAAAGCATAAGTTGTATTAGGAAGACAATACAATCTTTTTTTCCATTTGTTATCAAATAAGATAATATGTTTTCGTCCACCAAAATGAGTGTGAAAAAGATGCGGCAAATCGATATCATAATGCAGAAAAGTAATTGCCTTAGAACCGCCAAAAAACATGGCTGGCATACTTTCTATAAAACCGCCCATTAATTCTTTCGGAACTTTTACATCATCAATTAATTCGGGTCTATGCTTGAAAAGATTGAAGAAAAAAATACGCAATTGGGTTGGTTCGCGCTTTATCAAATCCAGATATTCCCCAAATTTCATACTCGCAATCGAAGCATTGATTACTTTTTTTGGATCTGCCTTAGAATTATCCACAAGTTTAACCTCTATATCTCCAGCAATCTGCTTGAGATACTCTGTTGACCATTTTTCCCTTGCTGGCCAATCTTTTGTAAGCCCCTTTATGATTAAAGGTTTTCTTTTATCTAGGTAATTCTTTTTAAAATCTTCCTTGGAAATCGACTCAACAGTATCAACAGATTTAAGATTAAAGCTCATTTATGTGGCGTTTTAATTTGTTGTCTATCAAATGTATCTAATTATTTCCACTCAACAAAATTTACAATTAAATAACACAAAAACAACATTTTACATTCCTGTTCGAATGGCTTCAACAGGGTCTAGATTTGCCGCCGAAATGGCAGGAAGAATTCCGGAAACGAGACCAATAAAAGCAGCCAAACCGGTTCCTAAAAGAATATTTCCTAAACTTAAAACAAATTCAAAGTCTAGCAGTTTTGTCAGAGCAAAAGCAATTCCCCACACCATGAGAAGACCAATAATCCCTCCAATAACCGACAAAATAACAGCTTCAAACAAAAACTGGAATAAGATAAATTTATTTTTTGCTCCCAGTGATTTCTGAATTCCGATAAGATTTGTTCTTTCTTTAACTGAAACAAACATAATATTCGCAATTCCAAAACCACCAACTAAAAGAGAAAATCCGCTGATAATCCAGCCTACAACATTCATCTGCCCCAAAATTCCATCAATAAAATCAGTAAAGCCAGAAAGCACATTAATAAAGAAATTATCCATTTCTCCTGCTTTCATTCCACGTATTGCTCTAAGTTTTTGAGCTATTTCCGCTTTATAAGCATCCATATCTACACCTTTTACGGGTTTTAAAACAATTACTGGCGTCATAGAATCGCTATCTCCGTACATTCTTCTTAAAAAATTGGCTGGAAGATAAACCGAAGTATCATTACTATCTCCAAAAAAACCGGCTCCTTGTTTTGCCATTACGCCAATTACAGTAAATCGCTGTCCGTATAAACGAATATTTTTCCCGATCGGATCGCTTGAACCAAAAAGTCCATCAGCTATATCATATCCTAAAACAATAACAGGAGTTCCCGAGTTTGATTCAGATTCATTGTAAAATCTTCCTTTATCAAAACTCAATCCGTCAATATCGACCATTTCGCTTGACGATGGAATAATATTTACATCGCTGACTGTTTTAGAATCGTATTTTAAACTTTCTCTATTTACAAAAAGTTGATATGCTACTTGATCGGTATTATTCATTGAGTTTTTCAGACCGATATACTCGTCATATTTTACATTTGGAAATTGTTCTCTCTTCCATTGTGGAATTTCAGACGGTCCAAAGCAGTATTTCATTAAATAAATTGTATTTTTATCTAAACTGCTCAAATCTTTTGAGATTTTTTTGTCTAAAGAGTCAACAGCAGCCAAAACAGCGATAATCGAAAAAATACCGATTGTTACACCTAATAGCGATAATAAAGTGCGCAATTTATTATTTCGCAAAGCATTGATGGCAAAGCTCAGACTTTCCTTTAATAATCTCAGATAAACGATCATATTTTTGTATTTTTCAATAAAGTAAAATTCAATAATTTAAATTCAAAAACCTAATAAAAGTTAACTTACTCATCAGTAGATTTTTTTAGCATTTTGTTACACTAATTTTTTTTAATATAATATATAAAAAAACTACTTTTGCAGTCTCAAAATCATAACTACACAATGAGCACAACAAAAAAAATACAATCGGCATTAATTTCTGTTTTTTCTAAAGATGGATTAGAACCAATTGTTAGAAAATTACACGAACAAAATGTAACACTTTATTCAACTGGAGGAACTGAAGATTTCATCAAAAACCTTGGTATTCCAGTAGTTCCTGTTGAAGACATTACTTCTTTCCCTGAAATTCTTGGAGGAAGAGTAAAAACTTTACACCCAAAAATCTTTGGAGGTATTTTAAATCGTCAGGATAATGAAAGCGATGTTCAGCAAATGAAGGAATTTGACATTCCTCAAATTGATTTGGTAATTGTTGATTTATATCCTTTTGAAAAAACAGTTGCTTCTGGAGCAAGCGAACAAGATATTATTGAAAAAATCGATATTGGCGGAATTTCATTAATTCGTGCTGGAGCGAAAAATTTCAAAGACACTGTAATTGTGGCTTCTGTAAACGAGTACAGTTTACTTTTAGATTTGATTACAGAGCAAGATGGAGCAACAACTTTGGAGAACAGAAGATTGTTGGCTACTAAAGCATTCCACGTTTCATCTCACTACGATGGAGCTATTTTTAATTATTTCAATACAGACGAGACTATTTACAAAGAAAGTATTGCAAACGGTCAAGTTTTAAGATACGGTGAAAACCCTCACCAAAAAGGATTCTTCTTTGGAGATTTTGATGCAATGTTCAAAAAACTTCATGGAAAAGAATTATCATACAACAATTTACTTGATGTTGATGCTGCAGTTAATTTAATTGCTGAGTTTAAAACTGACGGACCAACTTTCGCGATTTTAAAACACAACAATGCTTGCGGATTGGCTTCAAGAAAAACAATCAGTGAGGCTTATTTAGCAGCTTTAGCTTGTGATCCTACTTCAGCTTTTGGCGGAGTGTTAATTTCTAACACTAAAATTGATTTAGAAACTGCACAAGAAATCAACAAATTATTCTGCGAAGTTGTAATTGCTCCAGCTTATGATGATGAGGCTGTTACGGTATTACAAGAGAAGAAAAACAGAATTATATTAGTTCAAAATGAAGTTGAATTACCAGCTCGTCAAGTAAGAACTTGTCTTAATGGTTTGTTAATTCAGGACAGAAATAATATTACAGATAATAAAGAGCATTTAAAAACCGTTACAATTACAGAACCTACTGCTCAAGAGATCGAAGATTTGATCTTTGCTTCTAAAATCTGCAAGAATACAAAATCAAACACTATTGTATTTGCTAAAAACGGAACATTGATTTCATCAGGTACAGGTCAGACTTCAAGAGTTGACGCTTTAATTCAAGCTGTTGACAAAGCAAAAGCTTTTGGATTTGATTTAAATGGAGCTTCGATGGCAAGTGATGCATTTTTCCCATTTCCGGATTGTGTAGAATTAGCTAAAAAAGCAGGAATAACAGCTGTAATTCAGCCAGGAGGTTCGATTAAAGACGAATTAAGTATAAATTATTGCAATGAAAATAATCTTGCAATGGTATTTACAGGAACTCGTCATTTTAAACATTAATTTGTTTAACTTTGTTCGATAAATAATTTATAACATTTTAAACCCCTAAAAAACTTATGGGATTTTTTGATTTCATGACCGAGGATATTGCGATAGACCTTGGAACCGCAAACACTTTAATCATTCATAATGATAAAGTTGTCATTGATAGTCCGTCTATCGTTGCACGTGATAGAGTATCAGGCAAAATCATTGCTGTTGGTAAGGAAGCCAATATGATGCAAGGTAAAACACATGAAAACATCAAAACTATAAGGCCTTTGAAAGATGGTGTAATCGCTGATTTCGATGCTTCGGAAAAAATGATCAATATGTTCATTAAAAGTATTCCTGCATTGAAAAAAAGAATGTTTACCCCAGCTTTACGTATGGTTGTATGTATTCCTTCTGGTATTACTGAAGTGGAGATGAGAGCGGTGAAGGAATCTTGTGAGAGAGTAAACGGAAAAGAAGTTTACTTGATTCATGAGCCAATGGCAGCGGCAATTGGTATTGGTATTGACATTATGCAACCAAAAGGAAACATGATTGTGGATATTGGAGGTGGTACAACAGAAATTGCTGTTATCGCATTAGGCGGAATTGTATGTGACAAATCTGTAAAAATTGCAGGTGACGTTTTCACAAATGATATCGTTTATTATATGCGTACACAACACAACTTATTTGTTGGAGAAAGTACTGCTGAAAAAATTAAAATTCAAATCGGAGCGGCAATAGAAGATTTAGATGGCCCACCAGAAGATATGTCAGTTCAAGGTAGAGATTTGCTTACTGGTAAACCAAAACAAGTAGATGTTTCTTACCGTGAAATTGCAAAAGCTTTAGACAAATCTATTCAGCGTATTGAAGATGCGGTAATGGAAACATTATCTCAGACTCCGCCTGAATTAGCAGCAGATATCTACAATACTGGTATCTATTTAGCTGGTGGTGGATCTATGTTAAGAGGTCTTGACAAACGTATTTCTCAAAAAACAGATTTACCTGTTTACATTGCCGAAGATCCTTTAAGAGCTGTTGTTCGCGGTACAGGAATGGCCCTTAAAAACATTGCTAAATTTAAAAGTATCTTAATTAAATAAGATCAAAAAATAACAATCAATTTACTTTTATAAGGGTCAAATTTATACTTTTTGACCCTTGTAAAAACTGAAACTTTTAAGCATATCCTGAAACAAAATAACCAGACAAGAAATGCAGCAAATATTTAATTTCATTATAAGAAACAGTAATCGATTGCTGTTTTTGCTGCTTTTAGGTATATCGTTAGGACTCACGATTCAATCTCATTCTTATCACAGAAGCAAAATAATCAGCTCGGCAAATTTCTTAAGCGGAGGTGTTTATGAAAAAATCAATCGTGTTAATGAGTACATGAATTTAAGAGCTGAAAACGACGAACTTGTACTTGAGAACGCAAGATTAAAAAGTCTTTTATTTAATAAAGAAGACACATCTAAATTACCTTTACCAGATACCATTAAAGGTGTAAAACCTGCTGATATCATCGTATCAAAAGTAATCCATAACACATACAGCACACACGAAAACTTTCTTACTTTAAATTCTGGATCCAATGATGGCGTAAAACCAGATATGGGAGTAATAAACAGTTTAGGAATTGTTGGTATTGTAGATGACACATCACCAAGATATTCTACCGTTGTGAGTATTTTGAACATGAAATCTCAGATTAATGCCAAGTTAAAAAAATCAAATCATTTTGGTTCTTTGACATGGGATGGAAAAAGTACTGGATTTGTACAGCTAAGAGACGTTCCAAGATTAGCTTCAGTTAGAAAAGGAGATACAATTGTAACAGGAGGACAGTCTGTAATTTTCCCTGAAGGGATTAATATCGGAACTGTTGAAACAATTTACAAAGAAACCCAAACAAGTTTTTATGTTATAAAAGTTAAGCTATTTAACGATATGACAAACTTAGGACACGTCTATATTATCAAGAGTAAGGACAGAGAGGAACTTATTAATTTAGAAAACAAAGAAAAAAATGAATAGCGCTCTGTTAGTCAATATTTTTCGATTTATTATGTTACTGGCAATTCAGATTGTTATTTTCAACAATATGAATTTCTTAGGATATATAAGTCCCTTTCCGTATATCTTGTATATCATTCTTTACCCTGTAAACAGCAATAAAGCAGGATTAATTATTTCTAGTTTTTTCTTGGGACTAATAATGGATATGTTCTGTAATTCTGGCGGAATACACGCAACTGCCTGTGTTATTTTAGCCTATTACAGGCCTTACATTTTTAAATTTTCTTTTGGTTTAAGTTATGAGTATCAAACCATTAAACTAAATGATTCTTTAACACCAGAACGATTTTCATTTATACTGGTCTCGGTTTTAATGCACCATATTGTATTATTTGTTTTGGAAGCATTTCAGTTCAAATTCATCTGGGACATTTTGCTCCGAACATTATTTAGTTCTATCTTTACTATAATCACCTCAATAATAATAATTTATCTTATTAAGCCCAATAAACGATGAGAAAAGTCTTGCTGCCCACTATAATTATTATTGCAGCGTCTTTGCTAGTGATTAGGATTTTTTACTTGCAGATTATTGATGATTCTTTTAAACTGAAATCGGAAAATAATGCGATAAAAAAAGTATATGACTATCCTGAAAGAGGTTATATTTATGATCGTAACGGAAAACTTCTTGTTGCGAATCAGGCTTCTTATGACATCATGGTTATTCCAAGAGATATAAAAAAGGATTTAAACATTGCCGAATTTTGTGCCCTTTTAAATATTACTGAAGAAGAATATCATAAACGTATTGAAAAAGCAAAAGTCTACAGCCCAAGACTTCCTTCTGTATTTTTATCTCAGCTGAATAAAAATGAATTTGCCGCTTTTCAGGAAAAAATCAGAAAATATGATGGTTTTTACTTCCAGAAAAGATCACTTCGCGATTACGAAGTAGATTACGGAGCCAATATTTTTGGTTTTATTACACAGGTGAACGAAAAACAGATCGAAAAAAATCCTTACTACAATAGTGGTGATTTAATTGGTAAACAAGGTGTAGAACAAAGCTATGAAGAAATTTTACGAGGAATAAAAGGGGTAAAATACATTCAGAAAGATAAATACAACCGAGAAATTGGCCCATATAAAGAAGGGAAATACGACACCATTGCCGTAGCTGGGGAAGATATCAATTTAACTATCGATGCCGAACTTCAAAAATATGGAGAGGAATTGATGATTAACAAAAGAGGAGGTATTGTCGCAATTGAACCTAAATCTGGAGAAATTCTAGCATTGGTTACTGCCCCTTCTTATGATCCAGGTATTTTGGTAGGACGCCAAAGATCTAAAAATTACACACTTTTATATCACGATTCTATTGCAAAACCTTTATATGACAGAGGACTTTTAGCAGAGTACCCTCCAGGTTCTCCATTCAAAATCCTGACTGGTTTAGTTGCATTGCAAGAAGGCGTAATAAATGAACAAACTACTTTTATGTGTCATCATGGATTTAGTTATGGTGGAGGCCGATTCATGAAATGCCACGGTTTTGGTCCACATCAATTGCATAACGGAATTTACAACTCTTGTAATACTTATTTCGGACAAGCCTATATGCTTACGATCAACAAGTACAAAGATCCCGGTCAAGCTGTTGATGTTTGGAGCAGTCACGTAAAAAGTTTTGGATTAGGCCAATTTATGGGATATGATTTACCTATTGGAAAACGAGGAAATATTCCAACTTCTAAAACTTATAAAAGAATTTACCCTAACGGAGGATGGAGAAGCTCAACCATTGTATCGAATGCAATTGGTCAGGGAGAGGTTTTAATGACTCCTATTCAATTAGCCAACATGATGGCCACCGTTGCAAATCAGGGTTATTATTATACTCCTCACATCATTAAAAAAATTGAGGGAGAAAAAATAGACGAAAAGTTCACGACAAAGCACGTGACTACGATTGATCAAAAATATTTCCCGCCGGTTATCAGCGGACTATTTGACGTTTACAACAAAGGTACAGCTTACAGTCTTAGAGTAGAAGGAATCGATATTTGCGGAAAAACAGGTACTGCCGAGAACTTTGCCAAAATAAACGGTAAAAGAACCCAGCTTAAAGACCACTCTATATTTGTTGCTTTTGCCCCAAAAGACAATCCGAAAATTGCTATTGCAGTTATGATTGAAAATGGAGGTTTTGGAGCAACAGTAGCAGGTCCGATTGCGAGTTTAATGATTGAAAAATATCTAAGAAAAAAAATCACAAGAACAGATCTAGAAGTAAGAGTATTAAACAAAAGCTTACTTTCGGAATATGCTAAAGTAGGCGGAATAAGTGATGCTCTTAAAATTGAATCTGTCCCAAAAGATTCTGTTTTACAAGCAAAAATTTTAAAACCAAAAGCACCAGTTACAACGGCACCAAAAACTGAAGTTAAAAAAACAGCGGTAGACACAACTAAGAAAAACTAAGAAAGATTATTTCAAATGAAAAATCAAAGTGTAAAAAATAATATTGATTGGATAAGTGTCTTTATCTACATTGCGCTGGTAACTTTAGGTTGGCTTAATATTTATTCGTCTTCTTTATTATCAACCGATGGAACCTATCAAAAACAGCTGATTTTTATCTGCTGTACTATTCCATTGATATTTGTTGTGCTTTTTGTTGATGGTAAATTTTACGAAAAATATGCCAGTATTATATTTGGAGTTTCCTTATTGTCTCTCGCTGGATTATTTCTCTTTGGAAAAACCATTGCAGGACAGCGATGCTGGTATGCCATAGGAAGCTTCACTTTACAGCCATCTGAGTTTGCAAAAGCGGCCACTTCTTTGGCATTGGCCAAATACTTAAGTGATACACAAATCAACTTAAAAGAAACCAATAGACAAATCCAAGCTTTGGCTATTATGCTTTTGCCTGTAATATTGATTTTACCACAACCAGACCCCGGAAGTGCTTTAATTTATAGCGCATTTATCCTTGTTTTATATAGAGAAGGCTTGCCTTCTTGGTATGTATGGACAGCATTTATCACCATTGTCCTTTTCGTTCTTACTTTAGTTTTAGAGCCGTACGCTGTTATTGGAATGGCTTTTATCGTGTTGGCCATTATACATTTTAAAGGAAGAGTGGTTGACAGAAATATTATTTTAAGCGGTATTTTACTGGTCTTAATTTCTGGATTTGTTTTCTCTGTTGATTACGTATTTGACAATGTTTTTAAACAGCACCACAGAGATCGTTTCAATATTTTACTAGGTAAAACTGTAGATATGAAAGGGATTGGATACAATACCAACCAATCTGAAATTGCCATTGGATCTGGAGGATGGATCGGGAAAGGCTTTCTTGAAGGCACACAAACCAAAGGAGGATTTGTTCCTGAGCAACATACCGATTATATTTTTACAACGGTTGGTGAAGAATGGGGTTTTGCAGGTTCTTTTGTTGTTATTCTACTTTTTGTTAGTTTATTACTTAGAGTAATTTACTTAGCAGAAAGACAGAAGACAAAATTCAGCCGGGTTTACGGATATTGTGTTGCCGCAATTCTCTTCATACATTTCTTTGTAAACATTGCCATGGTAATTGGAATTTTCCCAACAATCGGGGTTCCTCTGCCCTTCTTTTCGTATGGAGGTTCTGGACTCTGGGGATTTACAATTTTGCTGTTTATTTTCCTTAAAATGGATGCCAATAAAGTGAATGAATGGTAATGTTTAAAATATTCAATTTCTAAATCGCAAATTTCAATTCGAAATATAAAATAAGTTAAACTAAAGCTGTAATTGTTTTTCAAAAACTAATTACAGCTTTTTTTTTATTCCATCGCTTTCAAGTTTTGCCGATCATCGAATCAAATGGATTGAATATCTTCTCTTATGTAGTCACAGTTAAAATATTTAGCCATATCAAAAATAGCACACAATTAAGTCATTGAAGATAGACTTGGTTAAAACAAAAAAGTCCGAAGCAAAACTTCGGACTTTCTTATTTTTATCTTAATTATATTTCTTCACTAGGTCTCTTTTTCAAAAGTTTCAATATAACTGGGAAAGTAGAGATTATAATGATAATGATAATTATATATTCAATATGTTTCTTTAAATCTATTCCTTGTTTTAAGAAAACACCGTATAAATAATGTCCTGCGAAGATTAATATAAATGACCAAAGGAAAGAACTCAAAACATTATAAAACATAAACTTCTTTTTGTCCATCGAAACGATTCCGGCAACGATTGGAGCAAAAGTTCTAAAAATTGGCAGGAAACGCGCATAAATGATTGCTTTTCCTCCATATTTTTCAAAAAAGTCTTTTGATTGAAGCAGGTATTTTTTCTTAAACCAGAAGGTATCTTCTTTTTTAAACAAATAATAACCGCTTTTTGCACCAAACCAATAACCAGTCATATTACCTAAAACACCCATTATAGCAACAGCTGTTGCAAGCAGAAATACATTTAGAAAATCATTCGGAATATAGGCAACATTTTCAATTAGATCACGACTGTAAATACCCGCTAAGAAAAGCAAACTATCTCCAGGCAGAAAAAAACCTGCAAAAAGTCCTGTCTCAGCAAAAACTATAAACAGAACAATAAACAACCCAATCTGAAAACCTCCGACGCTTAAAGTAATATAAAATTCAGGGTTTAGTAATTGAGTCCATTCAAAATTATTCATAAATGTGATTGGTTATTTTTTATAGTTTGTGAAAGTAACAATAATTTACCTTAACCACAATAAAATGCAGTATTTTAAACATAAATTAACTATTAAAAAAAGCCCAAACTAGTTGTTCGGGCTTCTCTAATTATTATTCTCTTACATACTTGCAACAGCTGTGTAAGTTGTCATAATCTTCAGTAGTCGATTTAACTTCCTTAGTATCATGACCTGCCTTTGCTATTGCTTTATTTAAATCTGAAGGAGAACATTTCTCTTCGTTTAAAATAACCGAAAGCTGGTGCGAACCAACATCCCAAGTCGCTGTTTTTACTCCCGGAACGCCGTAAGCTGCTTTTTCAATTCGTTTCTTGCATTGTTCACAGTTTCCGTTTACCTCTGTAGTGTATTTTAAATTCTTATTCTTTTTAGTTTGAGCCTGAGCTGAAAACCCCAGAAAAACCATCATTGCGATTAAAACTATTTTATTCATTGTATTTAATTTTATTGTTATTGAAATTGATTTTTGATATTGTTATTTGATATTGTTATTTGATTTTAAATCTAAGTCCTGCATAATACATTTGTCCAAAAATTGGCGCGTATGCAATCGATGCATCAAAATTAGGCCCAAAAGGATCATTTGCTCCTAAAATTGCTTTTTCTTGTTTATAATTTCCAATATTTTCTCCTCCTACATACACTTCAAAAACTGGCGAAAATACGCGGGTAACTTGTGCATTCATTACCGCATAAGATGGTGAAAAATCAGGAAACTGATCTCCTGCAGGATTTGTTGCAGTATAAGGCAACTGCTGTTTTCCTGACCAATTATAGGTAAAATCAAATCTCCATTGTTTGTCGTTATTCATCGTAGTTTCGTATTCTAGATTTCCTAAGAAACGATGTTTTGCCTGTAACGGACGCTGAAATGTTCCTCTCAAATAATCAGTCTGAATATCATAATATTTGTAGGCTGTTCTTAAATTTAAATTATGAATCAATTCGTAATTAAACTCGAGTTGAAGACTGTTTGCAAAAGAACTTCCTTTCAAATCGTAAAACAATACTTGTTGCGGACTTTGCATCACATCTACAACTGCCTGATTTTGAAAATCGGTTCTATAAAGATCAAAACCTGCGTCGGCATTTCTGTTGAAAAGACGGAATTTCTGCGAAAAACTCACACCATAATTCCATGCAATTTCTGGATTTAATCCGTACACTTTTCCATTCGAATCTAAAATCGAAAAAGTTCTTGAACTAGCAAAAAGCTGCTGATTCTCGGCAAAGATATTAGCAGAACGCTTTCCTCTTCCTGCAGAAAAACGAACTACTCCATTCTTCCAAGGATTATATCTCATGTGCAATCTTGGCGTAACAAAAAGTCCCAATCGGTTATGATTGTCAACTCTTCCTCCTAAAATCAAACTGAAATTATCTGTATTATCGTAAGTATATTCAAAGAAAGCCCCAACAGAATTATCAATTCTGCTTACGTCGGTTACGTTTACAAATTCCTGATACTGGTCGTAAGTAAAATTCAGACCCGTTGAAAACTTATGCATCGTATTATTGATGATCGAATTGAAAATCAAATTAGAATAAAAACTATTTTGCTTAATATCGTATTGATTCAAACCATAATAAGAATCCTGTTTATGACTATTAAATGCATTTTGAAAACCAATACTTTGGAATGGCATGTCTTTAAATACATATCCGATTTTTGTAGAAACATCAAAACGCTCTGTATTGATTTCTGAACCCCAATAGTTAGTTGTACCGCGATCACGATCTTTATCAAAATTAACTTCTCCGGTTTGTTTTTTATCATTCATATATCTGAAATTGATAAAACTTACCAAACCACTTTCTGGATTGTAATATTGATAACGATTTAAAACATTAATTTGTTTCCCTAACGGATTATCTAAAAAACCATCTTTGTTCATATCGTTTTTTGCTACACGGGCATTTCCATGAACAAATAAACTGGTTGCCCATTTATCTGATAACTTTTTATTGAAATGTGTGTTCAATTCAAAACGAGAATCGGTTGAACCATAAGCGTTCAGAAAGAAAGGAATATCATTTAACGGTTTTAAAAGTTCTGTATTAATCTGACCCGAAATGCTTTCATAACCGTTTACAACACTCCCCGCACCTTTTGTAATTTGAACACTTTCAATCCATGTTCCTGGTGTAAATGATAAACCATAAGCTTGAGAAGCTCCGCGAACAGAAGGAATATTTTCTTCTGTGATCATCAAGTACGGACTTGTAAGTCCCAGCATTTTAATTTGCTTGGTTCCTGTTAAAGCATCGGAAAAATTAACATCGATTGACGGATTGGTCTCAAAACTTTCTGCCAGATTACAGCAAGCCGCTTTAAGCAGTTCTTTACTTGTAATTACAGATGTATTGGCTGTTACTGTAAAGGATTTTTTAATCCCTTTTTGCTTTTTAGTAATTTTTACTTCTTGCAGATCTTCTTGTGAAAAGGCAGAAATAGAAAGTAAAAACGCTGCAAAAAGCATTATATTTTTTTGCATAAAAAATGATTTTAATGTTTAAATAGAATTACATTTTTGATGTTTTTACAAGAACAAAAACAATCAAAATGTAAACACAAAGTCTTAATCAAGACCTGCATTTCATCTTAACATTAAAATCAGGAATAGAAAATATACTGATAGTATAATTTAAATAAGGGGGGTGCATTTGCATCAGCATAATACGAGAGAACTTCTTTCTTTTTAAACGTTGGAATTTCTAAAAAGACTAAAGGTTTATAATCTTGTACAACAGCTGGAAAAGCAAATTGAAAAAAGAAGAATTTGATGGTCGCGTTGTCTGATTTCTTTTCGAAATGAACAACTTTATCTTTACAGCAAGAGTTTTCTTTTTCTTTAGAACCGCAACATTTCTTTTCAACAACTGGTTCTGCCGTAGTTTTTAAAGAAACTGAAGCAATTTCTCCGCCACAATAGTGCACATCAAAAGCAAACCCAATATTGGAAACCAATAAAAGGAACGCTAAAAACAGACCTGTACACTTTTTCAAATTCATACTGCAAAGCTATTTAAAAACCGCATAAAAAAAACCTAAACAAATGTTATTTTTTAGTTTTTTGAAGCTGATAGTAAAATCCAGGAATAAATAATAGCACTAAAATGGGCTGAATTAAAAATCGACGTACATAAAAAAGAAGCCAATTGCAGTCTGGAAAATATTCAAGAATAATATAAAATGCGATTAAAAACAAGACTAAAAATAAACCGTAAACAAATAGACTAAACTTAAAAATATCACGATCTTGAAATAAGGCAAAAATTAGCCAAAGAGATAGAGCCGAATTTAAACAATAACGAAAAAAAAGTCCCGCGAAAAGTTTTAGATCTTCTACTGGAGGATGTGGAATGGAATGAAAATCGGCATTAAAATATATCAGAAATGGATCATAAAACAATTTCCTTTCAAATGTTCTAATTAAAGCCAAACCTATTACAACAACAATTGCAGTAAGGATTTTAAATCTATTCTCTTTTAAATTATTTAGCATACTTTGAAAATCTATTGATCCAGAAAATCCATAAAATAAAAACATATCCGTAAATCATCAAAGGAAAGAAAGTTCCATGCAGAAAACTGGTATATTGCGAAAAGTGGTACACAAGTACAATTAAAAGTGAAATTCTAACAATATTTAAAATATAAATAGATATAAGTCCAAAGATTATAAATAATAGCGTCTTTTTTAAATTTCCCGAAAAAGCGGCTACAAACGACACAAAAAGTATCATCACACTTACAGCATTACAGCCTTCGGTTATGTGCGCTATAAATCTGCCATTTAAAATAATGTCTTGCCAAGGATTTTGTGAATTTTTCTGAATTAATACATCGTACCCAAAAAGCTTTAGCAATTGTTCTGAGTTTTTGCCAGAAATCATCGTTATAGCATCAAGATCTTCTGCTTGATAGCTGTTTAAATAAAATTTATAAAGCAGTGTAAAAACAATATAAGTCAGAAAAAAGATGCTTATAAAAATCAGAAATGGCCTAAACTGGACTAAATATTTTTTCAAGAGATTTTTTTTTCAAATTTATATATTTTTTGAGTTTAGCTTTAAATACTTTTGTATAAAATTTAATATCATGACATTTCAAGAATTACAACCAAAAATAAGTGCAATTGTCGCTGACAATGAAACAAATAGAGACGAAAAATTATTAGCAGTTTGCAAGCTATTAAACGAGAATATAGAATATTACAATTGGGTTGGCTTTTATTTTGCTAATCACGATACTAAAACTTTGCATCTAGGTCCATATGTTGGTGCAGAAACAGACCATACAGTTATTCCGTTTGGTAAAGGAATCTGCGGTCAAGTTGCCGAAAGCAATGCCAATTTTGTAGTCCCTGACGTTAAAGCACAAGACAATTATATTGCCTGCAGTTTAACAGTTAAATCTGAAATCGTAGTTCCGCTTTTTGTAAATGGAGTAAATATTGGCCAAATCGATATTGACAGTCATGTTATTGATCCATTTACAGAGACCGACGAAAGATTTTTGGAATTTGTAAATCAAGAGGTTGCTAAATTATTCTAAAAAAATTATCTTTAAGAATAAAAATTAGAACTGAATGAAAGGAAACAGCTTACTCTTTTTGCTTCTGATTATTTCAGTTCAACTTTCTGCGCAAATTAACATGATTTCTAAAAAAATCTTTTTAGACTCGTTAAATCGCGAATGCACGCCCGACAATTATAGTTACACAAGAGTAATTACAAATTACTCTCAAAAAAGCATTCGCTACGTGGTAACAGATTTCTATAAAAATGGAAGAAAGAAAATGACAGGCAATACTCTCGATCGTGATGTTTTAAAAAAAGACGGAGAGTTTATCTATTATTATAAAAACGGAGCTAAAGAAACTGTTGTAAACTATACTGATGATCATAAAAATGGCAAAGAGATTAGTTGGTATGAAAATCAAAGCAAAAAGTGTGAAAAACAAAATATCTGGGATTCTAAAACAAAAAAACAGCAAACCTTAGTTCTGAACTGTTGGGATCAAAATAAAAATCAGATCGTAACGGACGGAAATGGTGAGTTTGAAGAAACTGATAAATTTATCACACAAAAAGGCAATATCAAAGACGGATTGAAACAAGGCATTTGGGAAGGAAGCGATAGTCTGCGAAAAATTACATTTGTTGATAATTATGATCGTGGAGTTCTAATCTCTGGCGTAAGTATAGATGAAAAGAATATCAAATTTTCTTATTCTTCTTTAAGCGAAAAACAAGCAGGTAAAAAAGTTCAGAAAATAAAATAACAATAGTTGCTCACGAAGTATAAAATGCTATTTTTACTACAAAAAAGCTGATGAAAAAAAACTTCTTCTTAATTCTTATTTCTTTAACCTCGCTTACTACTTCTGCACAGAAAAATTCATCTAGAGCTGTTTATCTAGACTCTTTGTATCGTGAAACAACAGAAGAAAATCATAAATATAAAAGAGTAATCGAAGATTATTTTTTAAACAAAGACAGTTATAAGGTAATAGAATTATACAAGTCTGGGGCAAAAAAAATGGTAGGAACAACCTTAAATAAAGATATCATTAAAAAAGATGGCACTTTTATTTACTTCTACGAAAATGGCACTAAAGAAGCTATTATAACTTATTCTGATGGCTGGAAAACGGGCAAAGAGTATAAATGGTATGACAATGGGAATTCTAAATTTGAAAAGGAAAACATCTATGACCCTAAAGCCAAAACTTTAAAAACACTCCTTATAAGATTTTGGAATAAAGAAAATCAACTTACTGTAATTGATGGAAACGGAGAATGTGATGATAATGATGAAGATTTTCAGGAAAAAGGAAAAATAAAAGACGGATTAAAACAAGACGTTTGGTATGGCAAGGATTTAATAAACAAAGTTAGATATACTGAGACTTACAACAAAGGAAAACTGGTTTCTGGAATAAGCACTGACAAAGACAGCCTAAAATATTCCTATTCAAAAATATTTGAAAAACCAACTCCTGAAGTAGGCATGGATAATTTTTATAAAAATATTGCTCTTTACTACAAAACTCCAGATGAAGCCCTTAAAAACAAGGTGCAAGGTCAAATTTATGTTACTTTTGTTGTTGACGAAATAGGCAAAATTACAAAACCAACAATATTAAAAGATTTAGGATACGGAACAGGCGTAGAAGCTGTAAAAGCTTTATACTCTTCTGGAAACTGGATTCCTGGAAAAATTAGGGGAATAAAAAGATCCACCCTTTTCTCTATACCTATAACAATAAGAGGTAAATAATGTAGATTTGAAAGCATCTATATCACTAAAAAAGAATTTATCACCCTTTATTTTAAGATTCTTTTATTTTTGTTTGATTCTTTTGATTTTTTAATCTAATTTTGCACCCGTCTTACAAAAGTTGTATGACATACATAAAAATCATTAAATAATATTGGAATGTATTTAACTAAAGAAAAGAAAGAAGAAATCTTCGCACAACACGGTGGTGCAACAAACACAGGAAGCGCAGAAGGTCAAATCGCATTGTTCACTTACAGAATTTCTCACTTAACTGAACACTTGAAAAAAAATCGTCACGATTACAACACTGAGCGTTCTCTTGTACTATTAGTAGGTAAAAGAAGAGCGTTACTTGATTACTTGAAAAAGAAAGAAATTAACAGATATCGTGAGATTATCAAAGTATTGAATATCAGAAAATAATCAATATAGAAAAGAGGTGCGAAAGTGCCTCTTTTTGTTTTTACATTACTGCTGTTTATAATAAGCATATTACAAGAAAAAAAGTTTGGTTTTTCATTGGGTTTTAGATAACAACAACTACACACAACAACAACTACAACACAACTAAAACCCATTGTATAATCAATAAGGAAAAAATTTATGATTCCACAATTATTTGTAGAAAAGATCGATTTAGGTGATGGCAGAAGCATCACAATCGAGACAGGACGTTTAGCTAAACAAGCTGACGGTTCTGTAGTAGTTAGAATGGGCGACACTATGATTCTTGCAACTGCAGTTTCAGCTCGCACATCAAACCCAGGCGTTGATTTTTTACCGTTAACGGTAGATTACCGCGAAAAATTTGCAGCAGCAGGTCGTTTCCCAGGAGGTTTCTTTAAAAGAGAAGCACGTCCAAGCGACAGCGAAGTATTGACAATGAGATTAGTTGACCGTGTATTGCGTCCGCTTTTCCCAGACGATTACCATGCTGAAACACAAGTTATGATTCAGTTAATGTCTCACGACGAAGAAGTTATGCCAGACGCTTTAGCTGGTTTAGCCGCTTCTGCAGCATTAGCAGTTTCAGATATTCCATTTTACAACTTAATTTCTGAAGTTCGTGTTGCACGTATCGACGGAAAATTAGTAATCAACCCAAGCAGAGAAGAATTAGAAAAATCTGACATCGATATGATGATTGGTGCTTCTATGGATTCTGTAGCAATGGTTGAAGGTGAGATGAAAGAAATCTCAGAAGCTGAAATGATCGAAGCAATTAAATTTGCTCACGAGGCTATCAAAGTTCAAATTCAAGCTCAATATCGTTTACAGGAAGCTTTTGGTAAAAAAGAAATTCGTACTTACGAAGGTGAGAAAGAAAATGAAGAAATTTACAAAAAAGTAAAAGCCGCAGCATACGATAAAATCTATGCTATTGCAAAAGTTGGTTCAGCTAAACACGAAAGAGGCGCTGCATTTGCTGAAGTAAAAGAAGAAGTTAAAGCTTTGTTTACTGAAGAAGAATTAGCTGCTGATGGAGATTTAGTTTCAAAATATTTCTACAAAACAAACAAAGAAGCTGTTCGTAATGTAGTTTTAGAATTAGGTGTTCGTTTAGATGGTAGAAAAACTACAGACATCAGACCAATCTGGTGTGAAACTGATTATTTACCAAGAGTTCACGGATCTTCTTTATTTACACGTGGAGAAACTCAAGCTTTGGCTACAGTAACTTTAGGAACTTCTAGAGAAGCAAACCAAATCGATTCTCCATCTGAACAAGGTGAAGAGAAATTCTACTTACACTATAACTTCCCTCCTTTCTCTACTGGTGAAGCAAAACCACTAAGAGGAACTTCAAGAAGAGAAGTTGGTCACGGTAACTTGGCTCAAAGAGCTTTAAAAAATATGATTCCTGCAGATTGTCCTTATACAATCCGTGTTGTTTCTGAGGTTTTAGAATCTAACGGTTCTTCTTCTATGGCAACGGTTTGTGCTGGAACAATGGCTTTGATGGATGCTGGAGTTCAAATGGTAAAACCAGTTTCTGGAATTGCTATGGGATTGATTACTGACGGAGAGAAATTTGCTGTATTGTCTGATATCTTAGGTGACGAAGATCACTTAGGAGATATGGACTTTAAAGTAACTGGAACTGCTGACGGTATCACAGCTTGTCAAATGGACATCAAAATTGATGGTTTGCGTTATGACATTATGGAGCAAGCTTTGGCTCAAGCACGTGATGGACGTATGCATATTTTAGGAAAATTAACTGAAACTATTGCAACTCCAAGAGCTGACGTAAAAGCGCACGCACCAAAAATCATTACCAGAACTATTCCTGGAAACTTTATTGGAGCATTAATTGGTCCTGGTGGAAAAGTAATTCAAGAATTACAAAAAGCTACTGGAACAACTATTGTTATCAACGAAGTTGACGAGCAAGGAGTTGTTGAAATCTTAGGAACTGATCCAGAAGGTATCAAAACAGTATTGGCTAAAATTGATGCATTGACTTTCAAACCTCAAATGGGAGAAGCTTATGAAGTTAAAGTAATCAAAATGCTAGATTTTGGAGCCGTAGTAGAATATACTGCTGCACCAGGAAATGAAGTATTGCTTCACGTATCTGAGCTTGCTTGGGAACGTACTGAAAATGTTGCCGATGTAGTTAAAATGGGAGATGTTTTCCAAGTGAAATACTTAGGAGTTGACCCTAAAACTAAAAAAGAAAAAGTGTCTAAAAAAGCACTTGTTCCAAGACCTCCACGTGAGGAGAAAAAAGAGTAATCAGATCTTAGTTTACTAAAGGTTTATTCATAAAAAACCCCAATTCATTTATTTGAATTGGGGTTTTTAAGTTTTACAGCTACTTCCTAATCTAAAATCAAAAGGTTAAAACACTAGTCTACAACGTTTTCAGAAAACGCATTATAGGTTAAATAATGTTGTTGGTTTAAAAATCAATGTTGTTGGTTTAATTTATTTTTTAAAGGACTGTCGTTAACATAGTTTTATATAGAAAATAGCCACACAAAAACTAAAATATTGATGAAAAAAGGTATTGCAAGGTCAAGAATTAATAACACAATATTATTTATTACCATCTCTTTTAAATTCAAACTATATTGTAAAAACCAACCATCGAAAATTATACCTCCCCCAACAATAGTTTTCATCCTTTTATTGCTTTCAATCAACAGCTTTTCTCAAACCAATGAAAAAAAAGAAGTTTCCAATTATTTTGACAAAATTGTTGGCGAAGAGATTTTAAATATCAATAACGGCAAAATTCATATTGATCCTTATAATTTAAAAAACAGCCATAATTATTATTTAAATAAAAACTTTATTAAAGGATCTGTTTTTTATGACAACCAGTTTTATGAAAATGTCCTCATAAAGTATGACATATACAAAGATCAACTTGTTAAATCGTTTGCAAATAATACCGCATTCGGTATAACTCTGATAAATGAAAAAACAGATTACTTTTTCATTGAAGATAAAAAATTCATCAATATTGATACTAAATACAAATTCCCAAAAGCTATTACTGGCTTTTTTGAAGAAAAGTATTTAGGCAAAAAAATCTCCTTATATATTAAGCACTTTAAAACTGCAAAAGAAATTATAATTGAAACTACTTTGTATACAGAATTCAAAGAATTGAGTGGTTATCAGGTTCTTTATAATTCAAAATTTGCACCTGTAAATACACAAAAAGAAATCCTCGCAATATTTCCTGACCTAAAAAAAGAAATAAAAGATTATTACAAAAAAAATAAACTTTTAGAAGAGACAGCCCCAAACCTATTTAAAGCAGATTTACTAAAATTTATTGATAACAATTTATAAGCTCTATTTCTAAATCTAAATGAAAAAACACTTTCTCTTCTGTTTATTTTTGTTACTGCCACTCTTTCTTTTTTCTCAGGAAAAAAATGTTTCTGTAGCATATTCAAACGTAACACGAAAAAAAGCTATCGAAATAATTGAAAAAAACACATCTTTTCATTTCTATTTCGAAGACCAATGGCTATCTAAAGATGAACTTATTTCGGGCGAATTTAAGAATACATCTATTACAGTAATTTTAGATGCTGTTTTTAATAACACGACCATAAATTATATTATTGACAACAATAATATAATTCTGAGCAATGGCCTATTAATATCAAACCCGATTACTGAAAATTATTTCAAAAACACTGACAATAAAACTGTTAGCAAAATCAGCACTTTGCAAGTTGTTCCAATTTATAATAAACAGTATCTAAATGATTCTAAGAAAGATTCAGACTCTATAATTTCTTTAGGAAAACAGTCTTTAATAAACACATCTCAAACTTATACCTTATCAGGCTACATTAAAGACAGAATTTCAGGAAAACCAGAATACAATATCACCATCAAAGTAAAAGATAAAGACATAAGCACCACAACTGATGCAAATGGCTATTATAGCTTTAGAGTTCCTGCAGGAATCAATATAATTGAGACACAATCATTAAATCATCAATCAAAGACCAAAAAAATTGTGCTTTATAATAATGGAAAGGTTGATTTTAATTTAGATGAAAATGTAAATGCACTTAAAGAGGTTGTTATCGAAAATAAAAGAACAAAAAATACAGCTTCGGCAGTTGCTGGTCTTACAAGCATTAATGTTGAAAACATCAAAAATGTTCCTTTAATTCTAGGTGAAAGAGATATTTTTAAAGTTGCGACAACACTTCCGGGAATAAAAACGGCAGGAGAAGGTTCTGCAGGATTTAATGTGCGTGGAGGAAAAGATGACCAAAACTTGTTTTTACTTGACAACGCTTCTCTCTACAATCCATCTCACTTTTTGGGTTTCTTTTCTTCTGTAAATCCATTTACAACCAAAACAGCCGATATCTACAAAGGAAGTATTCCTGCTGAGTTTGGAGGACGTCTTTCTTCTGTTTTTGATATCAAATCTAAAAGCGGAAATACCGAAAAAATTTCTGGCGAAGCAGGAATTGGCCCAGTAATGAGCAATGTAACACTCGAACTTCCGATAGTAAAAGGAAAATCAAGCATGTTATTTGGTGGCAGAGCGAGTTATTCTGATTGGATTCTAAAAACTATCAAAGAACCTGAATTAGACAATAGTCAAGCTTCTTTTTATGATTTGCTTTTAAAATACAATCACCAAATCTCAAAAAAAGATGATCTGGAAACTTCCTTATATTATAGTCATGACAAATACAGTATTAATTCAGATTCTATCTACAAATACAGCAATTTATTAGCAACCGTAAAATGGGATCATGATTTCAATCTAAAAAACAAATCTTCGTTAATTGTTACCAATAGCCAATATAAATTTAACATCGACTGCGATTCTCAACCAGAAAAATCATTTGATTACGGCTATAAAATCAATGAAACTCAGTTTGTTTTTAAAATGAAGTCCAATCTTAATGAAAAACACATATTTAATTATGGCATTAGCAGTAAATTATACAATGTCGAGCCTGGCTTTCTCAAACCAACAGGCGGCAATTCTCTAATTAAAGATATTACACTTGAAAAAGAAAAAGCTTTAGAGTCGGCTTTATTTTTTACCGAAAATTATAAAGTCAACGATAAGTTTTTAATAAATTTAGGTTTGCGCTATTCTTTCTATTCTGCACTTGGCCCTGCCACGCAAAACATCTACCAAGATGACCAACCTAAATCTGATAGAACCGTTATTGATACCAAGACCTATTCTAATAATGAGTCTGTAAAAACTTATGGTGGCTTTGAACCTAGAGTTTCAGCTCGATATTTTATACTTCCAGATCTATCTATAAAAGCAAGTTTTGACAGAACATATCAATATATGCATTTACTGTCTACAAACACTACTCAATCTCCAATGGATGTGTGGAAACTTTCAGATTTAAATACTGAGCCACAATCTTCTAATCAATTCTCGTTAGGAGTTTTCAAAAATATAATTGAAAAATCATTAGAACTAAGCGTCGAAGGTTATTATAAACGCTCTAAAAATATTCTGGATTACAAAGTCGGTGCTGAATTATTTTTGAACCAAAACATCGAAACTGAACTTCTTCAAGGAGAAGGAAAAGCTTATGGAATTGAATTTTTAATCAAGAAAGAAAAAGGAAATTTTAATGGATGGTTAAGCTATACTTATTCGAGAGCTTTAATAAAATTGGATAGCAGATTTGACGCTGAAAAAATAAACAATGGAGATTATTTTCCTACGAATTATGACAAACCGCATGATTTTAGTGCTATTCTAAATTACAAATTCACAAAAAGGTATAGCTTATCAACTAACTTTGTTTACCAAACCGGCAGACCTGTCACCTTCCCTATTGGATCTTACGACTTAACAGGAGAGCAATTTACTTTATACAGCAATCGCAACCAATATAGAATTCCAGACTATTATAGATTAGATATAGGGCTTAATTTTGAAGGAAATCACAAGATAAAAAAACTCGCTCATAGCTTTTGGAACCTTTCAGTTTATAATGTTCTTGGACGAAACAACCCTTACAATGTGTATTTTGTTACTGAAGATAAAAAAATCAAGGCTTATAAAACCTCTATTTTTTCTGTTCCAATTCCAACAATCACTTACAATATCAAGTTTTAATTCATTTATCTCATGCATATGAATTTATCAATAATCAAAAAAAAATCGTTGGCCATTTTTGCATTTGCTTTTTTATCAAGTTGCACAGAACAATATGTATATCAAAATCAAGATTTTGAAGACGCAATGAGCGTTGAAGCCACATTAACAAATGAATTAAAACATCAGGAAATAAACATCTCACGCACAAGACTGGTTAACGATACAATAAAAAAACCAGAATCTGGAGCTAACGTTACTGTTGTTGATAGCGATGGAAATGTATTTAATTTTGACGAAAAAGATGGAAAATATATTTCTGTAAATGAGTTTAAAGCAGAACCAAATAAAAACTATCAATTAAAAATAACAACCAGTTCTGGAAAATCGTATGTCTCTTCAACAGAAATTTTGCCTACAGAAAATAGTATTGATCTAGAAACAGAGATTGCAGACAAAGATGGAGCTCGAGGGGTTCAGGTTAACGTTAAAAGTTTTGATCCAACCAATACGTCCAAATATTATCGATATGAATATGAAGAGACGTACAAAATAATAACTCCTTACAATATTCAAACACGTCTCAAATTAGTCCAAAAAAGCGATTACTCCTATAGCTTCGAAAAAGTTCCTGCTGAGCCAAACACTCAAATTTGCTACACAACTAAGCATTCTACAGGAATAAGGCAAACCAATACCGTAAATTTAACTGAAGATCGTGTAAAATACCCTGTCCGTTTTATTAACAACACAGATTATATGCTAACAAATCGTTATAGCATAATGGTTTCTCAATACACGCAAAATCAATCTGCTTATGATTATTATTACAAATCAAAAAAAATGATTGATTCTGGAGAATTACTATCTCCAAATCAGCCAGGATATGTTGTTGGAAACATAAAATCAACAACAGATTTACATGAAAAAGTAATAGGTTATTTTGAAGTCGCATCTGTCTCTAAAAAAAGAATCTTTTTTAACTTCAACGACTTTTTCCCCTTAGAAAAGCCTGTTAAATATTTTCAAACTTGCGATGCGAGACCATATGGTTTTGCTGAAATAGAACGACAAAATTATCTCTTACTTAGTACACATGTTTATATAGCAGATGGGCCTGGAGGAATTATCCCCACCAGTTTCATAATGGTTGAAAAAAAATGTGGCGATTGCACAACATTTTCGTCTAACGTAATACCTTCATTTTGGGAAAATTAAACATCAAATTAGCTTTTCTACTGCTATTAGTAAATTTTACTTTTAAAAGCAGCGCTCAAAACAATACTGTTTTGCGCACAGAATCATTATTAGTTAAAACGAATACCTCGGTAATTATAACCGGTGAAACTCTATATTACCAATTCTACTGTTTAAGTAAGACGAATGTTTTTTCTGACATTAGTGAAATTGCATATGTAGAAGTAATTAATGATAAGAAAGAAAGTGTCTTTAAAAATAAAATTAGTCTGAAAAACGGAATCGGATCTGGCGATTATTTTATTCCAACCATATTAAAAACTGGAAACTATAAACTTATTGCTTACACAAACTGGATGTTAAACAATAGTGCAAATAACTTTTTTGAAAAAGATTTTACCATTATAAATCCATTTCAAGAAAACATCAATATGGCCATTGATAGTTCTTATAACAAAGTTGACGTTTCTCAAGATGAAGCCAAAAACACATCTGAAAATATTCTCTTAAGTCTTGACAAAGAAAAATATTCTAAAAGAGAAAAAGCTTCTCTTGTAATACCAAAAACATTAGATCGAGGAAATTACTTTCTAAATATTAGGAAAATAGATCATATGTCTACAGACACAAATGGCGAAACAAGTAGTGCTAATATAAATTTAAACCAAGAAATAAAGGTACTTCCAGAAACAAGAGGCGAAGTTATAACTGGCTATATAATTGCAAAAGCTGCAAATTCTAGTTTAGATTCTAAAATAGTTACATTATCTGTCTCTGGAAAAAATTTCATTTTCAAAACAAGCAAAACAGATCGCAACGGAAAATTCATTTTTTTAATAGATAAACAAACCAATACATCGGACTGTTATGTGCAGTTATCAGAACTTGATAAAGAAAATTACACTATTGTAATAGATAAAAATCCAAGTCCAGATTTATCAAATTTAGTTTTCTCCAAAAAGACCTTTATTTCAGCTAAATATTTAAAAACGATTCAGGAGCGTTCTCTAGCAACGCAGGTCGAAAACGTTTATTTTTCACAGAAAAAAGACAGTCTTATTGAAACTGAAAATACCGATTTCTTTTTTCAACCTACCGAAAAAAAATATAATCTTGATGATTTTGAAAGATTTAGAACGTTTAAAGAAACAATAATAGAAATTGTTATCGAACTTAACTTTAAAGATTATAATCAAGTGCCTTCACTGTATTTAAGAGACATCAGATACAATATCACACAATCTCCCGAACCGTGTCTTGTTTTGGTTGATGGATTACAAATTCAGGATATAAATGCACTATTAAATTACAACACTTATCAAATTGAAAGTATTAGCGTTGTAGATAGACCTTATTGTTATGGGCCTAAAATATTTAATGGAATAGTCAGTGTCATTACAAAAAACAAAGATTTTGCTACGATTTATACCGACAAAAATGTTTTAAAAACAACGATTTTAAGACCCGAACCTGCAAAAGTATATTTTGAACCAAAATACGATACATCAAGTAACCTTAGTCGAATTCCGGATTATAGATATCAATTAGTTTGGAAACCCAATATTGTTTTTAAAGATAGCGACATGACAATTCCTTTTTATACATCTGATATTTCTGGAGATTATCAGATCAGTTTAGAAGGAATTACCGAAACGGGAAAGTATGTTCATTTTTATAAAACATTCAAAACTGAATAAGTTCTCAGATCTCGCTGCGCTAAAAGTCTACTATGCCCCCCAGATCTTTGCCGAACTGGGGTTTCAGATTATAGAAGCAAACATTATATTTTAAATTTAAGTTGATTCGATTAAAGATCACTGTTGTCGGCTTTTCAACCCAATTCCTAACTTTTCTTCTAAAATATACTATAAATATAGTTTCAAATCAATTCATAAAATTTTTATTACATTTTAACAATATTACGTGATTTTTATAACATTTTTTTAATACTTTTGAAATTCACCAATCCAAAAACAAAAATTACGTTTCCTTTGAAAAATTACAATAAAAAAATCATTTATCTTTCGATATTTGCAAGCCTTTTAAACATATCGTACGCGCACTCCCAAACCACTGAAAAATCCTCACTTTACGATTACTTCGATGAGGCGGTTGGAAAAGACAATCTAAACATCAATAACGGAATCATTCATAGTGAATCTTTCCGCCCCTTAGAAGGTAAAAACAGATATTACATTGATGAGTTCAATCTTGGAGACATAAGTTTCGAAGGTCAGATTTATTCAAATGTTAATCTTAAATACGATATTCTTGTCGATCAAGTCATTTACAAACAGAATGGCTCTTCAGAAAATGTACCTATCAACCTAATTACCGATAAGGTCGATTACTTCTTTATTAAAAACAAAAAATTTGTCAACCTAAAAGAAGAATCAGTAAAATTCCCTTCTATAATAAAAGGTATTTATGAGGAGACATACATTGGAGACAATGTCTCTCTTTATATCAAGCATACCAAAGAAAAAGTAAAGTCTTTTCAAGCAGATATTATCTACTATAATTTCATTTATAAAATAGGCTATATTTTAAAATACAACAACTATTTCTATAAGGTCGAAACAGAAAAGGATTTCAAGAAAATTTTTCCAAATTTTAAGAAAGAAATCAACAATATTTATAGTACCGATAAAAATTTAGAACGTTCCAACAAGCCCCAATTCATGGAAAATCTAACGAAACAAATCAATGGTCTTTTAAAAAAAAGTTCTAATTAAATGAAAAAAATTACTCTTATTCTATTTCTAATTGCCTTTCAACAAATCATATATTCTCAAGTAATCAGTGACAAAATATCTGTTGATTTTAAAAATGCCAATATAAAAACTGCTATTCAAGACATTGAAAAAGTGTCTTATTATAAATTTTATTTTGATGAAAAATGGTTTGAAAATGATAGCACATCTATAACCAAACAATATAAAGAGGTTAAAATTGGTGAAGTCCTTGAAGACGTTTTTCAAAATACGAGCTTTAATTTTTATATTTCTGAAAACAAGGTCATAGTAACTAATAACAGTATTATCTACAGTCAATTGCCAGATGATTATTTTGGGATTCCGCTAGAAAGAGATGAAAACGGACAAATAACTCCGATATTTTATCAACAATACGACTCGATAAAAAAGACAAACTCTCGAAATCCTAATAAAAACATTCGAGATCTTGTTCTTATTGGTAAAGAAGTAAAAAATCAAAAAAAGAAATCTACTTATACACTATCTGGATTTATAAAAGGCGGAAAAAACAATTCTGGCCTTGCCAATATTGTAGTAAAAATACCAAATTCCGAATTTTCTGCTGTAACAGACAAAAAAGGGTTCTATAGCTTGCAAGTTCCAGGAGGATTAAATGTAGTAGAAACCGAAAGTTTCTCCTATAATAAGGTCACTAAAAATATAATGGTTTATAATGATGGTACATTAAGTTTTTCTTTAACGGACAATATAAACCAACTGGATGAAGTACTTATTAAAACCAATAAAAGTAAAAGCGCAAAATCTGCTATAACAGGAGTAACAACAATTGATTCTGAAGGAATTAAAAACGTTCCTTTGGTGCTTGGAGAGCGCGATATCCTTAAAGTTGCTTTAACTATGCCTGGAATAAAAACTGCTGGTGAAGGTTCAGCAGGATTTAACGTTAGAGGAGGTAAAGAAGATCAAAATCTATTCTTGTTAGACCATGCTACTTTATATAATCCGTCACATTTCTTTGGCTTTTTTACAGCGCTAAATCCTTATACAACTAAAAAAGTAGACATTTATAAAGGAAGTATTCCTGCCGAATTTGGAGGAAGATTATCATCTGTTTTTGATATTTCATCAAAAAGCGGCAATGTCAACGAATTTCAAGGTGAAGGCGGTATTGGACCTGTGACCAGCAATTTAATGGTTTCAACGCCAATTGTAAAAGGAAAATCAAGCCTAGTTGCGGGAGGAAGAGCAACTTATTCAGATTATATTTTAAAAAGCCTTGACGATGAAAATTTAAAAAACAGCCAAGCTTCATTTTATGATTTAATTCTAAAATACAACCATAAAATAAATGCAAGTAACGATATTGAATCTACCTTATATTATAGTCACGATAAATTTAGCGTTTCTTCAGATTCTTTATACAAATACAGCAACAGATTAGCGTCTTTAAAATGGAATCATACTTTTAATGAAAAAAATAAAGGTTCTCTGATTGTTACTAATAGTGAATATAAATTCAATATTGATTATGAGTCTGAAGGAGTAAACAATTTTGATTTTGGCTATAAAATCAACGAAACTCAGGCAATGATCAAAATGAATTATTTGTACAACCAAAAGCACAAATTTAGTTATGGTATTTCAACAAAATTATATTCTGTTGATCCTGGATATTTAAATCCGAAAAATCCTGAAAGTATCTTGGTTCCTATTGATGTAGAAACAGAAAAAGGCTTAGAATCTGCCGCATATATTGGTGATAATTTCAAAATAAGCGATAAATTTCTTCTTGATTTCGGTTTGCGCTATTCCACTTTTGCTGCTTTAGGAAAATCTACTCAGAGAATTTATGAAGATAATCAGCCTATAAGCGATGCTACTGTAATTGACACCAAAACTTACGGCAACAATGAAGTGATTAAAAGGTATGGCGGGCTTGAACCGAGAGTCGCTGCAAGATATTTTATTACAGATGATTTTTCTGTAAGAGCAAGTTATGACAAAACATATCAATATATTCATTTACTATCTAACAACACCACACAATCGCCAACTGACATTTGGAAGCTTTCAGATTTAAACGTTAAACCAGAAAGTGCACAGCAAGTTTCTTTAGGTTTCTACAAAAATTTAAAAGATGGTGATGTTGAACTTAGTTTAGAAGGATACTATAAAAGATCTAAAAACATCTTGGATTACAAGGTTGGAGCTGAATTATTATTGAATGAAAATATTGAAACTGAACTTTTACAAGGTGAAGGAAAAGCTTATGGTGTCGAAGTTTTGTTAAAGAAACAAGTTGGAAAGTTAAATGGATGGCTTGGCTATACGTATTCAAGATCATTGATAAAACTTGACAGTCAATTTCAGCAGGAAAAGGTAAACAACGGAAAATACTTTCCTTCAAACTTTGATAAACCGCACGATTTCAGTGCCGTTTTAAACTATAAAATTACCAAACGTTATAGTTTTTCAAGTAATTTTACATATCAAACCGGAAGACCAATTACATATCCTATTGGAAAATACGATTATGGCAATGAGCAATACACCTTATATAGTGATCGTAACAAATTTAGAATCCCAGATTATTTCAGACTTGACGTTGGTCTAAATATCGAAGGAAATCATAAAATTAAAAAGTTAGCTCATAGTTTTTGGAATATTTCAGTGTATAATGTTTTAGGAAGAAACAATCCTTACTCCGTATTTTTTGTTACTGATAAAGGACAGATTAAAGCTTACAAAACATCTATTTTTTCTATTCCAATTCCTAGTATTACTTACAATTTCAAGTTCTAAAATCATGAAAAGTTTCATATATAAAATTAGTCTTTTATTCCTTCTTGTACTTGTGGCCAGCAGTTGTACAGAACAGTATGTTTTTCAGAACAATGATTTTGAAAGTGCTCTTGTTGTCGAAGGAACTATTACAAATGAAGTTAAAAATCAAACCATAAGACTTTCTCAAGTGTATCAACTTGAAGAAAGTGGCCCAAAAATGGAAAAAGGAGCAAATGTTTTTATTTCTGATGATCAGGGTAATGAATATCAGTTTGAAGAAAAAGATACTATATACGTATCTATAACTCCTTTTAAAGCAGAACCGGGAAGAAAATACCAATTAAAAATTAGAACAAGTGCGGGTAAAAACTATACCTCTGACGAACAGGTTCTAACTACCGAAACCAAAATTGACAATGTTACTGCAATTGCAACAACTGTGAATGGACAAAGAGGTGCACAGATTAATGTAAAAAGTTACGATCCGAGTAATACTTCAAAATACTACAGATACGAATATGCTGAAACGTACAAAATAGAAGCCCCATTATGGAGCCCTTTTGAAACATCTATACTAAATGTCCCTGCAGTTCCTGCAAACCCTGCTGAAGATTTTCCTGGTTCCCCAGCAAGAGAAGACATTGTAATAAGCCTTAGAAAAAAAGAAACCAGAACTTGTTATTCTACAAAAAAATCTAATGAGATCATTTTGAATAGCACAAATAATCTTGGTGAAGACAGAGTGAATTTCCCTGTACGATTTATTAGCAATCAAAACTACATAATCACCTATCGCTACAGTATTTTCGTAAAACAATATGTTCAAAATTTAGCAGCATACACTTATTATGAAACTTTAAAAAATTTATCGAGTTCAGGAGGTATCCTTTCTCCAAAACAACCTGGATTTTTCTATGGAAATATTAAGTCTGTAGAGAATCCATCTGAAAAAGTAATTGGCTTTTTTGAAGTGTCATCTGTGTCTTCAGAGAGGATTTTCTTTAATTACGCGGATTTATTTCCAAGAGAACCACTTCCTCCTTACTACGAAAGTGATTGTGCAGTTAGAGAATTCAGAGATTGTATAGGAGACCCGCCATGTAGCGGTGCTCAATTACGTTCTGGTATAAGCAGTCGCTATCTATCCTATTTATCTTCTGCTGGACTTGACTATTCTATGGTTAAAGCTCCATGTGGCGATTGTACAACGTTTTCATCTAATATTGTTCCTCCTTTTTGGGTAGAATAAATTTCAAAAAACATGAAATATTATATTAAATATAAAATATTAGTCCTATTTTTTCTGTCACTTATTTTTAATAGCTGCACAGAACAATATGCTTTTAAGAATGGTGATTTTGAAAGTGCACTAGTCGTTGAAGGCACGATTACAAATGAACTTAAAAATCAAACCATTAAAATTTCTAAAGTTTATCAACTGGAAGAAACAGGACCGAAATTTGAAACTGGCGCAAACGTCTATATCTTAGATGATCAGGGGACAGAATATCAATTTGAAGAAAAAGACACTGTTTATGCATCTATAACTCCATTCAAAGCAGAACCAGGAAGAAAATATCAATTAAAAATTAGAACAAAAGAAGCCAAAAATTATTCTTCGGATCAACAAACTTTAACGACAGAAACAAAAATTGATAATGTAACCGCAACTGTAGAAACGGTTAACGGACAAAGAGGTGTTCAAATAAACGTAAATAGTTATGACCCTACTAATACCTCAAAATATTATAGGTACGAATACACAGAAACTTATAAAATTATAGCTCCAATGTGGGATTCTCGGAAAGCAACAACAGAGGGAACTTCTATCATCATAAGTCCGAGAACAAAAGAAACAAGAACATGCTATTCTAGTAAAAAATCTGAAGAAATTATCTTGAATAGTACAAATAATCTCAGTGAAGACAGAGTTCATTTCCCTGTTCGTTTCATTAGTGACCAAAACTATATTATATCCCATCGATATACAATTTTCGTAAAGCAATATATCCAAACTTTAGCCTCTTATAGTTTTTACAAAACGATGAGAGATATATCCTCAACTTCAGGAAATATACTTTCCCCAAAACAACCAGGCTTCTTTTATGGAAATATAAAATCAGATGAAAATTCGGATGAGAAAGTTATTGGTTTTTTTGAAGTTTCTGCGGTTTCGTCTGAAAGAATTTATTTTAATTATGCTGATTTATTTCCTAAAGAGCCATTACCGCCATATTATGAAAGCAATTGTCTAATGCAGAAATTTAAAAATTGTGATGATGCAACGAACCCTGAATGTAACGGCGCTATCTTACGCTCGCGAATTAATACTTTCACACTAGCATACTTTTCTTCAAGCGAAGCTGAAAATCTTTATTTTATGGTAAATACTCCATGTGGAGACTGTACTTCATTTTCTTCTAATATCATTCCTCCTTTTTGGGTAGATTAATACAATTTTAAAATCTCATGAAACACTTTTCTATACATAACCAGAATAATTTTTCAATTAGAATCAAACAATTACTGTTTTTGATGTTTTTGTTTATTCAAATCGAATTTGCTTGCGCCCAGAGTTTGCAAAACAAAAATTCATTACCAAATATTACCGATCAGGAAACTATTTTTATCCATTCAAACACAACAACTTTTTTGACTGGCGAGACATTATATTTCAAATTATACTGTCTAAATCCATTAAATAACAAAACTAGCCAAATAAGCAAAATTGCTTATGTTGAATTGATTGACAGTGAAAAAAAACCACTCCAAAAAAACAAAATATACCTTGACAAAGGAATTGGAACTGGAGATTATTTTATACCTACAACCTTAAAAACAGGAAATTACAAAATTGTAGCATATACAAAATGGATGCTCAATAATGTTAATTCTCAAAAATATGAAATTGATATTTTTATTATTAATCCATTTCAGACTCAAGAACCAAATGACAATATTACATTTGACATAACCAATCCTGGAAAATCGAATACAGCTATCCAAACCACAAATTCAAACTCTGGAAATGATAAAAGAATCGATTTATTATTTGATAAAGAAAGCTATTATACAAGAGAAAAGGTAGACTTAAAATTAAAGCATCTAACTGAAACAATTGAAAAAGGGAATTACTCTGTTTCGATTCGAAAAACAGACCAAATCCCGACATTAAAACAATTAAGTCCATCAGAGTTTGCAAAAAAAACTGCTGAAAACTATGTTAATACTCCAAACAGTTTTAATTATATTCCAGAAATTAGATCAGAATTAATTACTGGAAATCTAACTTCAAGTACTAATAAAAACGTAGCCAACAAATCGATTGCGTTATCGCTACCAGGTAAGGAATATGTTTTAAAAATTGTAAAAACAAATGCTCAGGGAAAATTTGCATTTTTACTGGATCAATTTCCTAATTTTCCAAATGCAATTTTACAGGTACTTGATGAAAACCGAAACGATTATACTATCAATCTAGATCCGTTTCCAAAATTTGACGCTTCTTCATTACAGTTTTCATCAAAACTGAATTTATCACCAGAATTAAAAAATGACATTGAAGAAAGATCAACAGCAAGTCAAATTCAAAATGCCTATTATCAAATCAAGAAAGATAGTTTGGTTACAGAGGCTGTTATGAATCCCTTTTTTACTACAATCGAAAAATCATATGTTTTAGATGATTACACACGATTCCCAACTTTAAAAGAAAACATTGTAGAGATTATTGTAGAACTTTATTATAGAAAAAACAACGGAAAATATCAGCTCTTTATAAGAAACAATCAAAAAGATTTGCAAATTTTTGGGCCACCATTGGTACTTGTTGACGGGCTTTTAATTCAAGATCCAAGTGATCTTTTTGAGTATAACATGGCAAATGTCAATAAAGTTAGTTTAATTACAGAACCTTATGTATATGGTCCAAATTTATATGGTGGGTTAATTAGTTTCGAAACCAAAAACAATGAATTTTCAGAGAATTATGCGAAGAAGTATCTAAAAACAATGGAACTTCAGCGTCCTAATCCTGAAAAAGTTTATAATAATCCTGATTATTCATCTGGAAATAAATTACAGAGAATTCCTGATTACAGATATCAATTATTATGGAAACCAGATATTAATCTAAACACAAAAGAAGAAAATTTGTCATTTTACACTTCTGATATTAAAGGAAATTTTGAGGTCGTTCTAGAAGGTTTTACTGAAAATGGACACCCAGTTTACGTTTCAAAAAATATTACAGTAAAATAATTACAGTAAAAAAACAAATAAATAAAAGCCTTGATTACATTGTAAATCAAGGTTTTTATAATTTCAGGCAACTAAAATTTTTTAATTTTAAAAAAATAAAATAATTTTTTGTAACTTTTTCGATACTCCTTACGTATAACCATTTGTACACTTTAAAAATAGGGAGACAACAACATGAGACAACTTAAAATCACCAAGCAGGTAACTAATCGTGAAACTGCATCGTTAGATAAATATCTACAAGAAATTGGAAAAGTTGACCTAATTACCGCTGATGAAGAGGTAGAATTAGCACAAAGAATAAAGGCTGGTGATCAAAGAGCTTTAGAAAAACTAACAAAAGCCAACCTACGTTTCGTAGTATCTGTGGCTAAACAATATCAAAACCAAGGATTAACTCTTCCTGACTTAATTAATGAAGGAAACTTAGGTTTAATTAAAGCGGCTCAACGTTTTGATGAAACTCGTGGTTTCAAATTCATTTCTTACGCTGTATGGTGGATTCGTCAATCGATTCTTCAAGCTCTAGCTGAACAGTCTCGTATTGTACGTTTGCCATTAAACAAAATTGGTTCTATCAATAAAATCAACAAAATGTATGCTTTATTAGAGCAATCTAACGAGCGTCCACCTTCTGCTGAAGAAATTGCAAAAGAACTTGACATGACTGTAAACGACGTAAAAGAGTCTATGAAAAACTCTGGACGTCACCTATCAATGGATGCTCCTCTTGTTGAAGGAGAAGATTCTAACCTTTATGACGTATTGCGTTCTGGTGAATCTCCAAATCCAGATAGAGAATTAATTCACGAATCTCTTCGTACTGAAATAGAGCGTTCTTTAGAAACATTAACTCCTAGAGAGGCAGATGTTGTTCGTTTGTATTTTGGTCTTGGCGATCAGCACCCAATGACTCTTGAAGAAATTGGAGAAACTTTCGACCTTACTCGTGAGCGTGTTCGTCAGATTAAAGAAAAAGCAATCCGTAGATTGAAACACACTTCTAGAAGTAAAATCCTTAAAACTTATTTAGGATAAGACAATATTTGTTTCAGGTTTAAAGTTTCAGGTTGCTTTTGTAACTTGAATCATGAAACTTGAAACCTTTGTACCGCAAACAACAGTTTGATTGACTGTTCGTTTTTTGATTGATGATTGAAACTCCGGCTGATTACCGGAGTTTTTTATTTTTAAAGTTTTTTACCGCAAAGCACGCTAAGAATTACGCAAAGTTCACAAAGAAAAAAAGAAACAGCCACAGATTAAAGGATTTACACAGATTATAAAATCATTTTAATCCCTTTAATCTGTGGCAAAAAACTTAGTGCAATTTGCGCAATTCTTAGCGTGCTTTGCGGTTAAATTATAATCAACAGTATAAAAACTTTATCTTTGCAATAAAACAACACACAATGAAAAATACACTTATTGCTCCTTCAGTTCTTGCTGCCGATTTTGGTAATTTACAGCGTGATTCAGAAATGCTTAACAACAGTCAGGCAGATTGGTTTCATATCGATATTATGGATGGAGTTTTTGTTCCGAATATCTCATTTGGAATGCCAGTTTTAGAAGCAATTTCAAAACATGCCAAAAAATATATCGATGTACATTTAATGATTATCGATCCAGATCGATACATTAAAACTTTTGCCGATTTAGGAGCAAATGGATTAACTGTACATTATGAAGCCTGCACACATTTGCACAGAACACTTCAGGCAATAAAAGCAGAAGGGATGAAAGCAGGTGTAGCTATGAATCCGCACACAAATGTTGATTTATTAGAAGATACCATCAACGACATCGATGTGGTTTGCATAATGAGCGTAAATCCAGGATTTGGAGGACAATCGTTCATCGAAAACACTTACGACAAGGTAAAGAAACTAAAAGCACTTATTACTCGTAAAAGCGCTTCAACATTAATCGAAATTGATGGCGGTGTAACAAGCAAAAATGCAAAACAATTAGTAGAAGCTGGAGCAGATGTTTTAGTGGCTGGAAGTTTTGTTTTTAAAGCTGAAAATCCGACAGAAACCATAGCAGATTTAAAAAGCCTTACTACTTTTTAAATTCTCAAAAACAAAAAAAAAAAGTCCAAAAGAATTTTTGGACTTTTTTTTATTATATGTCTCGTCCTAAAATAAGTTGACACTAAATTGACTTATTATGAAAAACAAAGTAACAAATGCATCTAAGCGCTC
>NZ_JBCPXY010000009.1:0-241595 GCF_039581425.1 Flavobacterium movens
CACTACCGCTTTTCTGGTATTGACGGCATTCTCGCACACACCATCCCCGCTCACGCTCACATAGTACGTAGTGGTTGTTGCAGGACTAACGTTATAGGTAGCTCCAGTGCTGAGCACCGTTGTGCTGGTCTGGTCGGCATACCATCTGAAGACCGGAGTGGTAACCGTAGTGGATGAAGCCGTCAGCGTGGCGGATGCTCCCGCACAGATCACAGCATCGGAGGCTGTAATATCGGAATCAAGTCCCAAAGGATTAACCGTCACCGCTACCGCCTTTCTGGTATTGATTGCATTCTCGCATACAGCATCACCGCTCACGCTCACATAATACGTAGTGGTTGTTGCCGGCGTCGGGCTGTAGGCAGCTCCAGTGCTGAGCACCGTGGCGCTGGTCTGGTCGGCGTACCATCTGAAGACCGGAGTGGTAACCGTAGCAGATGAAGCTGTCAGCGTGGCCGATGCTCCCGCACAGATCACAGCGTCGGAGGCTGTAATATCTGAATCAAGCCCCAAAGGATTAACCGTCACCACTACCGCTTTTCTGGTATTGACGGCATTCTCGCACACACCATCCCCGCTCACGCTCACATAATACGTAGTGGTTGTTGCAGGACTAACGTTATAGGTAGCTCCAGTGCTGAGCACCGTTGTGCTGGTCTGGTCGGCATACCATCTGAAGACCGGAGTGGCAACAGTTGATGAGGAGGCAGTCAGCGCAGCGGATGCTCCCGCACAGATCACAGCGTCGGAGGCTGTAATATCGGAATCAAGTCCCAAAGGATTAACCGTCACCACTACCGCTTTTCTGATATTGACGGCATTCTCGCACACCCCGTCACCGCTCACACTTACATAATATGTAGTGGTGGTTGACGGAGAAGGACCATAGATTTCTCCTATTGAAAGTGGCGTAACAGATGTTTGATCCGCATACCAAATGAACTCAGGATTAATAAGAGATGATGATGCGGTTAAAACTGCAATCTCACCCGAACAAATAGTCTGATCAGCCACAATTATATCTGCGTCCGTCGCTAATGGATTGATTGTCACTGTCACCGCTTTTCTGGTATTGATTGCGTTTTCACATACTGCATCCCCGCTCACACTCACATAATAAGTCGTAGTTGAACCTGGCGAAGGACTGAAAGTTGCTCCATTATGAAGTATAGTTGTTGCCGTCTGGTCAACATACCATCTGAATACTGGAGTAGTCACTGTAGTCGATGAAGCTGTCAAAACAACTGCATCATTTGGACAAGCTGTGACATCTGTAGCTACTATATCTGTAGCTGTTGCTAAGCCGTTAACTGTAACTGTTACAGCTTTTCTTGTATTGATGGCATTCTCGCAAACTCCAGTACCAGCAACACTTACATAATACGTAGTAGTAGACACGGGTGAAGGATTATATGTGGCTCCAGTACTCAATACTGTTGAAGTAGTTTGATCAGCATACCATCTGAAGACCGGTGAAGCGACACGTGAAGAAGCGGTCAAAGAAGCAGTAGAGCCTCCACAAATTTCTTGATTATCGGTGGCTATATCAGATGATGTAGCCAATGAATTTACTGTCACTACAACTGCTTTTCTTGTATTTACTGCATTTTCACAAACTCCGTCCCCGCTTACACTCACGTAATACGTTGTAGTTACGGCTGGAGAAACAGTATAAGTATCGCCAGTGTAGAGAACTGTAGCACTTGTTTGATCGGCATACCATTTAAAAACTGGCGTGGTCACGGTAGCTGATGAAACCGCTAGTGCTGCAGAAGAACCGGCACATATTGTTGCATCTGTACTTACTATATCAGAATCAAGCCCTAAAGAATTTACTGTTACAACAATTGGTTTTCTATTATTGATCTCATTCTCACAGACATCATTACCTTTTACACTTACATAATACGTTGTAGTTGAGGTTGGAGAAACAGTATACGTTGTACCAGTATTAATTGCTGTCGTACTAGTTTGACCAGCATACCATGTAAAGGTAGGAATACCAATAGTCAATGTACTTACCGTTAGCGTAGCACTACCGCCAGGACAGACTGCACTATCTGCACCCGTAATATCAGATGCGACAGCAGAGGTATTGACATCTACAGTAATCATTCTTGTTGTTGCGGCTGATGGACAGCCACTCAAGCCAGTTATAGTATAGGTAATTGTTGCAGTTCCCGGTCCATTACCAGTAATTACCCCATTTGCATCTACAGTGGCAATACCAGGATTATCTGTACTCCAAAGTCCGCCCGGGTCGCCATCAGTAGTAAAAAGGGTTGTATCTCCAGGACATAAATTCTGTTTTCCTGATAAAGTCCCCGGATTTGCTTGAATAATATTTACTGAATAAACAGAAGGTATAACCGGACAACTTCCCGTTTGTATTATTGTATATTTTATATTCGTTGTACCACGTGCAACACCGGTCACCACGCCATTTATATCAACTGTTGCAATCGTTATATCCTCGCTTTCCCAAACACCTCCTGGAGTACCGCTCGAAGTTAATGCAGAAGTACCACTAATACAAATATCCTGATTTCCTGAGATAGTACCCGATTCTGCCGCATCTTCAACAGTAACGGTTCTTGTTGCAGATACATTTGTGCATCCTCCCGTTCCTGTTATTGTATAGCTTATAGTTGTAGTGCCAGCTAATAATCCCGTAATTATTCCACTGCTGTCTACAGAAGCAATTGTAGGGTCTAGACTGGACCATGTCCCCCCCGCATCACCATCTGAACTAAAAGTGGTCGTTGTTCCTTGGCAGATATTTTGCGTTCCTGATAAATTTCCGGCATTTGGTGGTGCAGTTATGGTCAAAGTTACAGGAGTCCGCACTGCTGTGACACACGTACCATTATTTCCTTGTGCATAATAAGTAATGGTCCCAACAGCACTAAGAGTTGGAGAAGCTGCAATATTTCCTCCCGCAGCTGCATCATACCAAACAACAGACTGGCCAGCAGGAACACTTGCGGTTGCTGTAAGTGTAGTTGGAAAACACCCCTGGGATGATACGGTTGTATCTACTGGAACACTAGCCGCCGTTAAAGTAATTAACGCATTGTTGGATATGTTCCCATCTGCATCCCTTCCATTGTAAGCAATTGGTGTTGGACTTATTACACTGCTTGATTCTGGTTCAAAAGTTACTTGTCCAGATGTATTGATTTTCCATATTCCATCTCCTGGAATAGTCATTTGTATTATATCGCCAAAACCATCTACAACAATATTTGTTGCAGTGCCGGGATTCACTAATCCTGTTGTAAGGGGGACAATAACTTCTCCTGTAGTGTCATTGGAGAGTACATTAATCAGACCAGAAGGTGAACCAACATTAAAACAGGCAAAATCAGGCGTTGCAGCCGGAAGCCCAATGGCATAATCTTCAACTTCCCCATCCATAAAAGCACCTCCGGAATCAGCAGTCGTTATAGCTTCTGTGGTTACTCGCACCCTAAGATATGTTTTTGCATGTCCGGATGTATTGGTCAATGTAACATTATTCCATGTAAGGTTTACGCTTCCTGACAATGTTCCCGCGGGAGTTGTTGCGGTAGTACCTTCTCCTTGCTGAAAAACACCATCATTGTTCCAGTCAATCCATGCCACATAATTTGCTGCAAGCCCTGTATTATTGTGAAAATTGGCAGCAACTGTATAAGTGTTGATTAATTGTCCATTATTGGTCAATGGCGGAATGGTCGGAACACCATCATCATCAATAGAACTATTAGCCAACACAGAAGGCTGACCATCCGCCTCAGCAAGATTTGAATCTCCTAACGAAAGAGTACCAACAACCCCGTGCGAAGGACCGCCTGATGCCAACAAGGTTTTATAACTGTCTGGCGCATCACCAAAATCAGAACTAATTGTTATTACGATTGGACTTAAACCGGAAGCTTGAACGTTGGCCTGGCCTGTAACGCTCCAAATACCTGTCATTAGAAAAAAATCTGTCACTTTGGTTGCGGACGAAGGTGGCGTAAATAACACCTGATGATTTAAATCATCTGGCGTTCCCGAGCCTCCATTTGTTGTCTGGCGTCTTATGGTCATTGCGTTTGGCAAAGCGGCCGAAGCAGTAGCGCCAATAGAATTATTAATTAAAGTCCTCCAGCTGTGTCCTGCTGCAGAAGTATTTATATTTTGATTTGTAAGTTGTGTCGTCGGACCGCTGATGGAATAAGGGACATATGTATTGCCATTATATCCAAAAAAAGCCACCCACTCTGCATTTCCGTTCGGTGTGCCATGAACCCCATCGATATCTAAAGCAAGAAAATTGATGCTGGAAATTGGCCTGCTGAAATAAATCCTGAAACCAATACTGTTCGTGCAGTTGTTTCCCAATCCATTATCGGCATTTTGGGTATTCGCCATTTGAATTTTAGTGAAATTTGTCGGTGTTTTATCTCCCACATAAGCAGGAAGGGTAATTCCTGTGAACAGTCCTCCAATATCTGGTCCCGCAGTTCCTGAACCCGCGGCTCCTGTAGAATGTGTGGCGCTGCCTGTAGTTATCATCTGTGCTTTTACAATAGTCCCATCAGGCATTCTTTTTCCATTTGGCATTGAGCTTAAAATATCAGCAATTGAAAAACTGTAATTCGTTTGAGCAGATACACTTGTTATTAAAAACACTGTAATAAATACTAATAAGATTTTAACTGTATTTTTCATTATCGATAAATTTTAGTGTGCTATATTTTTTTCTTTCAGATAAGTTGTAGCCGACTTTACAAAGCAGTAATTATAAATTCGCTTCGTCTATTGGCTTGATGTTCTTCTTCGGTACATTGAACCCCATCTGAACATTTATTGACAAGTTGTGTCTCTCCGTATCCTTTTCCAGTCAAGCGATCGGCTTTTACGCCATTTTTTATCAACCAATTAATTGTTGATTTTGCTCTTCGGTCAGATAAAGCTTCGTTGTATTGATGCGATGCTCTGCTATCGGTATGCGAACGAATATCAAGTTTCATATTAGGATACTCATTTAATACCGCCAGTATTTTTTCTAAATCTATGGCCGCTTCTGTTCTGATATTGGATTTATCCAAATCAAAGTAGATCATTTTTATACCAAAGCAAACCCCTAGATCATCGCCAACAGTTACTCGGCAAATACTTCTATCTAAAGCGATTGGCAAGCTGGTTTTTCCGTTATTTTTGGGAATAGTTATGGCTACTTCTTTAGTTTCATATTCTGCTTTTTCAGCTCGGACTTGATACGATTTACCGCATTCTACAGAAAAAGAATAATTTCCTGAATCGTCTGAAATGGTAGTATTTTTAACAGCCATTTGATCGTCATACAAAGTAACCTTAGTTTCTGGCAAAACTGCTCCTGTTTGAACATCGGTTATGACTCCATAAAGTTCCTGAATACAATTAAGTCTTCTAGTTTCTAAGAAACTATAGATGTCATCAGAGCCATGACCCCCGTCTTTATTTGAACTAAAATATCCTTTTCGGGTCGCAGGATCAATGATGTAGGCGAAATCATCTTTGGGAGAATTGACATCTGAACCTAAATTTTGAATATTGCTTATTTTGCCATTAGAATCAATATTGGCCACAAAGACATCCAAACCTCCCAAACCGGGATGACCGTCTGATGAAAAATAAATCTCATTTTCACTTGTTACATACGGGAACGTTTCTTTTCCTTCTGTATTGATTGTATTGCCAAGATTTTCTGGAGTACCATAGCCACCATTTGAATTTATGCTTACTTTATACAAATCGGATTGTCCGATTGTGCCTGGCATATCAGAAGCAAAATAAAGTGTTTTTTCATCTGGACTCAAGGCAGGGTGCGCTACACTGTATGTATTGCTATTAAAAGGAAGTTCGGTAATATTTGACCATTTATTATCCTTATCTAACGTGGCTTTATAGATTTTTATAAAGGTAGTTTTGTTCTCATCTTTTCCTTTTTTTCCGTTGAGGTAATTATTTCTAGTGAAATAAACAGTTTTACCGTCACGCGTAAAAACCGGAGAAGCTTCGTGGAATTTGGTATTTATTGCAGATTTAAACTTATTTACTTTTGTCGATTTTCCGGTTTCAGGGTCAAGATCTGCATTGTAGATATTCGTAAAATATTCACCGGTCCATTTATGTTTTCGCTGTGTAAAATTTCCTGTATCTCTGGCAGAAGCAAAATAAAGTTTGTTGTTGTAAACAAATGATCCGTAATCTGAATATTTGCTGTTGACCCCAGCATCTTCAATTTTATATCTTCCCGAATTTGCTTTTATTACATCCAAATAATTTACATCGTCTTTATAAAGTTTTCCTCTGTTGTCATTTTTTGATTTCAGATAAAAATCATCCATAAGCTTATTTGCTTTGTCAACCTCGCCTATTGATTTTAGTGATTGTGCATATCTGTAATAATACTCGGGTTCAACAGCGGTATTCATTGCAAACAACTCGCCGTACCATTTTGAAGCTCCTGCAAAATCAGAATTAAAATAATAGGAGTTGCCTAGCTTTTTAAACATATCCTCAGATTTGTAACCTTTATTGGCTACTTTTTCGTATGTTTTTATTGCATCGACGTAAGCGTAATTATCATATTTTTTATCTCCAGAATTTACTTTAGCTTGCTGCGCATAACTGCCAAAAGAAAAAGTACTTACAACTGTAAGGAAAAGTAGTGTATAGTTTTTCATGATACTTTTTTTTAGAAGAAACGAGGAGTTGTGATTTTGCCATTGTTTATGAAGAATTCATAGCGCAGAAATATTTCATGCGAACCAGAATTATAGTTCCTTAATTTGGTGGTTTCTTGATCGTATCCATAGCCAACATATAATCCATCTGTGATTTGAAATCCAGCCATCGCACTCACGGCAGCGTCCCAACGATAGGCAACTCCGAGTGTCAATTTTTCGAAGAATAAAAAATTAGCCGATACATCAACCTGAAGTGGTGCTCCTTCGACCATTTTAGTCAACAGTGCTGGTTTAAATTTTATTTCTTGTGAAAAATTAAAAACATAACCGCCTATCAAGTAGTAATTGATTTTGTCTTTATAAATTGCTACATCATTGTCGTCATATCTGTTGGTCTGAATAAAGTTGGGAACAGACAATCCAATATAAGCTCGATCTGAATGCCAATAAATTCCAGCTCCTACATTTGGAGATACATCGCTGTCTAAGTTTTGAAATTGAGGATCACCTTGATTTTCAGGATTTAGTTTACTTGCATCAAGATTAAAGACATCAACCGAACCTTTTATTCCGAAAGAAAGTTTCCAGGTTTCTGATGTGGGAACAGTATAGGACAAATCTACCGAAAACTCATTCTCATTTGTAGGTCCAATTTTGTCATTGACTAAAGAAGCACCGAGTCCAATATTGCTATTGTTTATCGGAGTATTTACAGAAATTGTATTTGTTTTTGGTGCACCATCTAGCCCTACCCATTGGTCGCGATGCAAAGCAAAAACACTCAAAACGCCACGAGAACCGGCATAGGCAGGATTTATGTTTATTGTGTTGTACATATATTGCGTAAACTGCGCATCTTGCTGTGCATAACTGCCGCAATATCCAAATAGAAATATGTAAAAAAGTAGTTTTTTCCTCATCTTTCAAATTTTTAAATTTAACATTAAGGCATGACGAATTAGTCATAAGAACTGACGTTCTGCAACAAAATCAATAGAATAAATGACTGATTAGTCAAATCAGTTCCAATAGCTTTATTGGAATCTTACAGACTAGACCAAAGGGAAATGATAAAATTTTAGGAGTGTAATATCCGGCTTGGAAAATATAAAGTGAATCAACACTTTATCAAAAGGCTTCAATTGTTTGGCTGATAAAGAATTTTAAACTTTATTAAGCACTTAATGACTTAAAAAAGGCGCAACAAAAAATTGATGACAAACCGAATGAGTTTATCATGAATTGATTTATGATGGGGTAGGCAAAAAATTTGAGGGCAGAAATTCAATTAATAATACACTCATTTTATTGATCAGATAAAATAAGGAAATCTAGTTCTCATATCATTTCTTTTACAATGAGAACTGGTTAACAGCCTGCATTAAAAAAATCAAACAAAATAATTTTAAGATCTCTAAAGATTCAAAATTTTAGTAGTTAATTTACTCGCTCAATCATACTATTATATAAAAATTTCTGGTTACTAAAGTTCAAAAACACAATAATAGTATTAAACCTCTTACAAATCTAAAACTTTTATATTGATAATCAATGATTTAAATTATTTAATTTTACATTTTAACATAAATAATTCTAAATCCAGCTTTTTCTACTTTTACTTTTCCTGAAGATAGCTCTAAAGAAAAAACCAATTTTTAACTCCGTTGGAACAACAAGCACGTAATTCATAGAGCCAAAGAAAGACAATTCTAACTGAAGTTAGAATAATATTTATAGAATTGCATCTTGGTTTACTGGCATGAACCAATAGAGTTTTTACATTTTTTTTAATCAATCCCCAACAGGACATCTAAACCAAATTTACAAAGCCAATGGAAGACAGACATTACTTGTAGTAAGCCAATCTCTTCAAATCATCCAAAAAAGATGTTGTAATTTGTCCTGTCGAGGTCACTAAAAAACGTTAATTCTTAGGAATTAACGTTTTTTTTATGCCTTCATTCTACACTATTAATTTCCTTTAAAAAAAAAAATAAGCAGTTTATACTTATCAGATTATTAAACCTTCGTTTGTTGATGAAAATTTTGATTTTTCTTAAGATTTCCTTAAGACATTTCAATTTCTTTAAAACCAAATTAATCCACAACAGCAAGAATAATTCTAAATATCAAACACTTACAATTCATATTTAGATAAATATTGGCAACTGTAATCCAAATATCATGATTTTAAGATTGTGTGAACTACTATATTTGTTTATTTTTGACTATTTTAATTAAGTCTAAATAAGTAAAAATGAAATTCTATCTACCCTTTATGCTGCTTCTTATAGCAGCAAATTCTCTATCCGCACAGACAAATAAAAATAATTCAGAACAACAAGCTGTTCAAGATACAATCAAAGAAAAATCAAAATCTGATAATGAATTGCACGAAGTTGTAATCTCTGCAACCAGACAGCCTGAAAGTTTGGATCAAGTTCCTTCTTCGGTAACTCTTATTTCTAAAAAACAGCTTCAGCAACAGTTAAGCATAAGCACTAATCTTATTGACATTCTAGGTGCCTCAGTTCCCGGACTGGGATTCAGTACCAATAGAACCTCTAACTTAGGGCAAACTCTACGAGGACGTCGTGTTCTAGTAATGATTGATGGTATTCCACAATCTACACCTTTAAGAGACGGCGCTAAAGATATCCGTTCACTTGATCCTGCGGCCTTAGATCGTGTGGAAGTCATCAAAGGAGCAACTGCTATTTATGGTAACGGTGCCGACGGAGGTTTAATTAACTACATTACTAAAAAAGCAGATCAGAATAAAGCTTTCAGCGGAACTACTGAAGCAGGAAGTGCTTTTTCATTAATTAAACCAAAGGAAACTGCGGGATTCTTTATATCGCAACTCTTCAGCGGTAAAATCAATAAATTTGATTATGTGGTCAGTGGCCGTTATGAAGAAACAGGTCTTTATCGTGATGCAAAAGGAAGAGTTCTTTCGCCAGATTATGGTATGAATGACCTGCGAAACTGGAATGCATTTGCGAAACTTGGCTATGACTTCAATCCAGATAATCGTCTAGAAGTTATGTATAATTATTATAAAAGTACTCAGATTACCGACTACATCGCAAAGGCTGGTGTTTATGGAAACTTCGACAAACCGACCATTGGAGTTATAGGTCAAAGACCTGGAGAACCTGAAGGAACTCCATACAACCACAATGCAAGTTTAACTTATACTGGAAAAAATATTATAGGCCATACAGATCTGAGCGCCGTTTTATATTTTCAAGATTATTTAACTGTAATTAATTACAGCGATTTTTTTGAAAATAATGGTCAACCTGCAACTCAAAGTAAAAAGTTCGGATTCCGTCTCAATATGAACAGTCCTTATGAGGTGAGCAGTCTGATTAATGGAAATATAACCTACGGACTCGACATTCTTTCTGATATAACAGATACTCACCTAACTGATGGAAGACTAGTTATCCCAGAAATGAAAATGTCTAATCTAGCTCCTTATTTCCAGATCAAAAATATGTTCGGACCTAATTTAGTTCTGAAAACAGGTTTAAGACTAGAGAATGTTCATATTTCTGTACCTGATTATACTACAATTGCAATTCGCAATTATGTAACAAGCACTTACGTTGGCGGCGGTATCGCTGTCAATGGCGGAGATTTAAACTTTAACACCTTGATGTTTAATGCGGGACTTCGATATACGAAATGGAATGCTTTTAAGCCGTTTGCTAGTTTTTCACAAAGTTTCAGTGTTGCCGATTTAGGTCTTGTATTGCGCGCGGCGAAAGAAAATACGGTAAGCAATACCTCTATTAAAGCAGTAGTAGCCAATAATTACGAAGTAGGATTCTCAGGCTCTGTTTCTGATTTATCTTATGAAGGAGCTGTTTATTATAGCACTTCTAAACTAGGCGCTTCTTATGTGTATGTCAACGGAAATCCACAGATTTCACGTTCACCAGAGAAAATTTATGGTTTTGAATTTGGAGCGAAATACAGATTTCACCCAAAATTTGATCTTGGAGCAAACTATTCTTATACGGAAGGTAAACGAGAAACTGCTACAGGAGAAGTATATCTTGGAGGAGATCGCATCAATCCGCCTAAATTAACTGCTTTTGCAGCATATAGACCAATAGAGAACTGGTCAATCTTTACCCAAATGATTAATACTTCTGGAAGAGATAGATTTGAACCAGTAAACGGTGCGTATACTTATGGTACAGGTCCTATTAAAGCATTTACTGCTTTTAATCTTTCAACAAGCTATATTTTCAGAGAAAAAACAACGCTTCGTTTGGGAGTCGAAAATTTGTTTAACAAAGATTACTTTTCTGTAATCTCTCAATGGCAAGTCAATAATATGAGCTATGTTAAAGAAAACGGGACTCGCATGACTGTAAGTCTTTCTCATTCTTTCTAAAAATTATTATTCTTATTATCATAAAGTTTTTCAAAAAGAAAATCTTCGATAGATTGTTACCTTGTTTTTTTATTTTTTTTGATCAAAAGCTGTCCTTTGCGGACAGCTTTTTTTATTTTCTGGCCATTATTTAAAAATATTCAGTTCTTCATTGTAAACAGGACTTCCTATATTTAGAAAATTTAAAACACTATGAAACACATGATTTTGCGATACTGTTTCATTTGGCTTAAGCTGTTTTGAATTATCTGATACCCAAACAATAAAAGGAATTTCATATTGTTCTTTAGGAGCAATACTCAAAGGCACGCCATGCATATACAAGTTCTTTTCTCCTAAAGATTCTCCGTGATCTGAAACAAAAATCATAGTGCTTTTGTATTCTTTTAATTCTTTTAAATCATCAATAATTTTAGAAAGAATATAATCGGTATAAACGATGGTATTATCATAGGCATTCATCAATTCCTGCTGAGAGCATTTACCCAATTCTACACTGTTGCAAACAGGTTTAAAAGACTCAAATCTTGGCGGATATTTCTTGCTGTACAAAGGCCCGTGACTGGTGCTGGTATGCAATACAATTAATACTTTATTCTTTTTACTGGATAATATCTGTTCTTTCAGTCCCGTGAGCAAGATTTCATCATAATTGCATCCTTCTCCTTTGCAGTCCTTCATCAAATATTCCCTATTTTGATAATTTTTGATATGAACAGGAGGCTCTCCCCAATTTGTTGTTCTCCAAATGACTTCTACATTATTCCTGTAAAGATAATTTGGAAGAATCTCATACAAATCATCAGAATTGGTATGTTCTAAAATACACTTAACACCAGCTGTTGTATAGGTTGCACATGACGAAGCATCAAAATGAAAGAGGTTCTTTTGTGCAGACAAAAACGGATTAGTATTTTTCTTGTAACCATAAAGAGAAAAATTCTGTCTTCTCGCCGATTCACCAATAACCAAAACAACAACCGATTTCTGATTATCTTTTATAGTAGCTTTTGGCAGTAAAATTTCTTTTTCATTCTTTTTGTATTTGTGGATGTAAAAAAGCGAAATGTTTACCGAATAAGACCATGGCATTGCAAGTCCGCCTAATTTTTTGGAGTTTTTATCAATCCAAAGCCAATTGCTTGCATTTGCAAAAACTAAAACAGCAATAAATAGTAAGGTAAGTGAGGAAAGAGTCAGAAACTTTCGCAATGAATCCTTTATTATTTGTGCTTTTATAATGAAAATTGCAGGAATAACGCCTAGAAAAATAATGTAAAGAATTAATTTAACCGAGAAAAAACTGCTTGATTCTTCAAAATTAGTATTCAGTATATTGCCAATCATGCTTTCATCAATTATAACACTGTAAGTATTAATAAAATAAACTGCAACAGAATTAATCAGAAAGAAAATCGTAAGTAAAAATTTTCCAAGATTACGAGAAAGAGAAAAAAACAAATAAAAAACAAAAGCATTTAAAACCAGCATTAATATTATTAAGCTGATAATCAATACTAATCCGTTAAAACTTTTGTAATCAACATTATTAAAAACATAGCTGTAAAATGGCAAGTGAAAGAATAAAAAATTCAAAAAACTCATTAGTAAAACAAAATGAGTAAGTCGCAGGTTATTTTTTAACATAGATATAAATGATTAAAAACAATGATACAGCCACGCAAATTAAAGCGTAATAAAAAATTAATAAATTCTCAGAAAGTATTCTACAGATTAACGAAATGCAACATCCCAAAAACAACAGCATAAAAATAGGATAATATTTTTTGTCATTAATCCATGTCCAAATTTTATACTTTCTGTTGATAAAAATACCCGAAAGTCCTGCAATATATCCTATAATTCCTCCTGTAATAACATCAATCGGATAATGTGCCCCAACACCTACTCTTGTAAAAATCAGAATCAATCCCATTATAACAATAAAAAAAGACCAAATAAATTTATACGACAGTTTCTTTGGCATAAATCCATACAGTAAAACCGACAATATTGTAAATATAGTTATCGAATGTCCTGATGGTAGACTATTATGTCCGCAAACAGCCTTACCTACGATATAAAAACTGTTATTATTAAAAACTGCTGCTGGTCGTGGAACTGCGAATGCCTTTTTCAATACACACGAAAATATAAGCGAAACAAGCAATCCTGAAAGTAACGATTCCCAAACTTTTGGAGCAAAAACAAATAAACTGCTTAAAAATGATAAAAAAATCATTGCATCTCCAAACTGTGTTAAATTGTACTCAAGTTTTGGATAGTGTCCTAAATAATAATTTATAGTGTAGAAACTCTTCTTTTGAATCTCAATATAACTGTTAACTGTCATCGCGTTATGACAGTATAAAAATAGCATTATCGCAGTTAAGAGAAACAGCGGAATAAAAAATGAAGAAAGTCTAAGTTTTGAATAATTAAGAATAATATTGGTATTCATTATATTTCTGGGTAAGAATTATGTATTAATTTAGATGAATCAAATAGTACTGCTGTGGCGGTAAAAACACTAGGAACCAATCCATCTTTTAGGAGAATTTGAAGTATAAAAAGCAGAGAGAAAAATCGGAGAACTACTTTGAGTCAGAATAAATTCTAAACTTGGATTAAGATTTAAAGAATCTATAAATGCTGAATTCAGGTTTTTACTTTTAAAAACAAAAAAAGTAATCTGCGTAAGAAATAAAAGAGAAAAGCAAAGTATTGAAACCGATGAGAGAATATAGATTCTACGGCATCTATGCTTAATTAATCTGTTCCTGCCTTTCATGTTTAATTATTAAAAACAGGCCAAAGGAATTTGTCAATTTAGAAGAAATTTAGAATTTTTGATAGGTTCTATTTTTATTTGCAAAAGATTAACGAATAGGTCTCAAAAACTTTACATTACAAGCAGTACTTGCTTAAGCGTAGACAAATACTTATTTAAAAAATTCAGGATTAATTCAAAGTTTAGGTATAATTTGAAAAATTATTTTTACCTCTTTTTTTATCCAATTTATTAAAGAACGTAACAATAGATTTTCGATTTAAAATTTAAATGAAAAACAAAAACATATGTGGATCGTATTTGCTTTACTTTCAGCTTTCTTTGCTGCACTGACGGCTATATTTGCAAAAATAGGCATCAAAAATGTAGACAGTGATTTGGCTACTGCAATCAGAACTGTCATTATTCTAATTCTCGCTTGGGGCATTGCGTTTGCCAGAGGTGGCACAGCCACAATTAATTCTCTTTCCAAACAAAATCTGATTTTTATAATTCTCTCTGGTATTGCCACAGGCCTCTCTTGGATATTTTATTTTAAAGCACTGCAGATTGGAGAAGTATCCAAAGTTGCTCCTGTTGATAAACTGAGTGTAGCTATCGCTATAGTGCTTTCTGTTATTTTCCTACACGAAAAAATCAGTTTTCTAGGTATTATGGGGGTACTTTTAATTATCTGCGGTACTATATTAGTAATTTATAACTAACTTTAAAATGTGCACTAAGATATATTTGACTATATTTAGTATTCAAAGTTTCTTCAAAATTCATTTGTAAAATTGCAGCATGAAAATCTTAATTATAGAAGACGAGCAGGAAATTGCTCAGAGTATAAAGAATTACTTTAAAGACAATGGCATACAATGTGAGACTGCTAAAAATTATAGTCTGGCATTGAGCAAAATCGAAAATTATGATTATGACTGTATTCTTTTAGACCTTATGCTGCCCGACGGTGACGGTTTTGATTTATTAAGGGAACTTAAAAGAAAAAACAAAACAGATGGCGTAATCGTGATTTCGGCAAAAGAAAATCTGGAAACTCGTATTGAAGGATTTAATCTTGGCGCCGATGATTATCTCACTAAACCTTTTCACCTGGCTGAACTTTTGGTTCGCATGCAGGCTTTAATTAGACGTAAAAATTTTAAAGGAAATAACAATATTGTTTTCAACGAAATTACAATTGATATTCTCTCCAAATCAGTTACGGTAAATGATCAGAAACTAGATCTTACAAAGAAAGAACTCGATCTTCTGCTATTTCTAATCGGAAACGAAGACAAGGTGCTTTCAAAAGCTGCAATTGCAGAATATCTTTCGGGAGATATGGCCGATATGCTTGATAATCACGATTTCATCTACGCGCACATCAAAAACTTAAAAAAGAAAATTCATCAAGCAGGTGGTAGTGATTACATCAAAACCGTATATGGACTTGGATACAAATGGGAAAATGACTAAAAAGAAACTGCTCCATAAAACCACCAGAAGCTTCCTTATTTTTGCTGTTATCATACTTCTGGTTTCTGCTCCGGTATTCTATTATATTAGCCAGTGGCTCTATATTTATGAAACCGAAGAGGTCTTGCTTATGCACAAAGGCGAATTTGAAAAAGAAAGCCGAGAAAATTTTACTGAAGCAGATATAAAACTCTGGAATAAATACAATCGTGATGTTATGATTGTTCCAGATATGGGAATTACCAAAGATTCTATTGTTGGCAAAATGATGTATGATGAAACGGCTGGCGAGAAAGAACCTTTCTATCTTATTTATGCTCCAGTTGATATTAATGGAAAAAGATATACTTACACGGAGAGAATAAATCTCTTGGAGATGGAGGGAATGGTTTACAGTGTAGCCATTATGTTCCTTCTTATCATTATCATTCTTCTTATCGGAATTATATTGCTTTCAAAAAATACGGCTGCTAAATTGTGGAAACCTTTCTACAACACACTAAACCAAATTCATGAATTTGAAATCGATAAAAACAAAGCACCTCACTTTCCTCCTACAGATATTGAAGAATTTGACAGTTTAAATAAGAGTCTCCAGCTCTTAATTGAAAAAAACACCGCCATCTATAAAAGCCAAAGAGAATTTGTAGAAAATGCCGCGCACGAACTCCAAACACCTCTTGCGTTATTTCAAACCAAAATAGATACGCTTTCACAGCTTGAATTAAATGAAAAGCAGTCTAATCTTGTAGGTTCATTGAGCAGAGATGTTTCTAGACTTAACAGGCTTAATAAAAACTTATTGCTGCTTTCTAAAATTGATAATGAGATTTATCTTGAAAAGAATGATATTCTAATCAACGATTACATCAAAAAACATCTTGATTTTTTTACAGAACAAGCAACCTCAAAAAATCTGACTGTTATAACAGAATTTACATCTGACTTAAAAATTAACGGAAACCCAGCTCTGACAGAAGTTTTGATAAATAATCTTTTCTTGAATGCAATTCGTCACAACGAAAAAAATGGAAAGATAGTTATAACAACTCTTCAAGATGAATTAATATTCTCTAATTCGGGCGACAAAACGCCTCTTGTTATAGACAAACTCTTCAACCGTTTTTCAAAAAGCAATCCATCCTCTCAAGGCAATGGACTAGGTTTGGCCATTATTAAAAAAATTACAGAATTAAACCATTGGCAAATCAAGTACAGTTTTTCCAACAATCTACATAGTTTTAGCGTTAAGTTTTAAAAATTCAAACTTCCTACAGATTCACTTTTCAAATTTGTGCTAGGTTTTTTATTAATTAAAAAAAATAGCACAAATGAAAAATTCACTTCTTGCTTTTAGCACTGCTTTTTTCCTGCTTTGTTTCTGCACAGAACATAAGCGGTAAAGATGTTCCCAATATTGTAAAATCAACTTTTCTAAAATCCTATCCTAATCAGCCTGATGTAAAATGGGAAAAGGAAAAAGGTAACTATGAAGCCAATTTCAAAACTGGTAGTACAGAACGCGCCGTGCTTCTAGATGCTAATGGAAACATATTGGAAACGGAAGAAGAAATCAGCGTTAAAAAACTTCCTGCCAAAGCTCTCGCATACATCGAAAAAAACTACAAACACAAAAAAATCAAAGAAGCTGCCCAAATAACTGATAGTCATGGTACGATTACCTTCGAAGCACAAGTGTCGTCAATCGATTTAATTTTTGACAAACAAGGAGCCTACATTAAAAGTATTGCAGATTAAAACCACACCAATGAAATTAAAAATATTCTTAGTACTGTCGCTACTTATAGCGAAAATTTATAATGTTACAGCGCAGAACTCAACTGCAACCATCTCAGGAATAATTAAAGATAAAAATTTAAAAACAGCAATTCCTTATGTCAACGTAGCATTAAAAAACACCAAAGACCAAAAAATAGTTGCTGGCACCGTTACCAATGAAGAAGGACGTTTTAATGTCCCTGGAGTTCCTTCTGGAAATTACACCCTCGAAATCAGTTCAACAGGCTATAAAGGCAAATCTCAAAAACTTTTTGTTGGAACTCTTTCTGATTTTTTAGATTTAAATAGTATCGATCTTGAAGAAGATATTAATGCTTTATCTGAAGTTGTAGTTACTTCAAAAACTTCTGAAGTGAGCAATAAAATGGATAAAAAAGTATTCTCGGTAGCAGATAATATTACCCAAAGCGGAGGATCTGTACTGCAATCCATGCAAAGTCTCCCGGGCGTAACGCTTCATGATGGAAAAGTGCAGCTGCGCGGCAATGACAAAGTAATGGTTCTTATTGACGGAAAACAGACTGCGCTTACAGGTTTTGGAAACCAATCGGGTCTTGATAATATTCCGGCTTCTGCTATTGAAAGAATTGAGATCATAAACAATCCTTCTGCTAAATTTGATGCCAACGGAAATGCAGGTATTATAAATATCATTTATAAAAAAAACAAACAAGAAGGATTCAATGGTAAAGTTGGAATAAGTTCTGGATATGGCGCCCTATGGGAACGAAAAGCCAATCTGCCAACAATTCGTCCGCAGTATCAGGTTACTCCAAAAATAAATCCTTCACTCTCACTTAACTACCGAAAAGAGAAAATTAATGCTTATCTACAAGCCGATTATCTTTACACAGAAACCCTAAATAAAAACGAATTTGTAACCAGAACTTATGATGACGGCAGCGTTATTAATCAGCAGACGGTCAGAAATCGCAACACACATTTTACTACGCTCAAAACAGGACTGGATTGGAATTATAACGAACATAATAGTTTTTCATTTTCTGGGCTTTTTGGAAGTGAAAAAATCATTGACAATGGAGATGAACCATTCTTCAATCAAGATTATTCGCAACGACTTCGCCTGTGGTCATTTTTAGAAGATGAACTTAAAACAACCGTAATGGCCAGCGCATCTTACGAACATAAATTTAAACAGCCTGGACATAAATTAAATGCAGGAATCAACTATACTTATCATCAGGAAGATGAGAAATATTTCTTTACCAATACTCTTCCTTCTTCTGTTGGACAGGATTCTTTTAAGCTTCTTTCGGATGAAAAGGTTATCGATATTAATCTTGACTATATCAAACCATTAAAATACGGAAGGTTTGAAGCGGGTTTTAAATTTAGAAACCGAGAAATTCCAACCAATATGCAATTCTTTCCAGGAGAAAACTCCCCGATTGATGCCAATGCTGGCGGTTGGGCCAATTATAAAGAAATTATTCCTGCTCTATATTCTAATTATATTTACGAAACGAGCAAAATTGAGGCAGAAATCGGACTTCGTCTTGAATATGTCGATCTACAGTACGATGTTAATCCTGATCATCCTACCTATAAAAGTGACGGTTATAATTATACAGAACCATTTCCTAATGTTCGTTTTGGATATAAAATAAATGATGAAAATAAAATTACTGCCTTTTATAATCGCAGAGTAGACAGACCTGCAGAAGTAGATATTCGTATTTTTCCAAAGTATGATGATGCCGAAATTATAAAAGTTGGTAATCCTGCTTTGCGTCCGCAGTTTACAAGTGCTTTTGAGGTTGGGTACAAAAAAACAATGCCAAAAGGCTACTTCACCTCTTCTGTTTACTACAGAATTATAAATGGAACTATTTCCCGAATTGCAACTACTGTTCCTGGAAGTACTTTGATATACAATGTGTTTCAAAATGCCGATAAAAGTTCTTCAGTCGGAATTGAAGCTGTATATTCTCAAGAAGTAACATCTTGGTATTCTTTTAACATTAACGGAAACCTTTATCAAAACACAATTGACGCCTTTACCGTTACGAATCTTTATCCTATTCCAAGTATTTATCATGGAGACCGTCAGCAGGTGGTTTCAGGAAATTTAAAATGGAACAATACTTTGCAATTAGGCAAAACATTGAAAGGTCAAATTTCTACACTTTATCTTGCTCCAGATATTATTCCGCAGGGAAAAATTGGCTCGAGATTCTCTGTTGATCTTGGACTTAAAAAAACAGTACAGAAAGGTAAAGGAGAAGTATTTTTAAATGCTACAGATATTTTTAATACTCTGGTAATACAAAAAACAGTTCAGGGCGAAGGTTTTAGCTATAATAGTAAAGATTATTACGAAACACAAGTTGTTCGATTCGGTTACAGTTATAAATTTTAATATTCACTAATAAAACCAAAATTCAGATTTAATTCAGAATTGAGTTGTAAAATTTGCCTCACTTTTTTTAATGTTATGGGTAAATTATCTTTTCGTTCTGGCAGATATGCTGTATTAGTTCATTTCATAATCTGGTTCTTAATTCTATCTCAAATTCTTAGAATTACTTTTTTCATTTGGCAATATGATGAGGTTTCTTGGAGCATCATCAATTTTATAAGAACACTGCTCACCGGTTTTTTCTTTGATATAGGAACCATCTCTTTTGTGTCGCTGACAGCAGTTTTATATTATACGATTATGCCCAATAAATGGATTGGTTCTTATCTGGATCGAATTTTGGTTTATTTTTTTACCACATTAACCATTTTTATTCTTGTTTTTACCTTTTTTGCAGAACTTACTTTCTGGGATGAGTTTAAAACTAGGTTCAATTTTATCGCGGTTGATTATCTAATTTACACACACGAAGTGGTAGCCAATATTGAGCAGTCCTACCCTCTTCCATTACTGGTTGGCGGTGTGCTGCTTCTCACGATTGCTTTTATTTTTATTTTTTACAAAAGACAAGCCTTCACTACAACTTTTACAGCAAAAGCAAATGCCAAGATTAGATTGTTGGTCTTGGGTTGCACTATTGCGGTGAGTTTGTTTTTTGGCTTTTTTGTTCATAATTATCAAGCCGAATGGTCTGATAACCGCTATAATTCTGAAATTTCAAAATCAGGAATTTATTCTTTTTTTGCCGCTTTTCGCAACAATCAAATGAAGTATGTTGATTTCTATACTTCTATCGATAATGATGAAGCTTTTGCGATAATTAAAGAAAAACTTAAAACTCCAAATGCACGTTATAATTCAATGGGATATTCTATCCACAGAACTATAACCGACAGTATGCCATCGTCTTCAAGAAAAAATGTGGTTTTTGTTCTTGTCGAAAGTCTTAGCGGAAGCTTTTTGAAGGAATTTGGAAACAAGGAAAACATTACTCCTTTTATGGACAGTCTGGCTCAAAAAAGTATATTTTTTAATAATCTTTATGCAACAGGCACTAGAACAGTTCGCGGTATGGAAGCTGTTACATTATGCATTCCTCCGACACCTGGACAATCTATCGTAAAAAGACCCGAAAATCAAAATCTTTTTACGGTTTGCAGTGTTTTTAAATCTAAAGCATATGATTGTAATTTCTTTTACGGAGGCGACGGTTATTTTGATAATATGAATGCTTATTTTGGCGGAAATGGCTTTACCATTTACGACCGAGGACGTGGCAGTGTATTGAGTGATAAAATTAAAACCGTAAGACATAATATAAATGACAATGAGGTAACTTTTGAGAATGCGTGGGGAATTTGTGATGAAGATATTTTTAATAAAATGCTCAAAACAGCCGATGAGCAGTATAAAAACAAAAAGCCTTTCTTCAATTTCGTTATGACTACTTCCAATCATAGACCTTATACTTATCCTGAAGGAAAAATTGATATTCCCTCAGGAACTAGCCGAGAAGGTGCTGTAAAATATACTGATTTTGCTTTACGAGAACTCTTTAAAAAAGCTAGCCTAAAGCCTTGGTTTAAAAACACTATCTTTGTTATTATTGCAGATCATTGTGCTAGCAGTGCGGGAAAAGATGAAATTGATGTAGCCAATTATCATATTCCAGCATTTATTGCAAACCTGCCTGAAGAATACAATCAAAAAATAGACAAACAGTGTTCTCAAATTGATCTTTGGCCTACCTTGTTTTCTATTTTCAGATGGAACTATGAATCTGATTTTTTCGGAAATAATGTGTTGGATCCTAAATTTGAAGAACGAGCATTAATGGGAACCTACCGAAAATTGGTATTGATGAAAAAAGAAAAAGTGATGATTTTGTCAGACCAGAAAAAACAGGCTTTTTATACTTGGAACAAGCAAGATAACAGTCTTAAATCCTTACCTATGGACAAGTCTTTCCTAGAAGAAACTATAGCTTGGTATCAGACTGCAGATTACCTTTTTACAAATAAACTTTTAAAATAATAATGATCTACATACATTTTATAATCAATCCAATTTCTGGAAGTGGAAAGCATAATATCACCACTTCTTACCTTTTGAGTCAATTCCCAAAGGAAGAGTACCAAATTGAGATCGATTATACGAAACAAAAAAAACACGCTATTGAGTTGGCAAAAACAGCCGTTGCAAACAATCCGCATTATATTGTTGCATGCGGTGGAGACGGCACTATAAACGAAGTAGCATCAGCTCTTATTGGCTCTAATATTAAACTGGGAATAGTTCCCGTCGGATCAGGAAATGGATTAGCCTCAAATTTAAATATTCCGCGAAATTTTGATAAGGCCGTGGAAATTATTAAAAAAGGAAATACAGTTTCTATTGATGTTGGAAAAATAAATCAATACTATTTTTTCAGTAATATGGGAATTGGTATTGATGCTATGATTATAAAGAAATACGAACATTCGGGAAACAGAACCTTATCTTCGTATATTAAAGCGGCGCTTTCTTCAAGTTTTCAGTTTAAACCACAATATACCGTTGTTTCTTCTGACGGAAAAAAACACGAAGTAAATCCTTTTATGCTCTTTATTTCCAATTCTAACGAAATGGGATACAATATGAGCCTTACTCCAAAAGCAAGTCTTAGTGATGGTGTTCTCGATATGGTTATTATTCCTGAACTTACATTTTTAGAAAAATTGCTGCTTGGTCTTAATGTACTGAAAAATTCAATCGAGAAGTTTAAAAAAGCACAGCATGCACTAGTACGAGAGGTACATATAGAAATGCCTCATAAAATTTTTATAGACGCACAAATCGATGGGGAATTTCAGAACTTAAAAACCAATATTATCCAAGTTAGTATTCTACCGAAAAGCATTGAAGTCTTGGTTTAATTTCCTTGAAAACGATTTTCAACTCCAAATAAGTTTCTTTATCAGTAATCTTATTTGGAGTTTTATTTTTAAATGACCACTTCTCTGTCAAGCAAAATTTCGTCCATTACCAAAATGTATTGGTTTTTATTTACAATAGCATTGGTATCAATTCCGATTGAACCAAATCCATAAGGTTCGTATTTTTTAAGATTAGAAACAGAGAACAATCCCAGCGTGCTGGTATGCGATGCATTTGCCAGATGCATTATACCACTATCAGCCCCAATAAACAAAGCGACATTGGCCAGTACAGAACCTATTTCACGAATGTCTTTGCTATAAAAACTGGCTGCTTTAAACTGAATCTGAGATACATTCTCTACAGGTAAAATTTCAAGTAGATTATAGTCTCGTTCGTATTTTGCTTTTAAAAGCTCATAGAAATCCTCCCACCAAAATTCCGAAAAACATTTATTTCCTGTAGCATAAGTAAAAAAAGCAACTGTCTTTTTATTATTATCAAATTTATCCAAAAGGATTTTTCTGCCTTGAACAAGTTCTTGAGCGCTTAATTTAAGATCTGTTTCTGAGACTGGATTTTCAGTACGCTCTAAACCAATACTTTTTAAAAATGCTCTAAAATTGTATACTGGATATTTTGCAATATGTTCATAATCATCTGGTCTTAAAACATTCTCATCGAGATCATCTCCAAAAAATTTAAAAGTGGCTTTAGAGCGTTCCACAGCAAGTCTTCCCGATGAGGAATCTTTATCTACATTTATGGCTATATCATAGGTTTTACGTTCAATTTTAAGCCAAACTTTTAGATAAATTAAAAGATTTCTGAAAGGTTTTTTAGGCAAAACAATCACTTCTCCTGTTTGGCTATAATTATTTAAAATCAATGGCATTAATCCTCCTTTGACAAAAAAATCAATTTGCGCATCAGGAAAAATAGAATTGATTTCCTTAACTAAGGGAGTAATAAGCAGCAAGTTCCCGAGTCGTGCGTTCGGTCGACAGATTAAAATTCTTTTTACCGCTTTCGGATCTTGAATAAATTTATCAGAAAACTTAGGGGAAGAACCAATGTTTTTAGTCAAAAAACGCATTGCAGTTCTTCGAAAAGCATTCACTTTTTTAGGTATTTTCATTTATACAGAAAGATTTAAAGCTTAAATCAGCTTTGTGGTATTTAAATACTTACGTTAAATTCAAATTACTTGCGATGTACCTTAAAACTGTACAACCATTCCAGCGCCCATTTGCTTGCCATTATAAAAAGGAGCAATCATCGAGGTTACTTTGTTTTCTTTGGAAGGAAAAAAAGTGTTTTTTACATACGGAAACAGCCAGTATGCCGCTTTGGTGCTTAATATTCCAATTCCCGCTCCTGCCGCAACATCGGTAAGCCAATGTCTGTTATTGTACATTCTAAAAAGTCCCGTTCCTGTCGCAACTATATAACCGCTTATTCCGTACCAAATAGATTGATCTTTATATTCCTGCCAGAGAAATTCAGCTCCAGCAAAAGCATTTGCAGTATGTCCTGAAGGAAAAGAATTATTGGCAGAACCATCTGGTCTTTCTACTTTCGTAATACTTTTTAAAGCAAAAACCGTAGTGCTCATCATCAGATACGATGTAGCCAAAATTATAGATCGGTCTTTCAGGTTGTTTTTCCCTTTTATGCCCATCGCATTTAGAGCGTACACAGATGCAGCAGGTACATATTGCGAAAAATCATCGATAGTGATTTTATTATCAATATGTTCGTTTACCTCTTCTTTAATTTCTGCATTAAAACCCTTAAGCTGATCGCTTTCAAGTCCGATAAATCCATAACCGATAAGCACGGTGGGTATGATAAGCTGCTTATAATTAAATTTTAAATTATGGACGGTATCAGTATCCTTTACCGCTATAGAATCAGAAACAGTCTTTTGTGCATTTGTAACCGTTATACTCAAAAGAAATAATAAAAAAAATTTTCGCATTTTAAGAGAAATTAGAAATCGAAATTAAACTGGCTATCAAACTATTGAAGTTTTATTTCTAAAAACTATCGCAACTTTAAACAGCACATAACCCAAATAAATCCGAATTAGCTGCAGCAATAAACAACTCATAATAAACCATTTAATTTCAATGCAAAACTCTTTAGTAATCCTGAATTAATTCTGAATTAATTCTGAATTAATCTCCTGCGATTCTTAATATTGCATTAAGCAATACAATAAATTAAATGGTTGGCTGTTGAGGTTCATTGTGATTATCGCCTTCTCCTTTCTTAAATTCTAATTTTCCGAATTTATAGCTAAACGAAATTCCAAAAGACTGAACAGGAATTTCTTTTATATTCACCTGATTAAAACTCGCACCATATTTAGTCGATCTTTGGCTCATATATTTATTAAAAGGATTCGCCATTGTTAATCCGATACTTGCAGATTTTTGCAGAAACTGCTTTCTTAGAGCCAGATTATAAAAGAATGAAGCTGGTCGATTTCCTTGAATATTTTTCTGAGAAGAGCGGTAATTTCCAAAAATCTCTCCGGTAAAAGAAGGTGCAAACTGATAGCTCAAATTCAAATTTGCTCTGTAATTAAAGCCGCTCACAGTAGGCAAAGAAGGATTGGTTGTTGTACGGTCTCCAAATTCAATTGTAGATCTTATATTTAGCTTTTCATCAATTTTAATAGATCCAAATAAGCTTGCTCCAATATCGGTTTGAGTTCCAATATTGTAACGCTGTGTTAGCGTTACATCTGTATAATCTGTTCCGTTGACATTCAGCACAGAATGATAGGTAGAAAAGCTCTGGATATCATCGGTATTTCGTCGGTAATAACCAGAGAAATAAATATTGGCATTATTAGTAAAATTTTTACTGTAGCCTAGTTCAAAACGATTCCCAATTTCTGGCTTCAAAAATGGATTTCCTGTACTAATGTTATGCGGATCGCTGATATTAAAAAACGGATTTAATTCTTCGTAATCAGGACGTTCTATTCGATAGCTATAAGAAAATTTGACAGACTCATTTTCGTTGAATTTATGCTGAACAGTAAAAGATGGAGCAAAAGTATTGTAATCAGGAATACTTACTCCAACGAAATCGGCAGTTGTATTGGTGCGTTCATATCGAAGACCCGCTCTTCCTTCTAAAAAGTTTTTAAACAATGAAAAAGATGTAGATGCATACGCTGCATAAATATTTCGTTTGTACTGAAATCCATAAGTTTGCCCCTGATTATTTATATAAGAACCATCTAATGCAAGAGTATCTGTAATGACATTACTGTTGATGTTTTCTAAAGATACTTTTGATCCCATTTCAAAGACAAATCCCTTAGAAATTGGTCTAACAAAATCTAGAGAAAGTTCTACTTGATGATCGTTTCCTGGATTATAACTTCTAAGTCCTGAAGTCGGGTTTACATTGTCTCTATAATCGGTTTCCTGCGACGCATCATTTGTGCTTTTGCCATAACTTGACGTTACCAGAAAATTCAATTCTTGATCTTCTCTATCAAAAGTCTTTTTATATCCTAAACTCCAATCGATTGCATTATTTTTAAAATTACTTACAGAATTTCTTTCGCTCATAATTTCAGACAAAACAGTACCGTCAGCCAAAGAAGAAGTTTGGTCTTGCAATGTGATTCCAGATGAATTATTCTCAAAATGATTATATCCCAAAGTAGCCGTTAATTCGTCTTTTGGTGTTATGCTCCAATTTGCATTTATCCCCGTTTGATAACCGCTTCTGGTAAAAGGACTTGTGCCATTTTGATACAATCTGTTTATACTGTCTCTAGTTGCATTGTAAGAAATACGGTCGCTTGAGCTTTTTGTTTTCGTTGTCAATTGCTTATTTCCGCTAAAATATACACCTACGCCAAAATTTCCTTTTCGTGCATTTAGATTAAAAGAACCATTCTCTAATCTTGTTCCTGCCGATAAGTTTATACTGCTGTTAATTCCTTGAACTTTACTTTCTTTTAAAACAATATTTATAATACCTCCAGTTCCAGCTGCATCATATTTAGCGCCTGGACTGGTAATAACTTCAATACTTTTGATCTGACTTGCTGGTATAGATTGCAGTGCATCTGAAACGCTGGCTCCAAATATGCTCGAAGGTTTCCCGTTTATTAAAAAACGGATGTTTGGATTTCCTTGCAACTCCACATTTCCGTCAATATCAACACTTATCATTGGAACATTCTTTAGAACATCAGTAGCAACACCACCCTGACTATTAAGGTCATTAGCAGCGTTATAAACCATTTTATCAATTTTGTTTTGAACGGTCTGCGTTTTTGAAACAATTTTTACTTCATCTAATTGATTTGATGAAGGAACCAATTGAATATTTCCTAGATTAATTGAATTTCCCGAAGTATTTACTTTTACAGCATTGTACACGATTTCTTTATAACTGATAAAATCGATGGTAATGCGATATTCGCCCGTTTGAAGATTATCTATTGAAAACATTCCGTTCTGGTCGGTTGTCTGGCCATTAAAAGGTTTGCTTTCTCCAGTGCGAAACACACTTACAATAGCCATTTCTATAGGAACTTTTGTTTCAGAATCGATCACCTTTCCAGTGATTTTTGCTTTCGCATTAGAAGATTGTGCAACCGCCGCAAAAGGCAGAATATAAAGCAGACATAAGATAAAATAGCGCATAGAGAAAATTTATTTCAGCAAAATAAAAACTCAAATCTGAATATATCTTGAAGATTTTCATTGCTCTTTTATTTTCTAAAATGTATTAAAAAGCGAAAAATTCAGAATTAATTCAAAATTGGCTTTCATATTTGGAAACACTTCAAACAATAATTCTTCTGAAAATTAAATAGCCTTGAAAAAAGTAAAACTTATCGAAATGCGCCTGAAACGGGAAATAAATCAGGATTTGATGGCCGTAAAAGTCAACATGACTCAGCCTACTTACAGCCGCAAAGAAAGAGGACTTACTAGCATTACTGCTGCAGAATGGGACAAAATAGCTGAAGTTTTAGGCGTTGACAAATATGAAATATACGAAAACAGTTCCCGAAACAGCATGCTCTCTGGAAATCTGAAAAAAACAAATACGATTATTCCTCCTGATCTCCTTGAACAGATTGAAAGCCTTAAAAAAGAAAACAAAGAATTGAAAGCAGAAATCAGAAGATTAAAAGCTAGAAAAAATAAAAAAGATTCGAAGTAAAATCTGACAACGATTTTTAATTCACTTAAAATCAATCTTATGAATCAGTTTATTGTTTTTAAAATAATAAGCTTCATAAGATGTTTTATTTATTGCATATACAGCTTCAATAATTATTTTATCTGCATTGTTGCTTATGCTTTTTACCAATGATTGCTGTTCAGCAGTCAAATCCTTCATCGGAATTATTTGTTCAAACTCAAAACCTTCGTCATAAGTAAATTCCATTGCAAAACGTGCATTTTGCCATTTTAACTTTGCTTCAATTCCTTTTGACATGGAAGTTGCGGTAAAGTTCCCTCCTTTTTCCATTGCCAAAGTTGATGTTGTTTTTCCTAGAATTACAAATCCAGAAAGTACCATTGCATAATAGCCGATTTTTTTGAAAACAAACTCGCTTAATTTTGGCAAAACCCACTTCATAGACAAAGATGAAAGTATAGCTGCAACGGCAACTACAACTCCTATCGAAATGACTTTCATTGATATCAATCCAAAAAGTGTGTACAGAACTATTTTAATTAAATGAAGAATAATTTCGTTGGCCGCTCTCGTAGCAACTATCTCCTCTTTTGATAATCCATAGCGCAGATAAAATTTATTAAAAAGAAGTCCAACAACTCCGGTAAGACCTGAAAGAAATCCTGCTGAGAATCCGATAAGGCATAAAAGCCAATTTGCTGTCTTTTCTCCTGCATTTATTTCCGCAGGCTTTTTAAAAATAAACGGAAGATTGCTTATCAGGAAAAGTCCCATTGCGATTTCTAAATATAATGGATTTAAAAATTTAAGCAACCACGCTCCTAACCAAACTGCGGGTATTGCTGCGGGAACAAAATATTTGACAATATGCCAGCAGATATTTTTCTTAAAAAGAATAATTCTCGAAGCAGAACTTGTAAACGTTCCTATTGAAAGAGCTGCAGGAACCTGATTCATTGGCAATAGCGCACCAAGAATTGGAATGAGCATAAGCCCTGCTCCGCCTCCACAGATTGCACTTATAGCAAATGCCAAAAAACTGCAGATAAATATTATTATTAAACTTGTAACCATTTTATGTTTATTAAACTTTGTTTATCTAACTTGAAAAAAGTAAGGCAAGTTATAAACGAATGTTGAATAAAACCTGAATAAGGTTTTGGCTCTAATTTTCTAGTTACAAGCATCATAAAATAAGTTAATAAAAGCACTATCAAATGTTTCCAAAAAGTCTGGCAATATGGCAGTGCAAATAATCAAAATGCTTTTTCAAATTTTAATATATCAGTTCGCGAATCTAGAACCACACACTAAAAATGTACAATTCTAAAATCAAAAAAAAGACAGATACCAAAATATCTGTCTTCATTTATAACGATAAATAATTAATGTAATTTAAAGAACCTTCGAAACTTCTAAGACTTCTATAAGAGATTAATTTCTAGATTATTTTTTGCTAAAATCATAGCTTAACGAAGCACCAAGTCCGAACTGAAATGTTGATGCATAATCAGTAACTGCCACTGGTCCCCAATAGTAGTCCCAATAATAATCATATCCAACAGCTGCCGACATAGACTGCAAATAAGCATGAAGATTAATAGACAATGGCGAATCTGTTTTTACTTTCACACCAGCTTTAATCTCCCAAGCAAAATACGTTCCGTTGCCGCTTCTTGGCGTTTCAAGAATTGAAACTCCTAAACCAGCACCAAGAAATGGAAGCGCTTTTTGAGAGCTTGAGCCAAAATAATACGTGTAATCTGCCAATATGTAGTTGATTGCACCTTTATCGTCTCCAGCATTAAGCTGAGTTCCAGGCGGAATAGTGTTGGCACCATTCGTTATTCCAACTTTCGTATACAAAGGCATGTGTGTATCTAGCCTGTTATACTTTAACTCGATCGAAGCATTATCCATTATAAAATATTCCAAACCTATTCCGTACTCAAAACCATCTTCTACCTTGGCGTAAGAAGAATCAAAATCTACTCTGTCGGAAAAAGTATATCCTCCGTACAGATTAAGCAAAAATGACTGACTGCTTTGCGCTGACATTGCCAGTGAAAGGAAAAAAAAGAAACCTAATAAATGATACTTTTTCATAATTTAAAATTTTAGTTTGTAATAATGGGAGTTACTATTTTCAAGCCAGTTAGCTTAATTGAAACTAGAGTCTGCATCAATGGCTTATTTATACCCAAAGTTATCTTACAAAAACGATTCTCTGCTAAAATGCCAGCTCAATTATGTTTCATATTATAAAATGAAACCATATTTTATGAAATTTCTGGAAAATTATGTGTGTTATTTAGAAATAAAAGTGCTGTTAACAGCTTTTTATAGTTTGCAGAACAGAAAAACGGAAGACATTTATTTAGCTTCTTTTATCTTAGAGTTAGATAAAAGATATTTTATTCTGCCAAAGAGCCAATCTGTTTTGTTTTCTTGATTTTCTCGACTCCCCTTTCTCTTATTAATTCTGCCGCATCGAGCATTTTTATGACATAAATATAAGGTGTCGTTAAATCAGGGTCAGAATCTGCGACATGCGGAGACAATGAAAGTTCTAGAATTTGATATAGAAAGGATTCAAATTCTTCTGGCGTTCTTTCTTCGAATGCTTTTTGAAATACTATAAAGGGATTCTCGTACTCTTCTTTTGTGAGGGATGAAAGATGAAAAACCGTTTCAGATCGCAAAGAAGCTGCAACTTTCCATTTCTTGCTTTTCTCTTTCAGACAGCAGCAAATTTTGAGGAAAGATTTGATAACCGTATACAAAACAAAAACATCTGAAGGATTGTCTTCTTTGCAGACTTTTGTTTTATAACAGTATAATACCGCTTCGCTTAAACTCTGTTTGTAATAATCGAGGTCTGCAAAAGTAAAAAAAGCATCGATTGCCTTAAACGGATTTTCTGCCGTATATCCTGTCCAAAAGCTAGTTTCGAAGGTTGTTTTATTCTTTTTCATGGCTTATAGTTTAAAATTCTAAAGCGAAATTCTGTTCTTTCTAAAGGATAATCTATTCTAAAAACAGATATATTATCTTACAAAAATAGATTCGATTTTACCGTATATTTTTCTATCTTTGAAACTTAGGATTTTTAATCTAGACAGATTTATCTTGAACCTTTAGAAAATTGATACTCATTATGGAACAGAAAATACATCAGGGAAGAAACGTAAAACGTTTTAGAGAAATGCTTAACATAAAGCAGGAAGCTTTGGCTTATGATCTGGGCGAAGACTGGAACCAAAAGAAAATTTCTATGCTCGAGCAAAAAGATGTAATTGAAGAAAACCTACTGAAACAAATTTCAGCGGTATTGAAAATTCCTGTTGAAGCTTTTCAGAATTTTGATGAAGAACAAGCGGTAAATGTTATTGCAAATACTTTTGGTGACAATGGTATTGGATATCAGAAAAATGATAATCCTATTTTTAATCCTGTAGAGCAAGTGCTAAGACTTCACGAAGAAAAAATTGCTTTGTATGAAAGAATGTTGAAAGAGAAAGATGAAATGATGGTGAGGCTTGAGAAATTGATTGGGAAGTAATTGTTTATAGAAATATATAATTTTAGAAAGAGACTTTTTTGGGTCTCTTTTTTATTGAAAATAATTCAATATCATATGTAATTGTTTATTTCCAGATTTCTTTAAAAATCACTTTTCCAAAGAAATAATCCCCATTAAAATTATCCATAATCATTTGTATCTCTGTTCCTGCTTTCAACATAAGATTTTCTATATTTTGGGGAGATAAAATGGAAACTAGTTTTAAATTTTCATTAATTACACTTTTATAATCTATTTTTAGTTTGAATAAATTTTGATCACTTGAATTAACTTCTTCAATCTCAAAATCTAAATTTTTAAATTCTTTTCTATACCCATGTAAAGAACTTGAAATAGGGTCATTAATTATTAAACCTCCAAGTAAAGGTATGCTAATATTAACAGCATTTATCTCCAATTCAAGATTAATTTTCGTTATAGTCTTGGATTTAAATATGCTTTTTTCAGTTTTATGATTTGTAGCAATGTCAATTTTATGCCTATTCGTGAAACAACCAATACCTGTGTCAGTGAAACTATATATTTTTTGGTAATTTGTATTTATAACGTTAGACCACATAAATGACTCATTAATATATTCTTCAATAGAGTCTTTTTCCTCTTGGGTGGTACTGAGTTTTATATCATTTTTTTGTATCATTAAACTTGAATCATCAAAAAAAACCAAATCAATGGCCTTTACTTTTAAAAATGAAACAGTATAATAATGAACTTGAGTTAACTTTTTTATAAAGTTTTCATCTATTTTAGTAGATTCCTGAACAACAATTCCATAAGCTTGCGCTTTCAAAATCGCAGGTTTAGTAAATGAATTTGTTGTTGACGCTATTGTAATATCTATTCCTAAATCATTTTTTTTTGTTGCAAGTTGCTCAATCCAAGTGACATCTTGCACCGTAGTCGGTCGATCTCTACATTCAATGGAAATCTTTCTTTCAATATTTTCTTCATCCTTAAAGCTAATTAATATATCAACCTCTCTTTTACTTCCTGTAATTTTGTCTATTAAAAAACTAGGAGATTCAACTTTATAGATTGAAGGATCAAGTATTCTATAATATTTTTCATACTCAATCTCAAATTCTCTTCCTTTTCTACTCATTTTAATTATTCTTTTTAATGTTTATTACGTTAAATTAAATACATTTTGGGATTTGGCTAAATATTTCCTCTATATCTTATATACATATTTCGCATTCACATATCCAAAATTACCCGATTGAATCACCTTCACCTGCAGCCATTCCCCATCAATAGCAATAACCATTAAGATATCATATCTTTTAAGGTTTTCTATTACTTCATATTCATTTCCAGGCCCTTTGCGCAATTTAAGGGTTTCAACATTTACAGCCAGCATATCTTCAGGACTATAGGCAATTACACCTTTTTTTATCACAGATTCCTTCTTTGTTTTGGATTTAACAGACGTCTCGGAAGTAAAAGAAACTGCTGCAGATTTTGCTGACGAATTTACATTCCTGCTCTTTGTAGCTTTAGGTGATGCCGTATATCTGACAGGCCGCGAATATGAAGAACATACACCGCAACTCCCACCATTGGAACAATGTGCACACCTACTGCAATTCGAACAGGCACTGCAGTACGCACTGCCAGTACATCTGCCTTCTTCTTTAGGTTTTGCATCGCAACAGCTTGCCATCAGCTTATTGTTCTGTGCACTCGAGGTTAATGTTGTAAAAAAGAAAAGTGCAAAAGCAAATATTATTTTAATCATAATAAACCGTTTTATTTAAGACAAACCTAAAGAAAGCTTTTCAAAAAAATATACGGTTTTCCGTAATTAGAGATTTACCCATAAAAAAACCAGTGAATCAACTTCACTGGTTTTCTAATCATTCTTTATAAATATCATCCATTTAAAGATGACTTATAAAAACTGAATTTATTTTGTAATGCCAAACATCATGACCAATCTATCGTTTAGATAAAAATTAAGCGTTTGCTCTGCTACATCAAAGCGTAAATCTTTATTGTTTAAATAAGACAACATTTTTTGCTCTGTTTTATTTACTTCTTCATCAATACACGCCATTCTTGTAGACGCTACTTTATCGAAAGAAATAGTATCACCGTTGGTTTCATAAGTTCCAGAGAAGTTGTTGCAACCTGAATTTCCGCTCACTTTCTTTTCTGTTGGGTTAAACTTAATAGAAGCTTTTCCGTAATCTTGTCCAACATTTTCTAGTGCGATTAGTTTCCAATTGTTTTTTGCAATAAAACTCCACAGTTCATTTTGAGTTGGAATAGAAAATTCCATAACCACTTTGTTCTTAGTATTTTTAAACTGTACTTTATTGTTTTTCTTTACAATTTTAAACTTTTTATTGGTGATCGCAGCGCTAAAATCTTGTTCCAATTTCATGCTTTCACTATCACAAGCCATTAAAGTTCCCATTGGAGAATTGGTCTTAATTTGATTTTTTGAAGAAAGCTTCGTGTATTTTACGTTGAAATTATTACATCCGTTTTTACCGCTTATTGTGCCCGTTTCATCGTTAATGATGATAAATGCTTTTCCGCTGTTTATCTTTTTTCCGTTTAATTGGGTTAAAATCATTTTGGTATTATAAATTCCTTTTTCCTTAGTTACAGGAGTTTTAGAAATTATGCTTTTCAATTTATATTCGTATGCAGAAGCATCAGCCGGAATAGGTTCTGGTCTTTTAGTTTTCGTAACCAGTATTTCATATCGGTTTCCTTTTTCAAAATTAAAACCTTCAATATGATTATAAAAAAGCTGCCATTCTTTGTCGTTGTCATACTTTACCTGTAGACATTCCATTGGGCCAACACCCGTACATGGCACTTTACTTTCTTTTACAAACATTTTTAAACTTTCCTGACCATATGTAAATGTTGATAATAACACTACAACAAAAACATACATACATTTAAATCTTTTCATTTATTTTAATTTTTTTAGAACACCGATTAAGCGTTCTGATTATTTATGATTTTTTTGCAGGCACGAATTGTGCCACTTTAAAATAAAGAATGTTTTTAACTTTTTTTTATCAGCCCTGAATTTCGTTTTTTCTTTAACAATTAAACTACTACATACTCATAATCAGCTTGTTTGCATAAATATAACAAAAACTCTCCATTCTGTTATATTTAAGAATATTTTTGTAGGATTTAAACCTTATTTAGACTTAAAACTGCCATCATCGAGATATTTGACATAATTTTTAACTGACCGATAAATTAGCCTAACGGAAAAAGAAAATATGATTTAGGATTTAAGCGCACTAGATCGAGAAGAAAGACTAGAAAGCAATTCTAAAGGTTCTACATAATGCGGGTTTTTGCTGATCTTTCCGTCTTTGATTACATAAGGATGTGTAAGTAATATATCTGTAAGCGTATTTGAGCTGAAACTACTTATATCGTACATGCAAATTAATGAAACTGAATGTTGTGGAGTCAGCAGATTCAGTCTGGCTTCATATTCTAAAAGTTCATCGGTTCCTGGCAGGTTCTTGAGCGCCCAAACCATATCTCCGCAAGCTCTGACACTATCATAACCCGCTCTTGAAGCCGACAGTAAAGTTTGTTCGAGCATTTTGTACATTTTATCTGCAGCGAACTCGCCATCTTTGATATAAGAATTTTCAGAAGCCATCACTTCCAATTGACCGCTAGACAGTTTTTCAGCGATAGAGATTCCATTATCAGCTAGACAACGGCAATGTTCACCATGACGGTTTCCTTCAAGAATGTTGATTACTTTGTCATTGGCCTCCAAACCCTCCAAAATATAAGGAATGATTACTTCATATTGCTGTTCTCTCGAATCGAAAAAACCGCAAATGTGCATTGGAGCTGACAATAATTCTCCGCATACCGAAAAAGGAGTTTGTGTGTTCATGTATCAAATATACGCATTTAGTGTTTTGCAAACACTTGATGCTGAAATTTTCAATAGAAAATTCTGCTGATACTGTCTCATTTATCCCAAAATAAAAACGAATTCATTTAAATTATGTTTTTATTTCGAAACTTTGGTGTAAATTTACACCAATACAATTTTAAATTATTATGACACGACAAAGTATATCATTAACTGCTCCTAATGATGAGTGGTTAAAAAATCAGGTTGACACAGAAGAGTTTAGCAGTAAAAGTGAAGCTATAAACTATTTGATTAAGCAAGCTCGCACAAAAGAAGAATACTATGAGTTTGTAAGAGCTAAAATAGATAAGGGAGAAAAAAGTGGCTTTGCAGAAAAACAAACTAGACAGGAAATGTTAGCCGAATTTAAAAAAGATCTGCCTAATGTATAGCTATTATTTAAGTAGCGAAGCCAAAGAAGATTTAAAAAGAATTTATTATTATGGTGTTAGTAAGTTTGGCATTAATCAAGCCGACCACTATTTTAATATGTTTTATGATTGTTTTGAAAAAATAGAGGAAAATCCTTTTTTATTTCCATCAGCTGATCACATTAAAATAGGATATCGTTATTGTGTAAGCGGAGTTGATACTATTTATTATCAAATTAACGGAGATAAACGCGTAGAGATTATTACCATTATTGGAAGACAAGACTTTTAAAGCAAATCAGTTTGTCTAAAATGCCTTTTTTTATCATAGAAATTTACCTCGCGAGGACTCCCCATTTAACAAATCAGCAATAATCTATATTCTCCATCATTTTCTACTGGTGCTCTATGAACACAGGGCAATACTTCTTGTTTTGGATGATCTACAGCCAGACGCCAAAGATGTCCTAAGCCTAGATTAATAGGTTCTGCATCTTCGTGCAACTGATAATGTAAATCAAAATAATTTTCCTTTAAAAAATCTTCGAACTCATTCTCTGCTCCATCATGAAGCTCTTTTAGCTTCGCACGAATTTCTGGAATTAAGATTTTTTGTTCTGCCTGCGTATTAGAAACAATATCGCTTGCTGCTCCGTGATAGGTGCATAAAAAAGTATCTGTCGCAATAGGCGAACGATCTACGTGAAACGAATAAACATCTGTAGATATGAAATCAAATTCATCATCACGTTCATAACATTTCAGTAAATTGAGAGATGGCGAAGCTCCGAAATCGGCTAATAATTGTAAATCGTTTAAGATTATTTCTCGTGCTACATTTCCCTTTTCTGAAAGTTGAAGCGCAATTAAATCTTTGGGAGAAACTTCGGTTATATTTTCGCTTAAAGACAACTTGGCAACAATCTCGCTAAAATCGCCATCCAAATTTCTGTGCCAGCAAAGCGCATTCATTTCTCCTTTAAAATTGGTATGTACAAGTTCAGAGAAAGTAGATACCAGCTTAATTTGGTTGCTAGCAGAAAATGTATTATTCATAGTTATTATGCAAAGAAATTAATTATTCTAACCCTTTAAAAAATATATTTTAACACATAGAAATATAGATTATTGTGTCTAAAAAAGAGAGCAAAAGAAACAAGTTTCAACACATAGATAAACTATATGTGCATTAAAATTAGTGAAACGCCTTTTTTTAATCTTCAAAAAAACTATGTTTCTATGTGTTAAAAATAATTGCACCTAGCGTGGCTTTTAATTTTTATATTTATTAATGTAAACCGTTTTCTTGTTTACAAACTCCTGAATACCATCTTGCGAAAGTTCACGTCCGTATCCTGAATTTTTAGTTCCTCCAAAAGGCAATCTTTGGTCGCTCTTTACGAGTTCGTTTACAAATACTGCTCCTTCATCAAATTTTGGCACTAATCGGACGGCTTTTTCAAAGTCTTCCGTAAAAATTGTAACCCCAAGTCCAAACGGACTGCTATTTGAAAGTTCGACAGCTTCTTCTTCATTTTTAAAAGTCGTAATTCCGATTACGGGACCAAAAATTTCTTCTTTAAAAATAGACATATCTGCAGTAACATTGTCTATAACAGTAGGTTCAAAATAAGCTTTATTTCTTTTGCCTCCCAGCAAAACTACCGCGCCTTTTTCTAGTGTCTGGTCAAGCTGTTTTTCGAGTTCTTCGGCAAGATCAACACGAGCCATAGTTCCTATTGTGGTTTCTTCACTTAAAGGATCTCCGTGACGAAGACCTCTAACACCTTCAAGAAAGGCTTTTGTAAATTCTTCGGCAATAGATGATTCTACCAATAAACGCTTTCCAGCAATACAGCTCTGCCCCGCATTCTGAAAACGTGCCTGTACACAAGTTTTTACTGTCTGTTCTAGATTACAGTCTGCAAAAACAAGCAATGCATTGCTTCCTCCCAGTTCTAGCACTGTTTTTTTAATTTCGCTTCCCGCAACGGCCGCTACAGCCCTGCCCGCTGATTCGCTTCCGGTAAGTGTAACCGCCTTCACTTTTGGATTTCTAATGATTTCTTCTACCTTTTTGCTGCCAATTGGGAGATTAGTAAAACAACCTTTAGGAAAACCAGCTTTTTCGAATACTTTTTCAATACTCATAGCGCACTTCATTACATTGCTGGCATGTTTCAATATTCCGACATTTCCGGCCATAAGCGCAGGCACAGCAAAACGCATAACTTGCCAGAACGGATAATTCCAAGGCATAATAGCCAAAACAATTCCAATTGGTTCGTAGCTCACGTAACTCTTATGCGCTTCTGTTTCAATTATTTTATCTGCAAGCATTTCAGAAGCATGCGTCGCATAAAAATCACACAAAGCAGCGCATTTTTCTATTTCTGCTATTGACTGAGTAATTGGTTTTCCCATTTCCAGAGTTATAATCTGCGCATATTCACGAACATTTTTTCTCAGTTCCTGACCAGCATTTTTCATCAATATGGAACGTTCTGAAAACGGAACTTCTTTCCATAATTTATATTGCAGATCTGCCGTATCAATTGCATTTTTAATATCTTGACTCTCTAATTCAGCACATTCATATACCGTTTCCTGGTTATAAGGATTTATAGACTTTATCATAATTTATATTTTAATCTATTTAATTTAAAGCTATGTAAAAGGTACAATTTATTTTAGTTTTATCAAATAGGGTTATTTTTCTAAACCAGAAAAACATATTGCAAGTAACCAGAATAAACTAAACTGTTTTATCATGACTAGTGAAAAAAAAAGCATTGAAAATCATGTCAATGCTGATTTTCAATGCCTAGAATAAAAATACGATTAAAACTACGTATTCTTTGTTTTAAAAACTTTGTAAAATACAAAAAGAATACCCAGCCAAATAGGAATTAATTCTACTGATAATTTCATATTAGTCATCCACATAATACATAAAATACCTAATAAAAATACAAAACAGATGTAATTGCTAACTGGATAAAATATGGATGCAAACTTAGTTTTTGTGTTTTCCTTTTCTTTCGTACGTCTAAATTGTAGATGTGTATACGAAATCATAACCCAGTTAATAACCAAGCAAGACACTACTAGAGACATTAAAATACTAAATGCCTCTTCTGGAATTACTTTGTTGATTAAAATACAGATCGCTGCAAAGCATGAAGAAATTAAAATGGCGTTAACAGGTACTGATTGTTTGTTTAGCTTCTTTAAAAACTTAGGAGCACTGCCTTGATCTGCCAAACCAAATAACATTCGTGAGTTACTGTATACACTACTATTGTATACGGATAAAGCAGCAGTTAACACAATTAAATTCAACACATTGGCAATCAATCGCGTAAAATATATTTTGTTGCCAAACAGCTCAAATTCCATTCCGTTTAAATTCTGAAAAACCATTACAAACGGACTGCTGTCTGTGGTAATTTGTCGCCAAGGTGACAAAGCAAATAAAATGACCAAAGCACCCACATAAAATATAAGAATTCTATAAATAACCTGATTGGTTGCTTTTGGAATATTTTTTTCAGGATTCTCGGCCTCAGCAGCGGTAATTCCAATTAGTTCCAAACCTCCAAAAGAAAACATAATTAAAGCCATTGCTGATAATAATCCTTGAAAACTTCCATTAGCCGTTTTTTCGAAGAAACCTTTTGGAAAAAAGCCTCCATCGTTATATAAATTATGAATTGTAGCATGCTCTCCTCCTGTCCCACTTATCAATAAATAAGTCCCAAAAAGAATCATTGCAATAATGGCAACCACTTTTATAATTGAAAACCAGAATTCTGTTTCTCCGTAAACTTTTACCGAAGCAAAATTTAAAGCATTGATAACTAGAAAGAAAAACAAACTCGACGCCCAAAGCGGAATCTCTGGCCACCAAAATTGCACATAAACACCAATGGCTGTAAGTTCGGCCATACTGACTAAAATATATAAAATCCAATAATTCCAACCAGATGCAAAACCAGCAAAAGAACCGCAATATTTATAGGCAAAATAGCTAAAACTTCCAGATACAGGCTCTTCGACAACCATTTCTCCAAGCTGTCTCATAATAAAAAAGGCAATGATTCCAGCAATAGCATATCCTAAAATAACAGATGGACCTGCTAATACAGCTGCTGGACCAATACCAAGGAAAAGCCCTGTTCCAATTGATCCGCCTAAGGCAATTAACTGAATGTGGCGATTAGTCAATCCGCGTTTAAGCTGATTGTCTTGTAGATCTTCATATTTTTCTTTCACAAATTAGATTTTAAAGGAGTTAAATATTTTCGGAAATGTATAAACAGCGAAGATAAGTTAAAAAAGGAATCGTGCAAAGCCACTCTTTTAAATATTATTTGAATCAAATGCCTAAATCCTATTTAATTTGTTTTTGCCATTCTTTTAAAGCATTATCTAACAAGCGAAAAATAAATACGCTATTTCTTAATAAAAAAAGACTATTTTTATCTCGATCTATCAACTAATCTAAAAATATGAGGCAAACTTTACTTTTATTATTTATTTTATCTTCTCCATTCCTAATCAAAGCACAGACTGTCAGCACACTGGCAGGCGGTGGCGACAGTGTAGGAATTTTTTCAGAAGGAATCGGGACAGGACCAGAAGCTAAATTCAATAAACCCGAAGCCATCTGTTCTGACGCTAACGGAAATATTTACGTCGTAGACGCACGTAACCACAGAATTAGAAAAATTTCTCCTGAAGGTTATGTAACTACGCTGGCTGGTTCAACACAAGGTTTTGCCGATGGACAGGGAACAGCAGCAAAGTTTGACACTCCTTATGGAATCTGTATTGACAAAAATGGAAATTTATATGTTACGGATCACGAAAATCATAAAATAAGAAAAATTACTCCATCTGGCCTGGTTAGTACTTTTACTGGATCAACAAGTGGTCTCGTTAATGGAAATATATCGCAAGCAAAGTTTAGCCGACCTTATGGAATCTGCATAGACAATAGCGGAAATTTGTATGTTACCGACTATGGAAATGATAAAATAAGAAAAATTACTCCTGCAGGTACTGTCAGTACGATTGCTCCTTTAGAAGTTTTTGATTCAGCTAGAGGGATATGCATTGATAAAAACGGAAATCTATATGTAACTTCATCTTATGAATGTAAAATAAAAAAAATTACCCCGACAGAAAGCGTGAGTGTACTTGCTGGTTCAAGTGAAGGATTTGCTGATGGAACTGGCAGCGCCGCAATGTTTAAGACTCCAGCCGGAATTGATGTTGATACTGACGGAAATTTATACGTGGCAGACATGTTCAATAATAGAATTAGAAAAATTTCTCCTACAGGTGTAGTAACTACTTTCGCTGGATATGGATTAAGAAGCTTTGAAGATTTAGGCGACAAAGCTGGTTTTGATGCTCCATCGGGAGTTCATATAAATGCCGACGGAAGTATTTATATCGCGGACACCTACAATGATATCATTAGAAAAATCACGCCCTCGGGAACTATCAGCACTTTTGCAGGTTCAGATGTAGGAAGCAGCGACGGAATACGAATGATAGCAAAATTTGCAAGCGTAAACGGGGTCTGCACAGATGCTACAGGAAATATTTACGTTGCTGACACCGGCAATAACCGAATTAGAAAAATTACACCAGAAGGCATAACAAGCACTATTGCAGGATCATCTGAATATGGTTATGCAGACGCAACGGGTCCTTACGCTAAATTTAATTCCCCAATGGGAATCTGTATTGATGCTGCCGGAAATATATATGTGACAGATTCAAAGAATTACAAAATAAGAAAAGTTACACCACAGGGTGTAGTGACTACCGTAGCGGGTACAACCATCGGAATCTTAGACGGTCCTGGAAACACTGCAAAGTTTAGTGATGGTATAAATGGAATCTGTGTAGATAAAAATGGGAATCTCTATGTAGCAGACAACTATAATTTTAAAATCAGAAAAATTACTCCTGATGGCACAGTAAGTACATTTGCAGGCTCTACGTTTGGATTTGCTGATGGTCCGGGCGCTACAGCCAAAATCTGGCAGCCTACAGGAATCTGCATTGACAAAAGCGGTAACTTATATGTGACTGACAGAATCAACCAGAGGATTAGAAAAATAACGCCTCAAGGTGTAGTAAGCACTCTAGCAGGATCAACTGAAGGATATACAGATGGCCCTGGAGCCAGCGCGCAATTTTCTTTTCCAGAACAGATCGGTATTGATGGCAATGATAACTTATATGTAACGGAGCAGTCGCTTGGGAATTTTTTAGTTCGAAAAATCACCCCTTCAGGAACTGTAAGCACTTTGGCAGGTTCTACAGCAGGCTATTTAGATGGTCCTGCATTATCTGCGCAGTTCTTAAGCCCTTTTGGAATAACGGGCGATACCGCTGGAAATGTATATGTAGCTGATACTGCCAATAGGAGAATTAGAAAAATTACGCAGAAAAATCTTAGTGTTGACAAAGCGAACTACCCTGATTTTGTAGTGAGAGTTTTCCCAAACCCAACAAGCAGTCTGCTAAATATTGAACTCGAAAATGTAAGCGCCAATACTGAGGTCACAATAGCTGACGTACTGGGTAGACAGGTATTTTCTTCAAAAATGGAAAATTTAAAAATGAGTATAGACATTCATAATTTTGTTAAAGGCATTTATTTTCTAACCTTAAAAAATGGCTCTCAAAAAAGCTCTCAAAAAATTATTATTGAATAGATATAAAAAAACCGCTTTTAGCGGTTTTTTTTTATGATTTTAAGTGGCATGCCTACGTAAGATATTAATTTCAACGAAGCCCTAAATTGGTGTAATCCCATGTTCTATCTCCAGAAATAGTCCATTCTGAATTGCTGGCAGACGTTCCTTTGGTGGTGGCCCAATCAGGGTTAGGATCTTTTACGGTTCCTTTTCTCCAAAACGTTCTGTTACGTGTGTCTTTAGTTTCTCCTGCAATTGTCCACATAAAATTATTACGGCTACTGTTGCTTCCTCCCGAAGTTACACGCGCTACATTTGGACTACCAAAAGCATCAATAAGACTATAAGATTCCCCGTTTAGAGTATATTTTCCTGCTGCATCCTTTTTTAAAAGAGCAATACCGCTATTTCCGCTTAACTGCAAAGGTTTGCTTGCATCTGCATTTGCACTGCTTGTAGTCCCCCATTCGATATCACGTTTTACGGCAGTTGTATTTGCCTGCGGCGAAGCAATTACATAACATTTTCCTTTTTCTAATGATCCTGTCAATAATAAATAATTGGCACTGCTGGTAAAGCTCCAATCTGTCAACGTGCTTTCGTCTGTTGTAGCCTGATATCCAATAGCATATTTCGACAAATCTATCGTATTTCCAGTACCGTTATACAATTCCACATAGTGATTTCTAACACCGCCTGCGGTTGCATCTGTGTTAATGAATGTTGCAATTTCAGTTATAAGTAGATCTTTTCCTTCGTCTGGTGAAGGCGGTTCTGGTGACGGACCCGAAAAATCAATATTTGAATCGCATCCCGCCATCAATAGGGCAATCGCTAGTATTTTTAGTGCTTTCATAACTATTAATTTAAAATGAAATTTGTACCGCAAGGTTATTGATCCAAGTTGTTTTATTCTGACCGGCTCCGTTCTGGTCAATATAGGTCGCATTAATTCCAAACTTCAAAGCATTATTCATCATATATTTATTAAATGCCGCCGTATACCAATGTTGAGTCTGAATTATAGATGTTGCTACATCAAACTCAGGCTTAACGTATGAATAACGTCCTTCAAATGCCCAACCATCGTGTGTTACATACGACGATTGAACGTTGATTGCGCTTCCCACACTATATTTCGCAGAAGCATTTTCGGGTGTAAGCCTAACCGCGCCTGCAGTGTCTGTGAATAAATCTTTTCCATGAATAGATCCATCAATGTATTCTCCCACAAAAGCAAAACCGTTATACTTAAATATTAAATCCAAAACGAATTTATTATAATTTGCAAAAGCTGCTTTACCATTTTCATCATAAATACCTGAAACTGTACCATTTCCAGCGCCAATAGAATTACTCGTTTTTACATTATAACTGTCAGCAACTCCAATCGCAAATTTTGGTTTTGGTTCGTGATAAATGTCCTGAGATATAAAAGCATTATTTTTGATAAAATCTCCCAAAGGCATAAAATCAATTCTTCCACCGTATTTGAAACCAGAATTAGCTACTGGATCAAAGAATCCCTGCCCTTCTCCTGTAGTGATCGATACAGATGGATACAATCTCATTTTATTAATGCTGAAATTGGTTTCAAAATACAAACCGCCTTCTCTTGTTGTGCTTACAAAATTTTGCATTAAACCGCCATATATACTTCCATCATTCGATTTTCCAGATATTGTTGGTGCCATAACCGATGCATATCTTTCATCGGCCATTGCAAGTCTGTTATTGGTATTGGTTTGTCTTTCACCAAATACAAGTCTGTACTTTTTATTTTTGCTGGCAATTCCAATCCATCCTTCCAATATACCAGTTGTTCCAGTAAAATCAGATAAAATGGCCATTGTAAGCCTATTGTCGTAAGCCGAAAAATTAAGTCCGAGACGAACAAGATTAAGAGATAACTGTTCTGAATTTGTGGTCACATCTTCAACATCTTCACTCTTTAACTGAAAACCAGGCTGCAAAGTGGCATTAATATTAAAAATAAATTTGTCTTTTTTGCTAAGCGTGATATATGTGCCTTCTCCAGTAACATAACGGACATTTGAGTCAGATTTTCCTACCTCAGACACTTGCGCACGTAACGATTGAAATGCAATTGCTAATGTGCAAAATATAAACAGGGTGTATTTTAATTTCATACTGTTATTATTTAGTGGATAATTGAGATAATTGTTCACGAGATATACGATATATAGGAATCATATTTTCTTTGCTTTTTTTTCTGATAATATTATTTGCATACAGAGAGTTTGCACCATCAGGCTCTATAAGGTCAGCTATTACATTGCTCATAGGCTGTTGAGAATCAATAACAAGAGCATCTTCTGGTATAGAAACTGCTCCTTCTACAATGTTTATTTGTCCGTTTTGATTTACGGCATATTGTTCTATATGATTAAACTGCAAGGGCTGTTTTATCACTTTCACCGAAACCCCCGATACTTCAAGCACTTTTTTTACTTTCTCCGATGCTGGAAAGATTATAAATGCACCAGGTTTTGGCCGAGTAATAACAGGTGACTGATTTACATTGTAATTAGCGTTAAAAACAATGGTTGTATCAGAAACTTTACACTTATCTACAAAATGATAATCCCTTTTTATTATTTCAGGTTTTGAAGTGCTTACAGAAACACGTGAAGCTTCTACAGCATTCTTATTAGCTGTTTTAATAGCAGTTCTTATTTCCGCTTCATGATCGTGTGCAATCTTTAAATATGATAATCCTGTGAGAGCTGCCGTTTCAATTCTTCTTTTAGCCGACTTTTCTTTTTCTGATAATCCGCGAATTTCCATTAACATAGAAATTCTATTTTGCAGTGCGTAATTAGTTGCGCTTGAACGTGAAGCAATACCTCCTATATTTAGCCAGACTTTATTATCTTTCATAAATGTGGTACAATAATCTGCAACTCTTCGGCCATGACTGGTTAAAAAAGATTTTGTTGGCTCTACAAATACTGTTTTGATTACATCGCGAATTGCAGGATCTACATTTAGATTTCCCGTATAAAGAAATAAAATATCATAAGCAGATGTATAACAGTCATTTAATTCTTTAAAATCTAATCTTGCTGGTGAAAATTCATGAAAATCTACCACTACATGAGGATCAAATTTATTAATTGCTATTTTTAGATTCGTACTCTCTTTTGCATTAAGAATAGTGAGATCTCTATTTAAATCGACACTGTTATTGCTTGCTCTTGTTTCTGCAGTTCTTCCGTCTGCATTTACCATTGGTATAACCTGCAAAATCATATTATCAAGCATGGCAGTATTTGAAGCATCATGGGTTACCAAATACATTAAATATAGCATACCATCGGTTGATAATGGTTCATTACCATGAATACCTCCTATAAAAGTGACTCTCAATTTATCTTCATCTGCTACCTTACTTTTACGTGTCAGTAAAACCATGGGCTGATTTTTTCCTTTTTGAGTCGTTCCAATTGAACTAACCGTCATTATATCTGGATATTTGGCTGCTAATTCCTGAATAAAAGAAATCACATCTTTATACTTAGTAAAGTAATTAAATGTCGAATTCCCTTTTGTAATTGGCAATGGCATATCTGTTGCTGGGTCTGGAAAATATTTTTGATAAATATCTTCTGTCTGCCCCTGCATTACGGAGACAGCACAGATTGTAAACATGATAATTAATAGTGACTTTTTCATTTTCGCTATAATTGAAGAGTAAACATTATTTGGCCATATATATTTCCCTTTACATCAGGAGTTTTTAACATGTCTTTGTATTCCTGATAACCCACTTCTGTCTGCAGTTTTAAATTATGCCCGCTAAAATAAAAGGTTCCAACACAACTGTAATAACGGTTCATGTCTGCAAAATTGGCGGTATTAGGATCATTCTCGATATATGAGTATCTGCCAGATAAGGCAAATGCATTAAAGCAATATCCCACTTGCACATTGAATCCGCTTCCAACATTTAATCGACTAAGCACCGTATTTTCAATCTGTTCTGGAGTTTGGCCAGTATATGGCGTAAATTTTCCGCTTGTGTTAAACTCTCCCGCAATACCTGAAGGCACTTTAGCATGAGTATAAACATATTCGCCTAGAGAATACCATCCGCGATATTTGAACATGTAGTCAATTCCCGTCTTAATTAAATCAGGCAAAAGCTCATTCTGTGCTGCATCACCATAAATATACCTTCCTCCATTGGTTCCCTTTGCTGAACTAATACCATCATTATAACTAAAAGTAGGACCGATTATTAATTTCGGCACACGTTCATGCACTAAATCATCCATAAAATATTCACCTCCTTTACTAAAGGTTCCAAAAGGCAGATAATCTAAACGAATACCATATTTAAATCCGCCGTAATTCTTTTGCAAAGCAGAAGTTCCGTCTCCGGTAGTGATGGAAACATACGGTTTGAGGACATTTCCTCCAAAACGATATACGCCATAATATCTTATTCCATAATCAAATATTGGATCAAAGGCTGTAGATATGGCACTTCTTTCAATAAAACCAAGAGATTCTCCTTCTATCCTAGCTTCTCTCGAGTCGTCATAATTGGCACGCACACCAAAATTTATTCGATGGTTGGGAGTTGGCCTATATTCTATTAATGCGTCTTGTAAAGTACCATTATAAGAACGCGATCCAGTTGTCGTGCTCTGGTAATTTCCAACTAGATTTACACGGAGTCTTACATATACTTTTTCATTGAATAAAGTTCCTCTGAAATTAAACCTAGCTCTACGAATATTAAATTCTGAACTATACGTGTCAAAGCTGTCAGTAGAATTCACACCTGCCAACAACTGCAGACTTTGCGTAAAGTTAAGCCAAGTGCTTTCAGATTCCAGCGTCAATCCATCACCTAATGAATAGCCTTTTTTCAAACGCATGGCTTCAGATACATCTTGAGTTTGAGCTGTCTGTTCAGAGTCCATTTCGTTCCTTACCTCCAGTTCGTCATCTTCCTGTGCTATTGCAAAGTAGCAGTTTGAGAAGAATAACAGCAATAAGAATAGTTTTATTTTCATATTCATCTAATCTTTCTTTTCAAAACTTCCGCGTACTAAAATTTCTTTTTCCTTCATCATTACTCTACCTCGAGCTATGACATCCGTCAAATTAAAATTGGAATCAAACAAACATAAATCGGCGTCACCTCCTGCGAAGACTCTCCCTTTTTGTGTAAGTGATAAATTACGTGCAGGACCTGATGTTACCAACTGAATAGCTTGCCCTATTGGCATATTAGCCTCTTTTACCAGTTTTTGCACCTGCTTATAATTCAGATCAATGGGTGCTTTTTTGAAGCCTACCAAATTACCGTCTTTGTCATTTACTCCTAAACCAGCGTTACCATCGCTGCTGAAGGTCATATTTTCTATTGGAACTCCTTTATCTAGAGCATAAAGCACTTGTTTATACGGTTCGTCAAATTTAGTTCCGCCTGTTGTTATATCAATCATTCCGCCCAGTTTTGCAAAGCGAATAGCTTCCTCAAATAAAGGAGCTGTTCTGCCTACGTGTGTTGGCGATATATTTCGAATAGGAAAATCGTATTGTTCTACCAAATCAAGCAATAACTGCATGTTGGTTTTGAGTGCTCCGAGATGCACATGCATAATTCCTTTTTTTCCTGATGTCAAACCGCCAACATGCACATCTTTTAAAATAGACAACAGTTCTTTGGCGGTAGGAAAAGAAGAGCGTTCGTCACTGATTGCTACTTTGCATCCTAAGACTTTATCTATAAACAGCATATCTTCTAATACTGAACCCATCATAGTGATTGGAGGCAAACCAAAATAGCTGGTTAGCATATAAGCGGTAATGCCTTCATTGTCTAGCGCTTTGGTTTTAGCGTAAAGTGCTTTCAGACTTTTTGTTGCTCCATCTGTACCTAGCAGTCCCACTACAGTTGTTGTTCCGCAGGTAATAAATTCAGTCAAAGCAATTTCTGGCGTAAGCGACTGAAAGCCGTGCTTACCGCCAGCACCTGTAATATGCACATGCTGATCTATAAATCCAGGAGTTACTGTTTTTCCGTTTGCATCAATAATCTCAACATCTGGAAGATTTGGGCTAATTTTATCACTGATTAGCGCGATTTTTTCTCCGCAAATCAGAATATCTTTTTTCCCAAATGATTCGGGAGCATATAGGATTGAATTTTTTATCAGTTTAAACATCTTTATTTAAGTTTTAAATAAAATAGTGAAATACAAGCATAAACAATAAACCTACTGACATGGGAATTACGTTGCGTTTTGCAAGATCCATTGGCTGAACCTCTGCTATTTTAGCGATACCTACTATTACACCCGCAATTGGCGATACTGCTCTTCCCATGCTAGATGAAAGCTGCATTGGCAAAATAATTCCTGCTGCTGATGTATTAAATTTGGCTGCGATTCCAGGAACTAATGGCGAGAAAGAAAAGAAAGAAGCATTACCGCTGCCCATGAGTACAGAAGCTAGGAAAATTATAATAGTCATTAATATTCCAATACCTACTATTCCAAGTCCTAAACTCATTGAAGCATTGGTTAAGCTATCAATAAATCCTAGTGAAATTAATCCGTTAGCGAATATTTCTGCACAAACAATTAGTGTAACAACAGATGCAAATACTTTACCCATTCCTTCCCAAAATATTTTAAGTGAGGCAAAAACTTCTTCGACATTTCGTAACCTAATTATTTCCATTGCCATAGAAATAACCAATGATATAAGCATTGCAGTTGTCGTATCAAGATGAACAGGTTTACTGAAAATATTGAGAATTGGAGAAAATACAATTAAGAGCAATAATGGTAAAACAGGCAACACTGCATAAACCAAAGGTGTTTTCAAAACAATTTCATCAGGATTATAATTTTCATGATGTTCTTTTGGCAATTTTTGGTCATAATGTCTGTTTACAAAAAAATAGACTATCATAAGAAGCGTAGTCATCGGAATTACCAGTGGCAGCTGATACTTAATAAAATACTCTACATTGTGCATATCTAGCAGTTGCGATGCGCGGGCAGTATTTGCCGATGCTGGCCCCATATCAAATACAGTACAGGCAGAAATAACAGCCACAGCCGAAACCCTACTTACTCCTAATGAAACTAATATTGGAAAAAATGATGCAACCAATAATAAACCTAATCCTGTTGCAGATGGTGTACAAATAAAAAGAACCTGACCGATAGGTATCACTATAGAAGCTGCGATGTACGGAAACTTTTTAAAAACTCCAAGCGGTTTAACAGCAACATGCACTAATGCGTCGCTAGCTCCAATCGCTTTCATATAAGCAACAAAGCCGCCAATTGTCATAATCATGAGTCCGACATTGGCAGTCTTATCAGATAATGATTCTTGTAAGCGTTTAAATAAGTCGAATACGAAAATTCCTGTTGGCTGCGCTACAGGAGTGATAGGAAAACTTAACAAAGTAGCCATGACCATCATCAAGATGCCAGCAAAAAGAAGAACAGCTTGCGGATTGAATTTTTTCACAAGCAGATATGCTGTTACGGCTATAAATAAAATACTAACCACCAAACCTAATACATTCATAAACAATTAGATAAGTTAGACAATAAAAATATTCGATTAAATTTAGCTCTTTTTTTGTTTTATTTTAACAACCTTATTAAAATTAGCAATTAAGCAAATCACGCTCTGTTTATGCAGTTTTTTATTAATAAATCTTAAAGAGAAACAGCTTTTTATGCAAATAAATCAAATAGAACGGTTTTTTCCTAAAGCCTCTTTTTCTAAAAAACATACAGCATTGACTGTAAAATACTTAACAAAAGGTAAATAAGATTTATTTTACAATATTTTCAAACCATAAGATTGTCTAAATATGAATATAGAAAAATGGAAACTTAGCTTTTTGAAGTTCATAGAAGTAACATAAAAAAAGCCTATTTTCGATGGAAATAGGCTTTTTTATTATGGTTTTAATTTAATGCTAAGCATGCTTTAACTCCATTCCGGAAACTGAGTTTTATTTAAATCCAATTTTGCAATCGCTTTCATATCAGCATCATCAAGCTTAAAATCAAATATATTTAGGTTTTCTAAAATATGTACTTTTTGAGAAGATCTCGGAATAGCCACAATACCGCGCTGGTAATGCCATCTTAAACTTACCTGTGCAGTAGTTTTACCATGCTTCTTCGCAATTTGAGTTAATACTTCATTTGTAAAAAGATCGTTTCGGCCTTCTGCAAAAGGCGCCCAAGCTTCTGTTTGGATATTATGCTGTTTTAGCACCGCATAATCATTTGTCTGCTGAAAATAAGCATGGGTTTCAATCTGGTTTACAACTGGTTTTACCTGAGCATAAGACAAAAGATCTGTCAATTGAGCTGTATCAAAATTACTAATTCCAATAGCTTTTATTTTTCCTGCTTTATAAAGTTCCTCCATTGCTTTCCAAGACCCTTTTACATCACCTCTCGGACGATGTATTAGATACAAATCAAGATAATCAAACCCCAGTTTTTGAAGCGTTTCTTCAAAACCTTTTTTGGCATTTTCATATCCAGCATCATCAACCCATAGTTTTGAGGTCACAAAAAGCTGTTTTCTATCAATTCCGCTTTGTTTTATCGCTTTTCCAACTTCTATTTCATTCCCATACACTTTTGCAGTATCGATAAGACGATAACCTGCAGATATAGCTTCTACAACAGATTTTTGACATATATCACCGCTTAGTCCGTAAGTTCCAAACCCGAGCATAGGCATTTTCAATCCATTATTCAATTTAACATCTGGAATGCCTTTAGCATTTGTATCTATCAATACATTTCCGAATACTTTAGGCGTACCTAAAATGCCCAAGTAAATTCCAACAGTCGCTAATGAAGTATTTCGTAAAAATTTGCGTCGGTTTATTTCGCTTTTTTGGTTTTGAGAATCCATGATTTTTGGTGTATTAGTCAGTTCGTAATCAATTAATAAAAATATATATTATATTTTAGATACATCTTCAATATTCGTCAATTAAAACACTACAAAAACTTACAAAGAACCTGCTTTTACAAAAGTCTGCCATCCGCGCATGGTTTCGATAAAACGTTCGCTAAGTCCGCCCTGTCTCAGGTAATCCGCCATTACAGGCAGCTGCGGACTATCGTACATTGGGTTTGCTTTTACCTGAAGAGGAAAATCACGCTGTAAAATTGCCGCACGTGCAATAAGCACAAAATCGCATCCTTCATCTAGAAGTTCTCCGGCACGCTGCGCACTCATAATTTTTCCTGCCGCTCCTAAACGCACACCTTTACGAGGAAGTTCTGTAAAAACACTCAACATGGTTTTTCCTTTAAAGGTTCCTTCACGAACAATTTGAGTCGAATCCCAAAGTGCTAAATCCAAATAATCAATTAATTCCCTGTCAAATATAGCAGCCGTAACTTCACGAAGTTCTTCCAAAAGCAGTCCGTAACGTTCAATCGACAATCTCCAGCCAATCTGAAAATCGGGACCGCAAGCTCGACGAATTCCTTCAATAACCTCAATTGTAAAACGAGCGCGGTTTTCTAAACTTCCTCCATACATATCGGTACGATCGTTTAAGTTTGGAGACATAAATTCAGAAAGAATCCATCCAAATGCTCCATGAACTGAGATTCCGTCAAATCCCGCTAGCTGAGCTCTTTTTGCCGCGGCAATAAAACTGTCGCGAATTCTTTCTACTTCTTCGGTTGTAATTGCTTTTATACCTTCTAAAGTTTTACTAGAAGCTGGAGCCGGAATTCCTCCTATAGAAGGTTTAGCACGATGTCCCGCATGATGCAATTGCACAGCAGACAACGCACCACCGTCACGAATAACCGATGCCATTTGGGTTAAACTAGGCAAATGATTATCACTATGAATACCTAATTGGCGTTCGAATGCTATACCTCCAGCCTCCACCGTTGCAGCACTGGTTTGAATTAATCCGTAACCGCCTTGCGCAAGCTGTTCCATCCAAAATTGATCGTATTGAGATGCAGTGCCATCAAATTCGCTCTGCTGGCTTGTTAAAGGTGCCAGCATAAAACGATTTCTCATTGCTGGACCATGCAGTAATGTAAGCGGTTTAAATAAATCAGAAACAGCCATTTTATTTTTTTTAAAGTTCAACTTAAGTGCATTATTATCTAATGCAAAGTTGTTAAGATCATCTCTCCTGAGAAATGGATGATTTTTACTTTATAATGGACGTTTTAAACCTAAATTCTTCTGAAAAACTTCTGATAAAAATTCTCCATCATAAAGTAAATTTCCTCCATTCTCTGGCAGGCATTGGCGTCAGATCTTTGCGGTATTATTAAAACTTATTCAAATGAAAAAAACAGCTATTATTATTCTTTCTGACCCAAAAGCGGGTTCAGAAGAAGCGTTAGGACGTGTATTCAATGCTTTAGCATCAGCTTATGAATTTAAACACGAAGGTGAAGATGTAAAAATTATTTTTCAAGGTGCAGGTATCAGATGGCCTGAACAGCTTGACAAACCAGAACATCCTGTTAATGCTCTTTATAAAGAAGTAAAAGATCATGTTCACGGACTTTCTAAAGGTTGTGTTGCTGTATTTGGCACCGAAGTATCGGGTTATGAATTATTAAATGACAACAAAGTTCCTGGAACTCCAGGTCTTCCGAGTTTTGTAAACCTTAAAAAAGAAGGTTACGATATTCTAATTTTCTAAGCCAAAATTTAAACTGCCCTTTATTTAGTAACAGGGCAGTTTAAAAATTGCAATAGAATTCGACCCATCTAATCCAATAAAGCAGTTGCTTTTTTGAGTAATTTAGCTAAAACTAGATTGTTCCTTAAAATCAAAAATTAAGTTTAAAGTTATGCAAGAAGATTTTTCATATTATATGCATCAATGTTTAGATCTTGCCAAAACAGCTCTTAAAGCTGGAAATCCACCTGTGGGCGCACTGATTGTGCTTGATGGTAAAGTAATCGGTACGGGAATTGAATCTGGAAAATCAACGGGAGATATTACCAATCATGCCGAAATATTGGCGGTTAAAGATGCATTAAAAAACGGATTTTCGGATAAGTTGCATCTGGCAAAAATGTACACCACGCACGAACCTTGCATTATGTGTTCTTATATGATTCGTCATCACAAAATTGCTGCAATTATTTATGGTACATCTGTGCCTTATGTTGGCGGTTTTACTTCGAAATATAATGTTCTAAGTGCTGAAGATGTTCCTAAATGGGGACAGAAACCAAAAGTCGTTGGCGATGTTTGTGTTGATGAATGCAGTGAATTAAATGCTCAATTTTTAGAACTACTTGGCAAATTATAAAGATGTTATCACAATCTGTACATACTCTGGTTAATCAGCAAAACGGAAATTTATCTTTCAAGGTTTTTGAATTTGATAATGCTAGTTATTTTGATCATATTCAGCGTAATAACTATTTTACGTTAATTATAATTACTTCGGGAGAAGGATTAGCCAAAGTTGATCTTTCTGAATATGCATTCAAAGAAAACACTTTATTTGCCTTTTATCCGTATCAGCCTTTTATGCTAGCTTCAGAAGGGCCAATTGCTGGTGTTTCCATTCAGTTTCATCATGATTTTTTCTGTATTTATCGACATCATAAAGAAATTGCAGCAAACGGAATTCTATTCAATAATGTTTATGAGCAGCCTTTTATTCTTTTAGATCAAAATAACAAACAGACATTGATGAATATTGTCAGAGAAATTGTCAATGAGCTGAAAATGGAAGCTTTGAGAAAAGATGAAGTTCTGGTTTCTTATTTGAAAATATTCTTGGTTTTTGCCACACGAATAAAACTCGAACAACAATCTGTGAAAGAAATAAACGGAAATGAAAAACAGCTTTTTATAATTCAAAATTTAAGAAATGCTATTGAAGATCATTTCCGAACGAAACATTCAGCCAGTGAATATGCCGAAATCCTTCATGTAACTCCGGTTGTACTTGCGCGTGCAGCAAAAAATCATTTTAATATGACACTTTCTGACTTAATTACAGAACGTATCATTGTGGAAGCAAAAAGAGAATTGTACCTCACAAACAAAACAGTCAAAGAGATTGCTTATGAATTGGGCTATGATGACGAATACTATTTTAGCAGAGTATTTAAAGGCAAAACCGATATTTCTCCGCAATCCTACAGAGAAACAATAGGTTTTAACCGAGGTGCGTCTTGAAGATTCTAATACATTTATTTTTATCCTAATTATCAAATAACCAAAAACGATGCAAACAGAAAATTTAGAAATTCCGAAAATAAATTTTGATGCAAATGGAGAATTAATAATAACGGCCTCTCCCACTTCATCGAAACATGATTTTGATTTTTTTGAAGGAAAATGGAAACTTCATAATAAAAAACTCAATTCGAGATTGTCTAATTGTACAGAATGAACCGAATTTGAATCTACACAAGAAATGTATAAGGTTTTAAACGGAATCGGTAATATTGATAATTTCCTTGCCACATTTGACGGACAGCCATTTGAAGGTATGACCGTTAGATTATTTAACCCGAAAAGCAGATTGTGGAGTATTTATTGGGCCGATTCTAATGAAGGAAGATTAGACCCGCCAGTTTTAGGTTCTTTTGAAAACAATGTTGGCCATTTTGTGACTATAGACATTTTTAACGGAAAAGATATTCTTGTGATTTTTCGCTGGGATGTAAGAGATAAAAATAACCCTGTTTGGAGTCAGGCATTTTCTGAAGATAATGGAAATTCTTGGGAATGGAACTGGTACATGTATATGTCTAAGTTTAATCCGGAAAACTAATAAAAGTAAAGCCGCATCAAACTTCCTGTTGATACGGCTTTCTTATTTTTTATTATATTTCTTTTAAATTTACTTCTTTCTTTTCCCCATCCTTATCAATAGTTACACGCTTCTCAATGTTAGCTTTATCACTATAAGATTGGCTAGCTGTCCCATAATTGGTTGTAGAACCTTGATAGCCAAAATAATTATAATAATTGGTATATCCTGATACGTATGAATAATTATAAGAATTTGTAAAATCAAAGCTAACCATAACCACATAAGTTCCTGGCATTAAATCTGCAAACTCAAAATGTCCCTGATCGTCATATACTTTGGCTTTTTTAACCGAATAACCAAAATCGTTATCCAAAGGAACTTCTGGCATTTTTTTCTGTTTTCGAATTTTCTTGTTCACTTCCAGCCATTCTTCATAATAAGCAGAACTTGGAAAAAGCGTAATTTCTGTTCCTTTTGGAGCATATTGTTTCTTAGCTGTATTAACTAAACCTCCTAATTTTTTACCAGAATCGGATCTTGCGTAAGCGGTACCAATTATAACACCATTGCCATTAGAAATCTGTCGGGCAACTTCTTCTTTATTAAATTTGTTTTTAATAGGCTGATAATCTAATTCTTCGTTAACTGTGATTTCCCACATTCCGTTTGCCATAGACATTTCTCGCTGCCAAAGACGGTGGTCTTTTTTGTCTATAATATAATTGTAATAAGCATTGGTGCTTTCTTCCAGAACTGAAACAATCCATGTATCGTGTTTACCAGTTCTCGGAGAATTGTAGACGTAACTTTTAACCTCTTTGATCGTGTAATATTCAACCAGCACATTTGACTCATCATTATAATAAAATTGAGGGAAACGGCCTTTATAGCCTACATCTAATGGTAATGTTCTGATTAAATGATCCGTCCAGTTGAAGTCAAAAAATTCTTCTTTAGGCTTCAATTTTAGCTTTTTATCTTTTTTGGTTTTCTTCGAATAAAAATTACCTGTAATCGTTTCTCCAAAATTAAGGTTTAGTTTTGCATTCTTCGTTTCATCAGAATAACTAATCGCTTTCAACGTTAGAGCGTCGGCTGTACTAATACGCGTGGTAGATTTTCCGTTATCTTTGGGAGTGAAAGTATTGTTTAAAGTTAATTGATTATTGGCCAAAACAATATCGTAGGTCAATGCTCCCATGTTTTTCCATTCCGTACCTTTTACATAATAAACGGTATAAAGCGATTTTTCGGGTTTAATGTATTTGGTATTGATATCTTTACTTCCAGGAACTATCTCTTTTTGACCGAATGCAATAAATGGAAGCAGCATCATTGCACATAAAAGGGGTTTTACCAAAATTGCTGTTCTATTTCTTAAAAATGCTAATTTCATTGATAAAAAACTGCCTAAACTGTTAACTTTCATTGGAAACTATTTGATTAGGCACAAATTTACTGACGGCAAATACAGAAAACAATACCTGATTTCATGGTTATTTTCCAATCAAAATTCAGCTTCATTATCATTGTTCTTCTCTAATCTGTCCAATTCCGTTTTTATAGTTTGTTACGGCAAAATCTGGGAATCGCTTTCTAAATTTTGAGTCATCAAAAATATTGTCGTGTTCGTATCTCGGAAGCAATTCCTGTAGCTCTTTTAGCCTCTTATTGAAAAGTGCTCCTATTTTAAACACAAACTTTGGTATAACAGCATATTTTAATTCGCTCTCGTATATTTCAGAAGTCAGCGCAATAAATTCTTTATAATTAAGATGACTATCATCAACAGGTAAATGCCAAGTCTGACCAAAAGCGTCCGGTGTGTTTCCTATTAACGCAGTAGCACGGCTTGCATCTGGTGTCCAAATTAAGCTTCTTTTTTTAGTATCACTTAAAGGCACTTTTAGTTTTTTATCTTTTCTGATGTTATCAAAGATTAAAGTATTGGTAATACTCTGTGTTTTATCTGGACCATAAAATTCAGGAGCACGACAGATAACTGCTTCTAATTGACCTGACTTTATTTCGTTTAAAACCATTTCTGCCATTTCTTTTCTAACAATACCTTTTCTTCCTACTGGTTCAAAGGCTGTGTCTTCTGTAAGCCTTCTATCATCCTGCGGATACATATAAGTATTATCAAAAAAGACAAGTTTTGTTTTATTGATTTTACAAGCTTCGATAGTATTTCTTAGAATTAATGGAAATTGTTTCTCCCATAGATCAGAATCCATTGGAAGTCCTAACGTGAAATAAGCAATTTCGCTGCCTTTTACAGCTTCTATGGCTTTTTCTTTATTCATTAAATCTGCTGAAAAAACCATATCGGTATCATTTACTTTTTTAGCTTTACGGCTTACAATCCGAATATCTGAAGTAAAATTTCTTTTCAGTTCTCTAGCCAGTTCTTCGCCAATCTGTCCGCTGGCTCCTAATATTGTCTGCATTCCGTTAAATTAGCTTTTCTTTAATACTTATTGTTTAACAACTTTTTTTATTCTTATAAAGAGAATAATTATTTAAAAATACTTCGAATCGCTTTTCCGATTTCAGCAAAATCATCATGACTGCTGACTGACCTTTTTTCGGTATTGTTTGAAGTAGTTTTAGAAAAAGGATAGATAAGCATGTAGTTGTTGTTATTAAATTTTAGATTTAAAAGATCTGGAATATCTCGCATTCGCGAAAAATACGAGTGCATTCCCTTATCTCCCATCATAATAATTAATCCTTCATTTTCTTCAATAGTCAGGGCGGTTTGCTGAGCATCTTCCCAATTGGAAAAAACATCAAATGTTGCTTCTATAGAAGCTTTTTTAGCAATTCGTTTTAAGATATTTAGTGTTTTTTCTTTTCCGTAAAAACTCATTTTGGCTCCAGAATTACGGCCAATATTCCAGATTCTTAACATCGAATGAAAAAATCCCGCATCCAATTCGGCATCTGCTGGAATAAAAACCAAATATCTTTTAATAGTCGCCGCCGGCTGAACCGCATGATAGACCATTAAATTGATATTTTTATTTCGCAGATAACCATTATACAAATTGTATACAAATGAAGCCGAAAAGCCTTTTCCGCCTTCCAGACCTACAATAAGATCAGTAATATCTTTTTCCTTTATCACATTGCTTATTCCCCCAGCTGTATCATTGTCATGGCGTGTAATTGGATGCAGTTCTACATCTGCGGCCGAGGCGGCTTTTATCGCGTTTTCTAGTATTCTTTCTGCATTTTTTTCAGAAGATTCATTGGCATCTTCATTAATCACATTTACAGCGTAAAGCTGTTTGTTTGATGCCGTTTTTACCATCAAGCCAAGATTCACCATTTTTTCTACCGTAGCTTCATGATTCACAGCAAGCAGTATATTTTCTTTTTCTTTACTATCGCCCGACACTGTATTGTCTTTTTCTGCTTGTGCAATGCGTTGTGCACTCGCCATAGAAACAAACGATGATATGGTACAAGAAACCAAAATAAGAAGAATACTCCCGTTAAGCACATGTTCGTTTAAAAGTCTTATGGGTTCACCCGCATCATTTTCGCCAATAATTATATTGTAACCAACCATGACAGAAGCTAATGTCGCTGCCGCAGATGCCGAACTCAGTCCAAAAATTAACTGTCCTTCATCATTAGTAAGCTTAAATGTTTTTTTCGTCAGAATAGCTGCAACATATTTTCCTCCTATTGATGCCACCAACATAATTGACGCTACCCATAAAGTTTCCCAGCTTTGTATGAACGCATTAAAATCAATCAACATTCCAACACTAATCAAAAAGAAAGGAATAAAAATGGCGTTTCCGACAAACTCGACCCTGTTCATTAAAGATGATGTATGCGGAATTAATTTATTTAAGGCCAATCCAGCAAAAAAGGCACCAATAATAGATTCGATTCCTGCCAATTCAGCCAAAAGCGCTGCCAGATAAATCATAACCAATACAAAAAGATATTGCGAGATTTTGTCATCTACAGTTTTAAAAAACCATCTGGCAATTATTGGAAAAATAAGCAGCACAATTAAAGCAAAGACAACCATTGAAACCGATAATTTTACCCAAAAAGCTGTTCCCACTTCTCCCTGCGACATTCCAACGATAGCCGCTAAGACTAAAAGCGAAAGCACATCGGTAATCATCGTTCCGCCTACTGTTATATTTACAGCAAGGTTTTTGGCAATCCCCAAACCGCTTACCATTGGATACACAATTAAAGTATGCGACGAAAAAAGACTGGCAAACAAAATTGAGGTAAGCAGTGAAAAATGAAGTAAATAATAACCGCCTACTAGCCCTAAAGCAAACGGAACGGCAAAAGTGAAAATCGAAAAGATAATACTCTTCCATTTGTTCTTTTTAAAATCGGCCATATCAATTTCTAGACCTGCTAGAAACATGATATACAAAAGACCTGTAGTTCCTGTAACCACCACACTGCTGTCTCTAGAAAGCACTCCAAATCCATTAGGACCAATAAGAGCTCCCGCAATAATAAGACCGAGCAAATGTGGTACCTTTATTTTATTCAATAAAAGCGGAATACATAAAATAATGATGATTTCGATAAGATACTTTAAAAGAGGATCTTCGATAGGAAATGTTATATGATGTATACTCAGTAGCATAAATTACTTTTTAGCAGATGGAGTAAGTTCGACTGAGAATTTTGCGATACAATTATCCTGACCCGTTATAGTCTGCGTGCCTTTTATGATATTTTTTTTAATATCATCTAGCACTACGCTGACTTTTATTTTGTTTTTTGAAGAAGCTTCTTTTGCCGAATCAAGGACAATTTTACTTTCTAAATATTGTCCAGCAAAAACACGTTTAATTTCGTTATTACTTAAGACGTTTGTAAACATTCCGGTAGAATCTGACACAAACTCCCAAACCTCGCTGCGCTGATCGCCAATAACATAATTGCTGCAGTTAGATTCTCTGCAGATCATTTTGCTATTCCACGCCACTTTAAGATTTTCTGGCCATTCTTTTATTTGAGGAAGCGTATCTTTTACTTTAGAAACAGACAATAAACTGTCTCTCATTTTTAAGAGCTTATCATAATCTGCTTCTTTATCTTGAAATTGTTTTTCTCTTTCTAAAAGCGCATTTTCACGCATAATAAGTTCCTTTTCTTTTTTATTGCTGCAGGAAGATAAAACAAGTACAAAAAGGATAAGGAATAGTCTATTTATAGTCATAAAAATTGGTTTTGGATTCTACAAGATAAGCAGAAAAATCCTTTTAGCAGGCCAAAAACAGATAAAAAAGAGATTTTTTTTCTCTTTCTTATCCGTAAAACCAAGATTTTGAGTGCTGTTTTTATAATAAATTTACTTTCACGCTATTTATTTTTCCTTCAAATTTAAAAGGCGCTTTTTTATAATAACGAATAGAAACTGGCCCTCCTAAATCTTCGCCGACATCAAAGGTTTCGCTGGCTGTAAAAGCTACTGGAACAGTACGTTTTACTTGTCCTTTAGCATATTCTTTGCCGTCAACTGTGATAACAATATCTGCTGGCGCTCCAGGTTTTGCAATTGTTGTCAACACTTCGATTGTGTGTTTTCCTGCGGGAATTTTTTCTGATGATTCTACGTTATAGCGTTCGATAATTAGCATATTGTATTCGTAAACTAATTTTCCGTTATCCATAAACAAAGTCACACCGCCGCCAGAGCCTCCAAGCGCATATAAAACTCCTGAAGCATTTTCTTTAATCTCAACATCAGCGACTACTTTATTGCTTTTTTTACCTAAACCGGGCGCACTGAATTCGGGCATTCGTTTTGTAGTTTCATCAAAAACCCAAGAAGTATACGGCGCTTTAATAACATCTTCGGGGTGAATGCGAAGCCAGATTCCGGCACCAATTGGGTAATCTTTATTCTTTTTGGCTTCTTCGTTAAAGACTTCCTGAAGCTCTTTTAACTTCTGTGGATTTTTAGCCGCCAAATCATAATACTGTGTATAATCTTCTTTAATGTTGTACAGTTCCCAAACATCTTTAGTAGAATCCCATTCGGCTAAACCTTTCTGAGCAGGAATCCACGGATATAAAGGTCCAAAAGTACAAGCGTACCAACCGTCCTTGTAAACTCCACGACTTCCGTTATTATCAAAAAACTGAACTTTAGATACTTCTTTAGCTTTAGCATCATTAAAAGTATATTTAAAACTCACTCCATCTAATGGCATTTGTTCAAAACCATTAACCACTTTTGGTGCTTTGATATTTAAAATATCATAAATAGTCGGCACAATATCATTGATATGATGAAACTGGCTTCTTGGTGTGCTGTCGGGTTTTATCATTTTTGGCCAGCGAACCACCATCGCATTCTGTGTTCCTCCAAAATGAGAAGCCACTAATTTTGTATGCTTAAAAGGCGTATTTCCAGCCCAAGCCCAAGCAGCGTGGTAGTTGTTTTCTAAAAGAGGTCCACCAATTGCGTCCAATCCGCCAAGTTTATTCAAAGCATCTAACTGCTGTTGAATAGTATTTGAAACTCCGTTTTGAGCCAATAATTCGCTTATGGAACCATTTTGTCCTTCGGCACTTGAACCATTGTCGCCCCAGATAAAAAACACGATGGTGTTGTCTTTTTGTCCATTCGCTTCAAGCGCATCCAAAACACGGCCTACTTCATGATCTGCATGTTCTACATATCCGGCAAACACTTCCATCATACGAATTTGAAACGCTCTTTCAGATTGTGGAATACTTTCCCAAGATGCCATTGTTTTGTCTCTCGCCGTCAGCATGGCGTTTTTAGGAATCCAGCCTAATTCTTTTTGGCGTTTAAATACTTTTTCGCGATAAGCGTCCCAGCCATCATCAAATTTACCTTTGTATTTATCGGCCCATTCTTTAAAAATATGATGCGGTGCATGACCGGCGCCAGGCGCAAAATATAGAAAAAATGGTTTATCAGCCGCATACGATTTGTGCTCTTTCATCCATTCAATAGCGTGATCCGCCAAGTCGGTTGTTAAATGGTATTTTTCATCTTTTGGCGGTTCAATTGGCGTGAAATCATTGATCAATCGTGGTTCATATTGCGAAGTTTCTCCCGCCAAAAAACCATAAAAATGCTGAAAACCATAATTTACCGGCCAGTAATCAAAAGGTCCGGCAACTGTTGTTTGGTTAGCAGGCGTATTGTGCCATTTTCCAAAAGCGGAAGTGCTGTATCCATAATCTTTTAAAACCTCGGCTACTGTTGCCGCTTCTTTCGGAATAATTCCGGTGTAACCGTCCCAATCGACTGCTCGCTCAGCAATGGTTCCGTTGCCAACATTTGTATGATTTCTGCCAGTTAATAAAGCAGCGCGGCTCGGAGAACAGATTGAGGTTGTATGAAACTCATTATATGCAATTCCTTCTTTGAATACTTTGGTTAACGTTGGCGTATTGACTCCGCCTCCAAAAGTCGATGGTGTACCAAAACCCAAATCATCCATTAAAATAATTATGATATTTGGAGCGTCTTTCGGCAAATGATCTGGCTGCGCTCTTCTTTTGTGTGTGCTTTCTGCCAATGTTTCGTTGGCAACGCTCGCACTAGGAACTGGTGGAAAAGGCAGAACATCTTGTGCATAAATTTTTATTGTACTGCTTAAAATTAAAACCACTAATAAAAATATACTGCCGATATTGTTTTGGAAAGAACAGTTAAATTTTAAATTAATGATTTGCTTTAAACTATAATATTCTTTCATGATTTCCTGATCTTAAAGGTTCTGATACTATTTTTAAAACTTAGATTCTGTTAGCTTTTCTTAGCATAAACAATTTTTGTCTTTCCTATTTTCCCATTAAACGGAAATGGAGCTTGATCAAAATAGTCTAAAGAAACCGGAGAATCTAAATCGGTACCAATGTCAAAAGTGGCATTTGATGTAAAATGAAGAGACATTGCTGTAGGAACCGTTCCCTGGCCAACTGTTGATCCGTTGACTTTTAATGTCACGTTCATCGAACCTCCTATTTTATCTACTAGTTTTGACTCGACTTCAATTTTTACTTTGCCTTTTGGTAGTTTATCTTTCGATTTAATTTTAGTTCGTTGTACTTCAAATAAATTAAACTCATAATTTAAATAACCATCTTTTACATAACAGGCAACTCCTCCCGAAAATCCCGCAAGCGCATACAATACTCCGTTTGCATTTTCAGGAACTTCGACATCCATTGTGACAATGCTGCTTACTTTTCCCAATTTTGGAGCTGCAGACTCCGGCATTCCTTTTATTGGCGAATCAAAAGTCCATTCTGTTAATGGCGAAGAAGGCGCATCTTCTGGATGATAAAGAGCGGTTGACCATAATCCACCGCCAATTGGAAGATTTTTATTTTTTGCCGATTCTGTTAAAAACAAGGCTTTCATTTCTTCAAGTTTTTTAGGTTCTTTTGCTGCCAAATCAACTGCCTGAGACCAATCTTGATCCAGATTGTACAATTGCCACGTGTCAGTAAGCGGCGACCATTGCTTAATACCTTTCGGAATCCCTCCTACCCATGGTTCTCTTGGTCCTCGCGCACTTGCAAACCAACCGTCTTTATAAATACCTCGGCTTGCCATGATATCAAAAAACTGCGTATGACGTGTTCCGGGTGCTTTTGGATCCGTGAATGTATAAACCATACTCACTCCGTCTAATTCATCTTGTGCAAAACCATTTACAACTTTTGGAACCGGAATTTTGTCGATTTCATATATAGTTGCCGCAATATCTATAACATGATGAAACTGCGGTCTTGGCGTTTTGTCGTGTTTAATACCTTTTGGCCAAGAAATAGCCATAGGCTGACGCGTTCCGCCAAAATAAGCACCCTGCAATTTTGTTCCCTGATATGGAGTACTTGTTGCCCAAGCCCATCCGGCGTTGAACATATTGTCAGTTTTTGGTCCGCCTAGAACGTCTAAACCTCCTAATTCATTTAAAGCTGTAATGTGCTGTTCAATTTTTGTCGGAATTGCATTTTGTGCCAATTGTTCACTGATTGTGCCATTTAAACCCTCTGCAGAAGAACCGTTATCACCCCAGATGTAAATAATAATTGTATTATCAAGTTCTCCCAATTTTTCAATCTCGTCAATAACTCGTCCTGCATTATAATCGGCATGTTCCGCAAAACCAGCCCAAATTTCCATAAGTCGGCGCTGAAAAGGTTTTTCTGCTTCTGGAATATTTGCCCATGAAGTCATAGATTCGGCTCTTGGCGTAAGCAATGTATTCTGTGGAATCCATCCCTGCTCTTTCTGACGTTTGAATACTCTTTCACGATAAGCATCCCATCCATCATTAAATTTGCCTTTGTATTTATCTGCCCATTCTTTCATTACATGATGTGGACCATGGGCAGCACCTGGCGCCCAATACACAAAAAATGGTTTTTCTGGTGCATATGCTTTTTGTTCGTTTAACCAAAGTATAGCATCATCAGCCAAATCTTCTGATAAATGATAATAATCATGCCCTCCAGAAGTTTTTGGATGTTCTACATATGATGTATTTCGCACCAAAGTTGGTTCATATTGAGAAGCTTCTCCTGCTAGAAAACCGTAAAAATATTCGAATCCATAACCTGTTGGCCAATAATCAAAAGGTCCTTTTGATGTAATTTGCTCTTCTGGAGTATTATGCCATTTTCCAAAAGCTGCGGTATTGTAACCATAGTCTTTTAAAATCTCGGCTAATGTTGCAGAACTCTTCGGAATCGTACCACTAAAACCATCAAAATCATTCGCAATCGCAGCAATCTGACCATTACCTACGCGAGTGTGATTGCGTCCTGTTAGCAAAGATGCGCGTGTTGGCGAACACATGGCAGTTGAATGAAAACGATTATATGAAATTCCGGTATTAGCAACTCGCGATAATGTTGGCGTGTTTATTTCTCCTCCATATGTAGAAGGCGCTCCTGGACCGGCATCATCCATTAATATTATTAAAATATTTGGTGCATTTGCAGGTAGGTGTTTCGGTTCTGTTCTTTTTTTATAAGTGGAAGTTTCGATTGTAACACCAGCTTGAGATGCTGACGGAGCCGGAGGAAATGGCAATACATCCTGCGCATTTACAGAAAATATCGATAAAACATTTATACTAAAAATGAAAATCAGCTTTGTATATTTTTTAGTTTTCATAACAGATTGTTTATTTAAACTCATGTTTTTTTTAGCATTTTGCAATTCAGTATCAAATACCTTATTACAAAAATAAGGTACTCACTATAGTTGGAACGAAAACCCAGAACACAACTGGTTTCATTTTATAATCTGCAACATGTTTGCTCTTAAAGCCAAAAACTCCTCAGTAAAAAGGAGTTTTCGCTTTTGATAAACTATTTAATAAAATATTATTCAGCGCCCGGTTTTTTCAAACCAATATCTTTCATGGGATATTTTTGATACGTTCCTAAATGAGCAGCAATAAGTCCCATTACGCCTGGAATTCCCCATTCAAAAAAACGATGCCCCGTGCTTAATTGCTCTTTTGGATCTGTGTATAAATTATATACCCACGGACTCATTCCGATACTTTGAATCGTAGACTGATCCAGATTTTTTCGTTCTGCCGATGTATTAAAGACATTCATATGCACTTTGTATTCCTGCCATCTCACGGCCATAAATTTGGTTTCAGAATACATAAAAACGGCATTTCGATTCGATACTCCTTTATCTGATAAAAAGAACGATAACTGATCTACTCCATCAATATAATTAGATGATGGAATTTTATCTAAAACTCCAGCTGCCGAAAGAGAAGTATTGAACATATCGCAAATATCAAATAATCCATCGCTTATGCGTCCCGGAGCTATCATACCTTTCCAATAAGCAATTCCCGGTACGCGCACTCCGCCTTCCCAAGTTGTTCCTTTTCCTCCTCTAAACGGAGTGTAACCGCTATCTGGCCAAACATCTTCATTTGGGCCATTATCAGAAGTAAGGAATACTAATGTGTTGTCGTCTATTTTTAAATCTTGTAAAAGTTTCATCAATCTTCCCACAATATCATCAACTTCAACTACAGCATCTTTATAAGGAAATGCCGCTGGACTTTTTCCTTTGTAACCTTCAGACACATAATTTTCGTTATGCACTTTAGAAAAAGAATGAATCAAATAAAATGGCTTATTCTCTTTAACTGAACGTCGAATAAAGTCTTCACTGTAATTAGCAAAAACCTGATCAACTTTTGAAAGCTCTTCAATAGTAGATATCGGCTGAACTATTTTATTTTCTTCGCCTTTTTTGCCTGTCAAAATATTTTGGTCAACCAATTTTTTAATTGCATTTAATCGGTCTGGTTTATTAATTAGATCCGGATAGATCCATTCGTTAACAAACTGTGCGTATTCTGACTGAACAGAACCAAATCCGAGCCATTCATCATATCCTACTTCGTTTGGCAAACTTCCTTTGCTTTCTCCCAAATGCCATTTACCCGAAATAGCCGATTTATAACCATTTTGAGAGAGTATTTTAGCCGTTGTATTCTCAGAAGCCCAAGGATTCACTTTTGGGTTTTCGCCTGTCAAAGTTGGTCTCGTTAATCCCGATCTTGCCGGAATTCTTCCTGTCATAATTGCTGCACGACTAGGTGTACAAGTTGGCTGCGCATAAGTAGAAGTCAGCTGTAAACCTTCATGAGCCAGTTTATCCATGTTTGGAGTTGGTGCGCCAATCGCTACACCTCCTCCATAAACACCAATATCTCCATACCCCATATCATCAATTAGAATAATCAAGATATTAGGTTTCTTTTTCAACTTGCTCATTTTATCCTTCATCTCTTTGTCCTGATCTGGATGCGGAATTGCTGGCTCTAAATAATCTTTTACTTTAACCGTTGGGTTAAAATAATTTTGCTGCGCGCTGATTTCGGTTACAAAAGCTAAGACAGCTAATAGAACAATATATTTTTTCATAATTCTTTAAATGAATTGATAATTGATAATTGATAATTGATAATTGATAATTGATACACTTATTTCAAGTCAATATCAACCTTATCAACAATTCCTGTAAACTTAAATGGAGGTTTGTACGATTTTGCAACGGGAGATCCAGAATCTTCACCAATTCCGAAAGTATCAATTCCGAAACGAGCGGCTACGGTTTTATCAACTCGCCCTTCGCCGACTAATTTATCATTGATATAAAGTTTTCCTGTTCCACCTTTTCCAGTTCCTCCGCCATCATAAGCAAAATCAAATCGCACAGTACTTTTTCCAACCGGAAGTGATTCTTTAGAAGTAATGACGTAACGGGCATCATCAAAATAATTATAGTGATAAACCAACTTTCCGTTCTGCACATATAAAGCAAATCCTGCCGAACTTCCTCCAGAAGCCACAATGATACCACTGTCTGATTTTGATTTAAGTTCAATTTCTGCTGTTATACTATGCGATTTATTTTTAGTATTTGGCGACGCTGTTTCAGCCAATCTCGTTGCTCCTGCGTAAAAAGTAAAGTGTTTGCGTTTTGGGTCAGATGGCGTAGGTTTTGGCGAAATTAATCGGCCAGTTCCTCTATCATCTAATGGATACACATTATACTTTTTGGCTTCTTCTGCAAAAATCTTTTTCAGTTCTTCCACTTTTTCAGGATATTTTTTAGCCAAATCAACCGATTCGCTATAATCTTCATCAATATTATAAAGTTCCCATTTGTCTTTATCCCAATTTCCTGGCGCATAATCCTGTCTCCACGGAAATGTGTGTTGGGTAGCTGCAACCCAACCATTATCATAAATGGCTCTATTGCTGAATACCTCAAAATATTGTCTAGTTCTAACTGGTTTTGCATTTTTATCACTAAAAGTAGACAAGAAAGAAACCCCATCCATAGGTTTCTGTTCAACCCCATCGACAGTTTTTGGTGCTGGCAAATGAGAAGCCTCTAAAACTGTAGGAAGCACATCAATCAGATGCACAAACTGACTGCGCATTCCGCCTTTATCCTTAATTACTTTTGGCCAGCTAACCACCATTGGGTTTCGGCTTCCTCCAAAATGAGAAGCTACTTGTTTAACCCATTGAAAAGGAGCATTTCCAGCCCACGCCCAAGCTACAGGATAGTGTGGTTCTGTATCTGGATCTCCAATTTGATCAAGATGTTTTAAGTTATCTGCCAAAGGAGTGGCGATTCCGCTTAATGCTTTTACTTCATTAATTGTACCTTCCATTCCGCCTTCAGAACTTGCGCCATTGTCACCAACTATATAAAATATTAAAGTATTATCGGCATCTGGAAGTTTGCTAATGGCTTCTAAAAGGCGTCCCGTTTCATGATCGGCAAACGAAAGATAACCCGCATAATTTTCCATCAAACGCGCAAACAGTTTTTTCTGATCTGCCGAAAGTTTATCCCAAGGTGTAACCCAGTCAGGTCTTGGAGTCAATTTTGTTCCTTTTGGAATAATTCCCATTTTTAACTGACGTTCGTAGGTTTCTTGTCTTACCACATCCCAACCTTTATCAAACTGACCTTTAAATTTGTCACGCCATTCTTTTGGTGCATGATGTGGTGCATGTGCCGCTCCTGGAGCAAAATACATCATAACTGGTTTTTGAGGTGCAACCGATTTACTATATTCTAACCAATTAATGGCTCTATCGGTCATATCGGTCATAAAATGATAACCTTGTTCTGGAGTTTTATCTGGTTCTACTGCTTTCGTATTTTCAAAAAGAACTGGATAATATTGATGCGTTTCACCACCAATGAATCCGTAAAAATAATCGAAGCCTAACCCCGTAGGCCAACGGTCAAATGGTCCTGTAATACTACTTTCCCAATCTGGCGTATTATGATTTTTTCCAAACCAACTCGTACTATATCCGTTTCCTTTTAAAATTCTACCAGATGTTGCAGTAGTTTTTGGAATCATACAATTGTAGCTTGGATATCCTGTTGCCCATTCGGCCAAGAACCCAGAACCCGCATTATGATGATTTCTTCCTGTCAACAAGGCTGCGCGCGAAGGCCCACAGATGGCTGTAGTATGAAAACGGTTATATTTTAAGCCATTTGCGGCAAGTTTATCTAATTCTGGTGTTGGAACCGGTCCTCCAAATGTGCTTACCTGTCCAAATCCAACATCATCTAAAAGAATGATAATCACATTTGGCGCTCCTTGCGGAGGCGTAACCAATTTTGGCCATTCTTCTTTGGAGTCTTTGTAGGTTTCTCCAATTTTTCCGCCAAAAGGAGGTTCTGGAATTGGCAGTATTGTTCGATCTAGTTCTCCTGAATCGGTTTTTTCTGTTACAGAATCGGTTTTCTGAGATTGATTGCAGCTGAAAAGAAATACAGCTAAAATGAAGAGCAGTTTTGGGCTGATAAACGGTTTCATATTACAAGATTTTGTTATTCGTAATAAATTTACAAACATGGGTTTTACAAAATCTTTTGATGATGTTTCAAATTATAATTTGCAACAAAGTTTTCATTATTTTCTGTTCCAACTCACCCAATCTCTCGATTAAACTTAGTAATTCATTCTATCAATATGTTATTTATATCAAAAAACGCTTTAATTACAAACAATAGCTTTTAACCGTAAAATTATTTCATAACCCGATTGACAATCTTCGTGATACTAAAATTTGAAATGTACTATTGACACACATTTAGACAAATTCGAAACATTTATAGTAAAAACTGAAACACGGTTTTCGTAGTCCCTTTTAATTTCGCTTTAAAGATATTCAGCCAAACCGAATATCAATAAACCGATTACACTATGAAAAAAAACTTTAACCTATTTCTGGCACTTGCATTTACCGCATTAAGTTCTTCTGCAAAACCTGTTCTAGAAGATCCAACGCCACTTTGGTTTACAAAAACGACCGAAGTAATTCACTTTCAGTTAAACAAAGCCGCACAAACTTACAAACCTGGAAAAAATCCGAGATCTGTTAATCCAGACGGAACCGTTCGTCTTGCAGGAATAACTGATTGGACAACAGGTTTCTTCCCTGGAAGTTTGTGGTACGGTTATGAACTAACAGGCGATAAAACAATGGCAGAAGAAGCGAAGAAATTTACCCTTGCTTTAGATTCTATCAGAAATATCAAAAACACGCACGATGTAGGTTTTATGCTGTATTGCTCTTATGGAAATGCCTACAGAATTACCGGAGACAAAATTTATCTCCCTGTTTTGGCAGACGGTGCTGCAAATCTTTATGCACGTTTCAGCCCTGTAGTAGGAACTATTCGCTCTTGGGATTTTCCGTGGCTGCATTATCCCGTAATTATAGACAACATGATGAATCTCGAATATTTGTATTGGAGTGCTACTGAGTTTAATAAACCTGAATATGCAAAAGTGGCAGATACACATGCTTTAACGACTATGAAAAATCATTTTAGAAAAGATTACAGTTCATACCATTTAGTAGATTATGATCCGAATACAGGTAAAGTTTTACGCAAAAGAACGCATCAAGGTGTTACAGACGAATCTTCGTGGGCGCGTGGACAAGCTTGGGGATTGTATGGTTACACGATGTGTTATGCAAACAGCAAAAATCCTAAGTTTTTACAGCAGGCAGAAAACATTGCCAAATTTATTATGAACCATCCTACAATGCCAAAAGACAAAGTGCCTGTTTGGGATTTTGATGTTCATAATGCTTTAGATACCGACGAACTTGCTCCACGAGATGCTTCAGCTGCTGCTGTTATTGCTTCTGCTCTTTTAGATTTAAGTACTCAAGTTAAGGATGGAAAAAAATACGTTGACTATGCCGAAGAAATACTAAAATCCTTATCATCTGATGCTTATCTGGCTAAACCCGGAGAAAATCATTTCTTTTTGTTAAAACACAGCGTGGGCGCTTTTCTGTACAATTCTGAAATTGATACACCGCTAGATTATGCCGATTACTACTATCTGGAAGCATTAAAGAGATATGCGGCAATTAAAAAAATTGAAATCTAAATTAGATGAAAATGCGTCTTTTTATAAAAACTTTCGTCTTCTTCTTTATTTTACTTTTAATGCAAAAAACTTTTGCACAAGATGTTAAGATAACCAAATCTAGCTTTAATGCCATAAACTTAGATTATAAAGGACTTGAAAAAGTAAAAAAACTAGTTTCTTCATCTAAATATGAAGAAGCAGCAAACCGACTATTAGATTATTATCGAAATCGTACCGATGTTCAGCATTTGAATTTTAATGCAGCTGATGTAGAAAAATTAAAAGGGAAAAAGGTTAACAACAATACCTTAGAACTTGCCAATAATATTCTGATACACAAATTTAAACCGCATAAAGGGTATCCAGCATATGATTACGGACAAGATATTAATTGGCAATATCGTCCTGTACAAGATCAATTACTGTCTACCTTTTTACATCGAACTGCTTTCTGGGAATCATTAGGTATTGTCTACAATAGTACGGGAGATGAAAAATATGCCAAAGAATGGGTTTTAGAAGTACGCGATTGGATTAAAAAAAACAAGCAAGGCACCTATCCTGACGAAAAAGATTTTGCGTGGAAAGCTTTTGTGGTTTCTTTCAGACTTAATCATTGGTCTTCGTATTTCAATATGTTTTTGAATTCGCCAAACTTTACTCCTGCTTTTTTAATGGAATTTTTGAATTCTTATAATGAACAGGCAGAATACGTATCCAACAATTATACAGATGTTGGAAATCATAGGTTGTACGAAGCCCTACATATGATGTACGCAGGTAGCTTTTTTCCTGAAATGAAAAATGCTGCTGCTTGGCGTAAAAGCGGAATTACCGTTTTAAATGAAGAAATTAAAAAACAGGTATTGCCTGATGGCATCCAATTTGAACTTTCGCCTTCTTATCATATCGGAACCATTAAAATATTTTTAGATGCTTTACAGATAGCCCAATTAAACGGAATAGAGAATGAATTTCCAGAAAGCTATAAAAATCTAGTCGAAAAAATGGTGCTTGCGGTTGGTAAATATTCATTTCCAGATTATACTTTCCCGTTGTATGGAAACTCTTTTTTAACAACCAAAAGTGCTATGTTAAAGAGTTATCAGATCTGGGAGAAAGCTTTTCCAAAAAATGAAATTATTAAGTATTATGCATCAAACTTTAAATCAGGAAAAAAGCCTGACTATTTATCAAGCAGTCTTCCATATGCTGGTTTTTATGCTTTTAGAAATGGCTTGGATACCACTGCAACCGTAATGCAGATTAAAGCTGGGCCTCCAGCTGAGTTTCATTCTCATCCTGACAATGGCAATTTTGCACTTTGGGTAAAAGGTCGAAATTTCACTCCAGATTCAGGCAGTTTTGTCTATGCAAATGTCGGCGATCAAGAGAACTCTAAAAGAGATTGGTACCGCTCTACTAAAGCGCATCAAACTTTAACACTTGATAATCAAAACATAACAAACGATGCCAAACTATTAGAATGGCAACCTGATGGAAACACTCAGATTTTGTCTTACAGCAATCCGAGTTACAAAGATTTAAGCCACGAAAGAACTTTCCTTTTTATCGATAACACTTTCTTTCTCATTATTGATCAAGCAATTGGAAACGCAACTGGTAATCTAGGAATTCATTATAATCTTAAAGAAGACAGCAATGCTTCAAGCAATTCTTTAGACAATAGCATTACAACTCATTATGAAGATGGAAATAATTTATTGATACAAGTCGCTGATAAAGAAAAAATTGCTTTAAAAGAAGAATCTAGTTTTGTTTCGTACGAATATCAAAAAGAAACACCAAGACCTGCTTTTGCTTTTGAAAAAATAAAAAACAATCAGCAGACACAAGGCTTTATTACCTTATTACTTCCATTTGATGGTCAAAAAGCTCCAACAGTAAAAATTACAGAAAACCCCGAGCACAATATTTCTAAGGGAAAAATTGATCTAAATATTACTATCAATGGAAAAGAAAGCCACATAAAGAAAAACCTTGTTCATTAAACTAATATGACGAAAAAATCAATCAAAACTATAGTTTTATTTGAGCTTTTTCCAAAATTAAAAACAATACAAAGCTATCTTTGATATGATAATATCAACTGGATAGCTTTTTAATTATAACAACAAATTATCTAACTCACTTAATTAAAAACCTAAATGAAGAATTTAAAGAAAACAGCCATCTTGTGCTTTCTCTTCCTGTCTTGGTTCTTGGGCAATGCGCAAGAAAAACCAATAAAAAAAGAAAGCTTTGACATTATCAATCTAAACTACAAAGGCTTAGAAAAGGTAAACAGTCTTTTTAACGCAGCCAAATACGATGAAGCAGCGCAAGAACTGCTAACGTATTATCGAAATAGAAAAACCGTTAAACATCCTGATTTTAATGCGGGAGACGAAAATAGATTTCGAGGAAAAGAAATTGGTAAGGCAAATCAGGAAAAAGCAGACAATGCTCTCCAACATAAATTTCAGCCTCAAAAAGGATATGGGTTTTATGATTACGGAAAAGATATCAACTGGGAATATTGGCCCGTAAAAGACAATGAAGTCCGCTGGCAATTGCACCGCGTTACATGGTGGCTCCCAATGGGAATGGCATATCGCAGTTCTGGAGATGAAAAATATGCCAAAGAATGGATTTTCCAGTTTCGCGATTGGGAGAAAAAGAATTACTTAGGAAGTTCTAAAGAAAATGATTCTTTTGCATGGCGTCCATTGGAGGTGTCAGATCGTGTGCAAAGTCTTCCACCTACATTCAATCTATTTGTAAACTCTCCGAACTTTACTCCTGCTTTTTTAATGGAATTTTTAAATTCTTATAACAAACAAGCCGCATACATTCCGGAACATTATAGCAAAGAAGGCAATCATTTATTGTTTGAAGCACAGCGAATTTTGGGAGCGGGAGCATTTTTTCCTGAACTAAAGCAAGCTGAAGCATGGCGCAAAAGCGGTATCGAAATCCTAAACCGCGAAATAAAACTGCAAGTACTTCCAGACGGCATACAATGGGAACTCTCTCCTATTTATCATGTTGCGTGCATCGATATTTTTCTAAAAGCTTACAATTCGGCTAAAATGGCTGGCGTAGAAAAAGAATTTCCAGATACTTATTCGAAAACCATCGAAAAAATGATTTTAGCTTCAGCAAGCATGATGTTTCCTAATTACAACAATCCGATGTTTGGTGATTCTTGGCTGGTTGAAAAAGAAAACCGTTTAAAACAGTTTAAGATTTGGTCTAAAGTGTTTCCAGAAAATGCACAAATCAAATATTTTGCAACCGACGGCGCAGAAGGAAAAAGTCCTGATTATTTATCGAATGCCTTACCAAACGGCGGATTCTATACTTTTAGAAACGGATGGAACGATCAAGCTACCGTCATGATTGTAAAAGCCGGACCTCCAGCAGAATTTCATGCTCAGCCAGATAACGGAACTTTTGAACTTTGGATAAAAGGAAGAAATTTTACACCAGACACAGGCTGCTACATTTACAGCGGTGATGAAGAAGTTACTAAAAAAAGAAATTGGTTTCGTCAGACTAAAGTCCATAGCACTTTGACACTAGACGATCAGAATATGGTGATTACCAAAGCAGAACAAAACAAGTGGCAAACGGCCAAAAACCTAGATATTTTAACGTATACCAATCCAAGTTATAGCGACTTGAATCATCAGCGCAGTATTTTGTTTATTGATAATAAATACTTCCTAATAATCGATAAAGCAATCGGAAAAGCAACTGGTAAATTGGGCGTTCATTTTCAGTTAAAAGAAGATAGCAAACCTGTTTTTGATAAAATAAATAACAAGGTATATACGGCCTATGAAGACGGAAATAACCTTTTAATTCAATCTTTAAATACAGATAAAATTGCATTAAATGAAGAAACAGGAAAAGTTTCTTATGCTTATGCAAAAGAAATAGCAAGACCTGCGTTTGTCTTTGAAAAAGCTAAAAATGATGCAAAAACAGAATCATTTGTAAGTGTTGTTTATCCTTTTGCAGACAAAGCTCCAGATATCAAAATTCAGCCCAACAAAGACAATGATTTTGAAAAAGGAATTATTAGTTTAAACATTCTAATTGATGGCAAGAAAAGTGAGATTAAAACTCAGCTAAACTAAACATTACAATTACACTTCTTAAAAGCGCCTAAAAGTAAATTTTAGGCGTTTTTTTTATTCAAAAAATTCATTCCGTAGGAATGTCTCGTCGGTAGAATTAAATATAAATCACGATTGTACGTTCCGTAGGAACGTTTGATTAGCCATCAGACATATTATTTATTCCAAAAAAACAGGTGTCCCTACAGGACACTATGCTCAACAACGCTATTTTTTTCTACCGACGAAATATTCCTACGGAATATTAATTATTATTATGAATACCAAATTTGTTTTTTATACCCCTCAAATCTGCATAAAGAAACATTTTTTCTATTCTTTGTTATTTTAATTTTTTCAATTAATAAGGATAATCTGAAACTCTTTTGTTCAAACAAATCTTCAACCCGAATTTGAATTTGTAAAGATAATTTTACGTAACATTTTACTTCATTTCACTTAACTTATAAATTTTACGCAAACGATTTAGAGATTGCTCGTAATTGCTAGCTTTGCACCAAAAAGTAATTCAGCAAAAAACCACTAAATTCAAATTAAACCCTGATTTTAAAGGACTTTAAACATTGTATTAATCAAATTCAATAGTATTTTGGACGCATTCAAAACTGTCATGAAAACCCGATTTCTATATTTGTTTCAATTAAAAATCAAAAAAACATGACTAATCCAAAAAAAATGACCAGGCCTTTACAAAATTTAAATCTCTTTCCTAAACCTAAAATTCCGTTGCCCTTTTTTCAAGTTATTTAATTGTTATGATTTTCTCCACAACAGCTATCTAAAAAATATTGTGGTGATTTTTTAACAAAACCTAAAACCAACTGAAATAACATCAACAGGAATTATACTCAGTACTTATTCCTCTTTTAAAGAAAAAATTATGAAAAGGATTATATTTTTATGCTTACTGCTAACCACATGTAAGATGATGTACGGGCAGGACAAAGTAACCGTAACAGGTAAAGTAACCGATGCTCAAAATCTGCCAATGCCAGGAGCAACTGTTACAGAAAAAGGAACTAAGAATGCTACCCTAACATCAATGGACGGGGATTATCAAATTAAGGTAAAACCAAATGCCACGCTTGTGTTTTCTTTTATTGGTACCAAGACGAAAGAAGAACAAGTTAAAAACAGAACGCAAATCAATACCAAACTGATTGATGACGCCAACAATCTTGACGAAGTAGTTGTTGTTGGATATGGAACTAAAACCAGAAAAAATATTACAGGAGCTATATCTTCTGTAAAAGGCACCGAAATAGCTAAAACTCCGGTTCAAGATGTTGCACAAGCAATGCAAGGACGCATCGCAGGATTACAGGTAACCATGCCAGACGGAACTCCTGGTGCACAGCCTTCATTAAGAATTAGAGGAGGAACTTCTATTACCCAAAGCAACGAACCGCTTTATGTCGTAGATGGAGTGGCGCAGACTGGTGGACTTTCATTTTTAGATCCGATGGATATTGAGTCTATAGATGTGCTAAAAGATGCTTCTTCAACATCTATTTATGGTGCTCAAGGTGCAAACGGGGTTGTTTTAGTAACTACAAAAAGATCTCCGGGCGGGAAACTTAGATTAAGTTATGATACCTATGGCGGAATAAAAACAATTGCCAAAACTTTACCCGTAATGAATCCGTATCAATATACACAATTAGTATATGAAAGCGCCACAGATGATACTAGAATGCAAAAATACCTGAGCACTTTTGGTACTTATGATGAAATGGAAGGACTTTACAAAAATAGACCAGGCATTAACTGGCAAGATGAAGTTTTTGGAAATGCTGTTGTAAATCAATATCATAAAATTGGTATTAGTGGCGGTGAAAGTGATACAAAATATAATGCTTTTTATTCTGTAAATAATGACCAAGGAATTATGATAGGAAGCGAATCTGTAAAAAACATTGCAAAATTGCAAGTAACACAATCTATCAGTAAAAAGTTTACAGTAAATGCAATTGTCAATTATTCTAATCAGAAAATAACAGGAATGTCTACAAATGAAGGTGGAAATGCGAGATTAAGCATGCTTCAAAATTTATTGCAATACCGTCCTACAATTGGAAAAAATGGCTCAGATGAAGATCTTAAATATTTATTGGTAGATCCGATAGATAACCAGGCATCACCAACATTTCAGAGTCCGCTTGTTACTATAGACAACCAAAAAAGAGAAACTGTAAACCGATCTCTAAATATGAATTTCCAGCTTTCGTATTTCATTACGCCTAAATTAACCTATAGCGGTTTAGTAAGTTATACAGATAATAGTAATAAAAGTAAATACTTTAATGGTGCTGACGGAATTCAGGCTATTAGATCTGGAGGAGCAAATGGAGGCGTTACGCATAATCTTGCCACACGATTAAACTACAACAACGTATTAACTTATAGTAATACATTCAATAAAAGTCACAAACTTAGCGTAACGGCTGGTCAGGAATATATCTATAATTATTCTGAAGGAATTACGGCTGCTGCATCTGCATTTCCTGATGTAAATTTAGGATGGGATAAATTACAGCTGGGTACAATTGCTGCAATACCAACGACATTTGCTGAAGATGACAAATTACTGTCATTTTTTGGAAAAGCAGATTATTCATTCAAAAGCAGATACTTATTATCAGCGAGTTTGCGTGCAGATGGTTCTTCAAAATTCGGAACACAAAATCAATGGGGAGTTTTCCCCTCAGTTTCTGCTGCTTGGAGAGTTATTGAAGAAGATTTCATGAAAAACATTCCAGCATTTTCAGATTTAAAATTACGTTTAAGTTATGGAGAGGCAGGAAACAACAGAATTGCAAATTATGCCGCATTAGGTATTTTCAATTCGGGATCATATCCTTTAAACAATCAAGTAAATATTACTGCTTTCCAAAATAACCTTCCAAATCCATATTTGAAATGGGAATCGACCAAATCGACTAATATCGGTCTTGATTTAGGATTTTTTAAACAAAGAATATCATTAACGACTGAGTTGTATGAAAATAAATCGAAAGATCTGCTTTACAACACTCGTGTTCCTGCAAGTTCTGGATTTAAAAAACAGTTTCAGAATATTGGGGCAACTTCAAACCGAGGTATAGAATTTACACTGAATACCATTAATGTTAAAAACAACAACTTTAACTGGAATACTACTTTTAATATTGCTTTTAACAAGACAAAAGTTTTAGGTTTAAGTGAAGGCGAAACCTCGTTAATTACAAATAGCTACACCGACAAAAACGATTATATCCTACAAGTTGGAAAACCAGTTGGAACAATGTACGGTTATATAAGCAATGGTTTGTATCAGGTAAGTGATTTTGATTATAATGCAACAACAAAAGTGTATACTTTAAAATCTGGCGTTGTAGGCGATAATATTGTTGTACAGCCTGGATTTATTAAGTTCAAAGATATTAGTGGTCCTGACGGAAAACCTGATGGAGTAATCAACGATTTGGACAGAACTATTATTGGAAATGCGAATCCTAAATATACTGGCGGACTTAATAATACTTTCAGTTACAAAGGGATTGATTTGAGTGTTTTTCTAGACTTTACTGTAGGTAATGATATTTACAATGCCAATGTTTTAAATAACTCAAGACTTAACTTAGATAATTTAAACACGTTTGCCATCTATGCCGACAGATGGATGACCATCAATTCTGCTGGACAGCGTGTAACAGACCCTGATGAACTAACGGCTTTAAACGTTGGAAAAACGAATCCTGCTTTTAACGGAAATGCTACAGGACGTTTGTATAGCGACATCATTGAAGATGGATCTTTTTTAAGAATCAACAATGTGAGCTTAGGTTACACATTGCCTAAAGCATGGCTGAAAAAATCATATATCTCAAATTTGAGAATTTATTTTACTGCCTATAATTTATATGTATTTACCAAATATTCAGGCTATGATCCTGAAGTTAGTGTAATGAATAACGCAATTACCAGAGGAGTCGATTTTAGTGCTTACCCTAGAAGTAAATCCTTTGTTACTGGCTTAAATATTTCACTATAATTTAAAGATTAGAAAAAAATGAAAAACAAAATATTTTCCTCTGGAGCAATTATAGCAGCTAGTGTATCTTTTCTTTTACTGCCGCTTAATTCATGCGAAAAAGAATTAGAGGTAACTCCATATTCTTATTTTACAACAGCTAATTTTTTCAAAACTCCAGAAGAGGCTAATATGGCTATATTGGGAGTTTATGAATCGATGTCGTCTTTTGACAGTTATGGCTGGAACATTTCTATACTTTTTGATACCGATACTGATATTCAGCAAATAAACGGATTAAGTGCCGATGACTGGCGTACGATACCGCATTATCAAGGTATTTCGCAAACAAACGTTTTTTATGCCGTTTGGAGCAAGTTATACGAAGGAATTGATAGAGCCAATGTTGCCATTGAAAGAATTCCGCAAATGGCATTATACACCGAAGGAACACAGGCTCAGAAAGACCAATTAAACAAATTTATTGGTGAAGCTAAATTTTTACGTGGTTTTTACTACTCTGAATTAGTTCGTTTATGGGGAGATGTTCCTTTTAAAATAAAAAGCTCACAAGCTGGAGATGATTTAAAAGGCGGACTTGTAGACCGAAAAGAAATATATACACAGATAATTACTGACATGCAGGAAGCTGCTCTCCTATTGCCAGAACAAATCCCGACAGATGAACGTGTAAACAAATGGGCAGCCAAAGCTATGTTGGCAAGAGTTGCGTTATTTGCTGGCGGATACTCTTTAGGCGCAGACGGAACGATGAGCCGTCCTGCTAACTATAGAGATTATTATAAATTGGCACAACAGCAAATCAACGAAATAATGGCGCAAAATCCGTATAAGTTGAATCCGTCTTATTCAAAAGTTTTTAAAAATCAGTGCCAGCATATTTTAGAACCGACTGAAAACATTTTTCAAGTTGCTTTTTACAATCCTGCAGGATATAGAGAAAATTCCTCTAACATTGGTAATTTTAATGGTGTAACAACGGCAAATGGTTTTTATTCTTCAACGAATTCAAGATGTGTCGTTCCAAAACCTTTTTATAACGGATTTAATGCTGCAGATCAGAGAAGAGATTTCTCAATTGCCATGTATACGCTTAATGCAGCTGGAAATAAAGTTCCTCTTTTAACAACTAGACAAGACGAAAGCTGGACAGTTGGAAAATGGAGCCGTGAATTTCAAACCAATTCCATCCAAGAAAAAGCATACAGCCACATTAACTGGGTTATTATGCGTTATTCTGACTTACTTTTAATGCGTGCCGAAGTTGAAAATGAGTTAAATGATGGCCCAAATGCTGCTGCATATGATGCCATTAATCAAGTTCGCCAAAGAGGTTTTGGTGCCGACATTCAAGGAAGCCGAATTGCTGTTGATTTAAAAACAAAAGGTTCTGGATATAGCTCTGCTGCAAATGTCGTAATCCAGATTACAGGTGGCGGTGGTTCTGATGCTTCTGCCGCAGTCGTAACGCTTACAAGTGGTACAATTGGAACGATTGCAATGCTTCGTACTGGCGACGGTTATACCTCTGTGCCAACTGTAACCATTACAAGTACCGACGGAAAAGGTTCTGGCGCAACGGCAACTGCTAGAATTTTACCAAAACCAACAACAACAGAAATTAATTTGCCAACTGGCCTTGATAAAAATAGTTTTCTTAAAGCCGTTCAGCAAGAAAGGGCTTGGGAACTTTCTTTTGAAGGAATGAGAAGAGCTGATTTGATTAGATGGGGACTTCTAGCAGACAAAATAACCGAAACTGGAAATGCGGTAAAACTTATCCGTTCTAATTATTTCTATCCAGCAGTAGGAAACTTTGTAACAGGAAAACATGAACTTTATCCTTATCCGCAAAATGAAACTGATGTAAATAAGAACATTACAAGACAGAATCCTAAATATTAAACTGGTTGTTCTTATAATTCATTAAACGAGAATGAATTTATTCTCTCGTCTTGAAAAATTCTTTAAAAAACATTAATGCAGAACCAAGTTCTGCATTAATTGTTTCTTCTGAACTGAAAACCGCATTTTCTTATTAAAGCAGATTTATCCTTAAATGTTAAAAGAAACACTTTAAAAAGGATTAATAAAAATACAATTATGATAAACTTATATAATTCTGAACTGGCACAATCCTACGCAGTTGGAATCGATGTTGGCGGAACTTCACTTAAATGTGGTCTTGTCAATGAAGAAGGAAAAATTTTACTGTCCTTTCTAGTTCCATTACAGAATGCTCGCACCCAAGAAGAAATTATACAGCTAATCGCAGATGCAATCACACAATGCACCTTACAACTAGAAAAGCCAATTGCTGGTGTGGGAATTGGTTTTCCTGGACTTGTGGAAAATGGCGTAATCATAGGAGGTGCAGATAATTTACCCGGTTTTAAACAATTGCCATTAAGCGATATTTTACAAGAACTAACAGGCCATAATATCATTATTGATAACGATGCCAACTTAATGGGTCTCGGCGAATTAACCTATGGAGCAGCAAAAGATTGTACCGATGCCGTTTTTCTAACTGTAGGCACAGGTATTGGCGGAGCCATTATGATTAATAAACAACTTTACGGTGGCTTCAATAATCGTGGCGGTGAATTGGGACATATTATAATACAGCAAAATGGTTTAACATGCTCTTGTGGAGGACGTGGCTGTCTGGAAGCTTACGCATCTATTACTGCTTTAATTGAAGATTATAAATCGCAAAGCAACTTTTCTTCCAAAGAAATTGATGGACGTTACATTATCGAGAAATATCATACTGGAGAAAAATATGCCATAAGTTCAATGGAACGTCATTTTGATTATTTAGCGGCAGGTATAGCAAGTTTTATCAATATCTGCAGTCCGCAAAAAGTAATTATAGGTGGAGGAATCAGCGAAGCTGGCATGTTTTATATCAATGAATTAAGGCACAGAGTAAAAGCACTATCAATTCCAGCTGCGTCGGCTCATACTCAGATTGTTGCAGCCAAATTAGGAAATCAGGCAGGTATATTGGGTTGCAGTGCAAATGTTTTTCAGAAATTTAAACTCGAGCAGTATGAAACGAAATAATTTTCTGGTTGTAATGATATTAGTTATTTGGTTCGTAATCTCTTTTGTAACCAATATTTTAGGCCCATTAATGCCCATCATCATTCAAACGTATAAACTCAGCCTGACTATGGCGGCTTTTCTACCATTCTCATTCTTCTTAGCATATGGAATTATGTCTATACCGGCTGGAATACTAATCGAAAAAATAGGCGAAAAAAAAGCAATGCTACTTGCTTTTTCTTTGAACTTGGTAGGTTCAGCAACCTTTGCTTTAAATCCTCTTTACAGTACCGCTTTAAGCTCTTTATTTGTAATTGGATTAGGAATGGCAATGCTGCAAGTTATTATTAACCCGCTGATGCGTACAGCTGGTGGCGAAGAAAACTTTGCTTTCTACTCTGTTATGGCACAGCTAACATTTGGTTTCGCCTCTTTTGTTAGTCCATTTGTTTTTACTTATCTCTTACACCAAAACAATACTTTTCTGGACTTTATTTTTAACAATCTTGTTCAAAATAATTTAAACTGGACAATCTTATACTGGCTGTTTACTCTGATTTTTATGGTTATTATTCTAGTAATAGCACTGCTGAAAATACCAATTGTAAAACTCAATGATGATGAAAAAACAGGTACTTTTCAGGTATATTCAGAACTGCTAAAGAAACGAGAGATTTGGCTTTTTTTTCTTGGAATTATCGCTTACGTGGGCACAGAACAATCGTTGGCCAATTGGATGTCTGAATTTTTAAAAACCTATCATAGCGTTGATCCTGCTAGTAAAGGCGCAACTGCTGTTGCTTGGTTTTGGGGAGCTATGACTTTTGGCTGTTTGCTTGGACTTGCTCTTTTAAAACTATGGGATTCTAAAATAGTTTTAAAAACAGCTAGTATTTTCTCCATGATAGTTTTAATTGCCGCATTATATGGCGATACTGAAATAGCCATTGCCGCATTTATCGCTTTAGGTTTTACAATTTCAGTTATGTTTTCAATCATATTTTCTTTAGCACTTAATTCTACTAACAAGCATCATGGCTCATTTTCGGGAATTCTCTGTTCTGGAATTTTTGGAGGTGCGCTTGTGCCTCTTATTATTGGCACTCTAGGTGATTATCTCGGGCTACGTTATGCTATGTCTTTTCTATTTCTAACTCTTGGTTATATTTTATTTATTGCTTATAGAGCAAAACCAATAGTTAATAATAAAACCACCAAACTGAAAAACATTTTCAAAAGCGAAACACAAAACTAAAGCGTAAAATAAGTCTTAAATAGCCTATAAGCATTTATTTTAATTAAAATTAATATCATTTTGCACAAAATCAAAACTATCTTAAGTCAATGATGCCTAAATTCGTTTTGTGCTTTCAAAGACAATCAAACAAATAAAAATACCTATTAAACTAATCTGATCATAATGATATTTAAAAAAACAATATTTCTGCTATTTATAGCAGGTTTGATCGCTTTTCCATTTGCCAGTATAGCTCAAACCAGTGATCGTCCAAATATTCTAATTATAATGACCGATCAGCAGACTGCTGATGCCATGAGTATTGCAGGAAATAAAGACTTATATACACCAGCAATGGATAAATTGGCACAAAATGGTGTGCGTTTTACTAGAGCATATTGTGCTCAGCCTTTGTGTTCTCCATCGCGCAGTTCAATTATGAGTGGAAAAATGCCCTTTGAAAATGGTTTTATCGGAAATGCTCCAGAGAAAGATGGACAATGGCCTGAAGATTTGCTTATGATGGGAAAAATTTTCCAAAATGGAGGATATAAAACAGGTTATGTAGGAAAATGGCATTTGCCTGTACCAACTGCAAAGAAAAGTCAGCATGGTTTCGAATACATTGAAAACACAAACTTTCAAGATTATAATGATGCCGCAACCCCTTCATTTTGTGCACGCTTCATCAAAGAGAACAAAGACAAACCATTTTTACTTGTCGCTTCTTTTTTAAATCCGCATGACATTTGTGAGTGGGCACGCCACGAAGATCTAAAAATGGATGTTCTGGAAAAAGCTCCACCCCCAGCACAATGTCCGCCCTTGCCACTTAACTGGAAAATTCCAGATCATGAGCCTAAAATTGTGCGCGAACAGCAAAAAGTAAATCCAGGCACATATCCAAGTGTAAACTGGACAGAAGATCAATGGCGCCAATACCGATGGGCTTATAACCGTTTGGTAGAAAAAGTAGATGTTTATATCGAAATGGTTCTCGCTTCTTTAAAAAAATACAATATCGAGAAAAATACCATCATCGTTTTTACAGCTGATCATGGTGACGGTTACGCGGGCCACAGCTGGAATCAAAAACAAATATTATACGAAGAATCAGCAAAAATACCTTTTATCATTTCGAAAATAGGCCAATGGTCACCACGAACTGATGAAATGCTGGTTTGTAACGGAATTGATATTATTCCAACTATCTGCGGATTTACTGGAGTACAAAAACCCAATTATTTAAAAGGAATCGATCTTAGCAAAAAAATAGCCAATCCAGCGCAAAACCTACGCGACACATTGGTTATTGAAACCGATTTTGCCGATAATGAAGAACTTTTAGGAATTAGCGGACGCGCTGTCATTTCTAAAGATTTTAAATATATCGTTTATAATAAAGGCGATTTAAAAGAACAACTATTCAATCTAACCACAGATCCAGGAGAAATTACAAATCTAGCTGTTAATTCAGCCTATAAAAAACAGCTGAATGAAATGCGCCGTTATTTAAAACAATGGTGTAAAGAAAACGGAGATACTTTTCAATCTGGATTGTAAAACCAAAAACAAAATTATGTTGCATAAAAAAACATTTATGTTATTACTTTTTGTAGTCACATTTCAAATATATAGCCAACAGCCAGCGACAATTAAATTAACAGCCGAAACACTGCATGGCAGATTTAGAGAATGGCCCTATCCTGCTAATGGAGTAAATATCAATACAAACGCTCCGGCGTTGCTATGGCCGGGAACAAATGGTAAGAAAAAAATTATGCTGCAAGGAGATATTGGAGACGATTTTACGATCGATCCAAAAATTCATTATGTGGTTTACAAAGTAATGCTGGCCTCTGATCCAGATTTTAAACAAAATTTAATCAGCAGTGAAGAGCAAGAATGGGCAATGTATCCACTACATCAGCCTTTGAAACCTGGAAAATGGTATTGGAAATATGCTTATCGTGAAAAAAGCGCACAAAACTGGATTTGGTCGCCTTCTTACGATTTTATCATTAATCCTGAAACTGCAAACAATCCCGTTTCACCATCAGCCAGTACTGTTTTACAGCGAGTAAATGGACAGCATCCAAGGCTTTGGAATATGAATAAAATAGGCAATGAATTTTACTTGAAAAACCTATCTAATCCTGAAGCTAAAAAATTTATCGCTTACGCAGAAAAATTAATGCTTGAGCCACTTCCCGAGGAAAAACCAAGACGCTACATTGATACAACTGGTAAATCGGAACTTCAGAAAAAAATCAATATTGAGGCCATGTATCATGGTTTTGGAGATATGGTAGGCAATCCTGTACGCAATCTTTGCATTGCCTACCAGCTCACTAAAGACAAAAGATTCATTTTGGACGCTAAACGTAGAGCACTCAATATTGCCAACATGAATCCAGATGGATTAGCTACTCGCGATGATTTTACTGGAGGAGCAATATTAGAAGCTGTTGCATGGTTTTACGATGCTGGTTTTGAATTTCTAAATTCAGACGAAAAAACATTTTTAAAATCTGTTATCAAATTACGCGGTGAGCGAATTTACCGTCATCTTCCAAACCGCTTCGAAATCAATATAAACGACAACCACATCTGGCAGATTACATTACGAAATCTGGCAATAGGCGCCGTAGCAACCGTCGACGAAGTGCCTCAAGCCAATAAATGGCTGACTTATATTTATGAAGTCTGGTCTGCTCGATTCCCTATTTTAAGCAATAATGATGGAGGATGGCATGAGGGAAGTGGTTATTTTAAAGTAAACTTTAGATCATTTATTTATTTATCACAATTATTAGGCGATTTGAGCGGTGTAGATTATTTTCAGCTACCTTGGATGCAAAACCTTCCATACTTCCTGCTCTATACACATCCATCGGCGGCATCATGCATGGCTATGGGTGACATGTGGGAAAAAGAACCTAATATTTCTAAGACAGATGCTTCCTTTGCTGACGCTCTTACGTATAGAATAAACAACCCTTTTCTTAATACTTATGTAGCAACAATTAAAAAGGATTATCGTAGCTATTTTACAGGAACAGATGATTTATTGCTTTATCGATTAATAAACTATAAATCGGAACGAAATCTGTCTGAATCGTCATTTGCTGAACTTCCAAAATCACGTTGGTTTAAAGATGTGGGTATAGCTGCTATGCATGAAAATCTATCAGATTCATCAAAAAATTTAAGCAGTTACTTCTTTAGCTGCCCTATAGGCTCTTCTGGACACGGTCATGCTTCACAAAATGCGTTTACTATTAATTATAAAGGCAAAACAATATTTGGAGGTACTGGCTATTACAGTAATTTTAGTGATCGTCACAACCTTTTAGATTATCGCACTTCAAGAGCATATTCGACTATTTTGGCAGATAGTTTAGGACAAAAAATTGGTGAAGACGGCTATGGCTGGACGCCGCGTTTTATTACGGGAAAACACATTCAATATGTGCTTGGTGATGCCACAAAAGCTTATGGTCCTATTACAAATGAATTTTGGCTAGATCGTTTTCAAAAAATTAATGTCGTACCAAATGAAAAAAATGGATATGGAGAACGAAATATTAAACTTTATCGCAGACATTATCTACAGTTAGAAGATGGTTATGTGGTAATTTACGACGAACTCGAAGCTGAAAACCCAGTAAAATGGACTACCCAATTTCAAGTACCTTATTACACAATCGAATCAAAAGGAACAACCAATAATAAACAGCAGAATTTTACCGTAAAAACAGATGTAGGCTTAGTTAATACGAGTGTTTTTGCTAACAATGAACTTAAAATGCAAGTACACGATAAGTTTACCGAAGCTGCCGTAAACTGGAATAAAGTAACTGGTCCAGACGGAAAAGTTTTTGAATACAAAAATCAATGGCATGCAGGAATAACTTCAACGCCAAGTAAAAAAATGCGTTTTTTAACCGTCATTAAAATCGATGGTAAAGCTTCAGATACTATAAAACCAGTATCATTAGAAAATGGAAGCATTCAGCTGAATTTTGGCAACTGGGAATTATCTGCACAATTAAATAGTGATGAAGCGCCAATGCTGAATATTAAAAATGAAAAATTAAACTCAGCCTTTAATTATGGTACTTCCTTTATTAAACTAGGGAAAAAAACATATCAGCACCAAACCGGCGGAAGCTCAATGCTTGTTGAAACAATCAATAACAAACCAATGCTGCAAGAAGTAATCGATGAATTACCAGATGTAGCAAAATATGATTCTAAAACCAATTAATGATTACCATGATAAAAAGAATAAGTTTTTCGATCTTACTAATTATAAGTGGTAAAGTATCTGCTCAGCAACCTGCAGAGATAAAACTGACCGCCGAAAAATTACATTCGAGAGTACGCGAGTGGCCATATCCTGTAAACGGTGTAACGGTTCCAACAAATGCTCCTGCTCTGCTTTGGCCTGGAACTAACGGTAAAGAAATGGTGAAACCAATGGAAAGCGGCAGTGCGATTCCCGAAGATCCAAATATTGGCAACGTACGATATAAAGTGATGCTTGCCAGCGATAAAAACTTTACCAAAAATGTAATTGCCAGCGCAGAACAGCGTTGGGCCGTTTATCCTCTGCATCAAGCATTAAAAGCTGGAAAATGGTACTGGAAATATGCTTATGCCCTAAAAAGCAGCAATCAATGGACATGGTCACCAACTTACGATTTTGTAATTGATGCCAAATATGCAAACGAAAAAGTTTCTCCGCCAGTAACCGAAGTTTTAAAACGAAATGAGGGAGCACATCCAGTTTTGTGGAATATGCGTACTATTGGCGATGATTTTTATAAAAACAATCTTGATAATCCTGAGGCGAAAAAGTTTATCGCTTTCGCGGAAAAATTAATGCTTGCTCCTCTTCCAACTGAGAAACCACAACGCGTCATTGATACAACAGGCAAAAATCCTTTAGAGAAAAAGATCATTATTGAGCGAATGTATCACGGTTTTGGAGATGCTGTTGGAACTCCTGTTCGCAATTTATGCATTGCCTATCAGCTTACTAAAGACGAGCGTTTTATTTTGGATGCCAAACGTAGAGCAATAAACATTGCCCACATGAATCCTGACGGACTAGCAACAGGCGATGACTTTACAGGCGGTGCCGTACTTGAAGCTTTAGGATGGTTTTATGATGCAGGTTATGAATTCTTATCACCTCAAGAAAAAGAACTTTTTAAAAACATTATTAAACTTAGAGCCAAAAGAGTTTACGATCATTTGCCTAATCGTTTTGAATTGCACGTTAGCGACAATCACGTTTGGCAAATTACCATGCGAAATCTTGCTATTGCAACAGTTGCGGTTATAAATGATGTGCCTGAAGCAAAAGAATGGCTTACGTATTTGTATGAAGTCTGGTCGGCGCGTTTCCCGGTTTTAGGCACAACAGATGGCGGCTGGCATGAAGGAAACGGCTATTTTAGAGTTAACTTTAAGTCGATTATTTATCTCTCTCAAATGTTTGGCGATTTTAGCGGAGTCGATTATTTCAAACTGCCTTGGATGCAGAATCTGCCTTACTATATGCTTTATACACATCCCAATAAATCGGCAAGCACTGCGATTGGCGATATGTGGGAGAATATTCCCTGCATTACAAAAGGCGAAGCTTGGTTTGCAGATGCGCTTACTTATAAAATTGACAATCCGTATTTAAATTGGTATGTTGATGGAATAAAAAGAGAATATCCATCGTATTATCATGGTACAGACGATTATCTTCTTTTTCGACTTTTAAATTATAAACCAAATCGAAATTTGCCTGCTTCCTCGCCTTTTGTTTTACCAAAAACACGCAAATTTGGAGATGTCGGTGTTGTCGCGATGCACGAAGATTTAGCTAATGCCGATAAAACGCTAAGCAGTTATTTATTCAGCAGTCCGTTTGGTTCTTCTGGACATGGGCATGCTTCGCAAAACGCCTTTACCATCAATTATAAAGGAAAAGTAATCTTTGGAGGAACAGGTTATTACAGCAATTTCAGCGACAAACACAATCTTCTCGATTATCGATCAACAAAAGCTTATAATACCATTTTAGCAGACAGTTTAAATCAAAAAATTGGTGAAGAAGGTTACGGATGGATTCCGAGAGCGATTGCTGGAAAGCGCATTCAGTACGCTTTAGGAGATGCAAGCAATGCGTATGGCGAAATTAAAAGTGAATTTTGGCTGAATAGATTTGAACAAATCAAAGTAGTTCCGAGCAAAGAAAACGGTTACGGAGAATCTGGAGTAACCTTATACAGAAGACATATGCTGCAATTAGAAGGCGGATATATTGTTTTATATGATGAACTGGAAGCCAAAACTCCAGTAAAATGGACAACACAGTTTCATTGCCCTTATTACGCAATTGAAGGTCAGAATTCCGAAAACTCAAATCAGCAGCAATTTGCAGTTAAAACCGATTCAGGAAGTGTTACGGCGAATGTTTATGCTGAAAGTCCTTTAAAAATGGCGGTACACAATCAGTTTTTCGAAGCTGCTGTAAACTGGAATAAAGTGACCAATGATGAAGGACAAATTAAAGATTTTAAAGATCAATGGCACGCGGGAATCACTTCTCAGCCAAAACAAAAATTTAGATTCTTAACCATCATCCAAATTAGAGATGGCATAACAGAAGCCATTAAAACACTATCCAACAAAGATGGATTTACAGCTTTACAAGTTGGAGACTGGAATATAAAAGCGCAATTAAACGGAGAAAAACCTGCGGCATTGCAAGTTTCAGGAAACGCAGTAAAATCAATGTTTAGCTACGGAAATCTGCCAATTCAATTTGAAGGAAAAAAATACATGCCAAACATCGATGGAAGTTCTTTATTGCTTGAAATTGATCATGCTAAAGTAATCAGACAAGAAGCGATAGACGAATTGCCAGATGTCGCTAAATATGATAAAAATTAAGAATAAAAAGTGTTTTCTTTTTATTTAAATTTAAACATTCAGTAAAAACAAATAACAAATTATAATTCAAACCTTTATGAAGAAAACGATTGTCCTTTTTACGTTCTTCTACATAACTCTTTTCAGTGCGAAAAGTTATGCCCAAGTGCAAGATCGCTATTTCCGAACCATTTCGGTTGATAAAGGCTTGTCGCAAAGTTCTGTTTTTGCCATTCAGCAGGATACTTTGGGTTTTATCTGGATTGGAACTCAAGACGGATTAAATCGTTATGATAGTAAAGGTTTTAAAGTGTATCGCCCAGTAAAAAATACTAAAAATAGTCTGCAATCGTATTTCATTCGAAGTTTGTTTACAGACCACAAAGGGCGATTATGGATAGGTGGCAATCAAGGTTTAAGTGTTTATAACTATGATACTGATAACTTTACAAATTACCAGTTTCCAAAAAGTTTAGGCGAATGGTATATTTCATCTATTACAGAAGACAATGAAAATCGAATTTGGGCAGCATCAATTACAGGAGAAATTTTTGTTCTTTCTCCTAAAGATGGAAAATTTACAAATATTAAATTCAAAGCATCTTCTCACGAAATAAAGGAGATCGCTTATATCGGTTTTTGGCAGCAACAGCTTATTATTGGTACAGATGTAGGGCTTTTTCAATTAAACTCAAAAACACATCAAATAAAAAAACTAAATCTAGGAATAAACAAACCCTACATCAATAATGTTTTTATAGATAATAAGAACTTATGGATTGGAACAGAAGGTTATGGAGTAATTCTTTATAATGGTCAAAACCGCCAGACTTCCAACCTTATACACAACTCATCATCGAACAGTATTGCTGATAATAATATTCGCTGTGTGGGTAAAGATACAGAAGGTAACATCTGGTTTGGCACTTTTAGAGGTCTATCTATTTATAATCAAGCTGCCAATTCTTTTACAAATTATTATCATCAAATTTCACAGCCTTATACGATTGCTCAAAATTCGGTGCGCTGTTTCTTGAAAGACAAACAAAACGGAATCTGGCTAGGGACATACTATGGCGGCATCAATTACTATCATAAAAACGATATAAAATTTAATATCTTAAGCCAAAACTCAGCTAAACCGTCTTTAAACGACGAAGTAATCGGAGTGATCAAACAAGATTCTAAAGGCAATTTCTGGATTGGAACCAATGACAAAGGAATAAATTGTTGGAACAAAAATGCTGGTACAATCCGTTATTTTTCGAATAATGAAAACAATCCTAACAGCATAAGTTCTAATAATATTAAAGCCATTGCTTTTGATGATAATGGTAATGTGCTTATTGGCACTCATAATGGCGGAATGAATCTTCTAAATCCAAAATCAGGAACAGCACAACGATTTCTTCACGATGAAAAAAATCCGAACAGCATTGCAGGAGATTTAGTATACGCACTGCTTAAAGATTCTAAAGGTCGTATTTGGGTAGGCACAAGAACTGGTTTAGATCAATTTCATCCTGAAAATAAGACTTTTACCCACATTCATCTTGACAAAGCAGGAAAACGCTTGGCATCAGATGCCGTTACTTTTTTATTTGAAGACAGTAAACATCGCATTTGGATCGGAACTACAAACGGAGTTACGTTATTTTATCCTGATTCCTTTTTATTTGGAAATGTTGGCCATGGAAAATTAAGCGATGATATTATCAATTGTATAACTGAAGATCAAAAACATCGAATTTGGATTGGCACCAGAGAAGGTTTACGTCTATTTGATGAAAATCAGGAATCTTTTATAAGCTTTAAAGCTAGAAAAGACTTTTTTGAAGAAACCATCTATGGCATTGTACCAGATAATGATAATAATTTATGGATTTCTACCAACCATGGTTTAATCAAATTTAACCCTGACAACCGCTCGATCGAAAATTTTGACGAAAGTGACGGTCTGCAAAACAAGCAGTTTAACGAATATTCGTTTTGTAAAGCACAAGATGGTATGCTCCTTTTTGGTGGCATAAAAGGCATTTCGTACTTCTATCCTACTATGATCAAACAAAAACCGCTGCCTTTAAAATTAAACTTTACCGCTTTAGAAGTTTTAAATAAAACCGTTGCAGTAGAAGATGAAACCGATATTTTGGAACAGCATATTGATCAGGTTAAAGAGCTCGAAATTGGTTCAGAATACAAACAATTTAGCATCTTTTTTAATACGTTCAATTACATTTCTTCCAACAGAACTTACTATTTCTACAAACTGGAAGGCATTGATAAAGACTGGCAAAGAACAGACCAATTGAAGGTAAGCTACAGCAATTTATCTGCAGGAAAATATAATTTTCAGATAAAAGCTGTTGGTCCAAATGGCGAAATGAGCGCTGTTAGAAGTTTGCAAATTGTAATACTTCCGCCTTGGTACAAAACGATATGGTTTTCTTTGTTGTTGCTTGCTATTATTGGTACAGCAGTTTATATCGGTTTTAAGATCATTAAGGAAAGAATTCAAGCCGAGCAGCAGTTAAAACTGGAAAGAATTGAGAAGGAAAGAGTGAGTTATATCAATCAAATAAAAATGGATTTCTTTACTAATGTATCACATGAACTCAGAACTCCTTTAACGTTGATTCTAGCGCCTTTAGAAGAACTATTAAAAATGCCGTTTGCAGACAAAATCACCAAAAAGAAACATGAATTAATGTTCATTAATGCCAAACGTCTTTACAATTTGGTCGATCAGCTGTTTGAGTTTAGAAAAACAGAAATGGGAACGCGTCCGTTAAAAGTGGGCAAAAGCGATATTGTTCGTTTTACGCAGGAAATTTTCGAATCGTTTAAACCGCTTTCAGAAAAAAACAACATTCATTATACTTTTCATTCAGCCGAAACACAGCTTGTATTTCTTTTTGATAAAGATGCGATGGAGAAAATTTTGTTCAATCTCTTGTCTAATGCTTTTAAATATACCAAAGAAGGACAAAGTATTCATGTTGAATTATTGAAGAAAAACGATACGGTACAAATAAAAGTCGCTGACACGGGAGTCGGAATTAGTGCGGAGAATTTATCTAAAGTCTTTGATCGTTTTTATCAAGTAAACAACCGCGAAATGAATTTGGGCTCTGGTGTTGGTTTGGCTTTTACAAAACGTTTGGTCGAATTGCATCATGGCGAAATTAGTGCCGAAAGTGCCGAAGAGCAAGGAAGTACTTTTACAGTTGCCATTCCGATCTTGGATCAGGTTTATAAAAACGATCAGCAGATAGAAGAATCATTATACGATTTGTCTATTGTTACCGATAATGAATTGGATAATGAAAATGAAATAGAAGAAGAAAATGAAGTAATAGACAGCAATCAGCCAGTGAAATTACTAATTGTAGACGACAACAAAGAAATACTAGATTATCTGCAGGATTATTTTAGCAAAACCTACGATGTAACGGTTGCATACAATGGTCAAATGGCATTAGATTTATTAGAAATTAATCCTTTTGATTTAATTATCAGCGATGTAATGATGCCTGAACTGGATGGTTTGCATTTTTGTAAACGTGTAAAACAGAACATTAATACGTCGCACATTCCGCTGATGCTCTTAACGGCACGAAATGAAACCAGCCAACAAATAAAAGGCCTTGAAATGGGAGCTGATGATTATATTACAAAACCATTTTCGACGCCACTATTGGCTGCAAAAATCACTAATCTATTGCGTTCTCGTAAACGATTAAAGGAATACTATTCAGTTGGAAAAGAAATGGTTCCAGAGAATATCGCATTCAATACTTTAGATGAAGAATTTTTAAAAGAAGCCATTAGAATTGTCGAAGATCATTTGGCAGATTCTGAATTTACAGTAGATCATTTCAGCCGTGAAATCGGAATGAGCCGTTCGAATCTTTATATCAAATTAAAAGCAATCACGGGCGAATCGGCAATGGATTTTATTAAACGAATCCGTTTTAAAAAAGCTGTAGAATTAATGCAGAGCAAGCGATATACAATTGCTCAAATAACCTACATGTGCGGTTTTAATTCGCCATCTTATTTCTCAACCGCTTTTAAACAACATTACGGTTGTATGCCAAGCGAATATTTAGCCCGATTAGAAAACACAAAAGAATAACTTACAACAACACAACGATACCTTAATGCAAACATTTCATCAATTGATTCTACGAACCTAAAAATGGTTTAAGCTAATTTTTTAAAACTCTAAAAATTTCGTCCGAAAAAGAACTTTTATTAGTCGGACAGCCCAATCTATGCCTTAACTGAGCCTATTCATTCAAAAAATATTCAAAACAAATCTCATGAAATTTTCACACTTTATCTTACTGTTTTGTGCTTTACCTTCTGCATTAATTGCTCAAAACAAGGCTAGCATTACCATTACAAACCATTCTGCTCTAGACAGAAAAGAAACGGTGACAGCCATAAAATGGAAAGACATTCTTCTCTCTTATCCGCAGATTGATACTGCCGATTTTTTAATCATTGACCCTAAAGCAAAAAAGCAAATTCCATTTCAATTAGAGCACAAAGGACAATCTGCGATTCAGAATGTATTGGTTCAAATAGATCTTAAAGCAAAAAGTTCGCTGCAGCTTTTCATTCAAAAGGGAAAACCAGAAAAATTCGCTTCTAAAACTTTTGCTCGATTTGTCCCTGAAAGATTGGACGATTTTGCTTGGGAAAATGATAAAATCGCTTTTCGTGCTTACGGAAAAGCTCTGGAAAAAACAGAAGGCGATGCTTACGGTTTTGATGTTTGGGTAAAAAATACTTCTAAACTGGTTCTAAATGATCGTTATAAACGCAATGATTATCATATCGATCACGGTGACGGACTTGATTACTATCATGTTGGCTATACTTTGGGCGCAGGAAACATGGCTCCTTTTGTAAAAGATACTATTCGCTATTCTGGAAATTATCATCAATGGAAAATATTGGATAGTGGTCCGCTTCGCACGACTTTTCAACTGATTTATGACAGCTGGAATGCTGGCGGAATTAAAGTGAAGGCTACAAAAACCATTTCTATAGATGCTGGTTCACAGCTTAATAAAATTGAAAGCAACTATACTTTCGACGATAAAAACCCTTTGCCTGTTGTGGTTGGGGTTATAAGACGTGATAAGCAAGGCATAATTGGCTTAAATGAACAACAGGGAATTATGAGTTATTGGGAACCCACTTTTGAAAAAGAAGGAACTACAGCTGTCGGTGCAATATTGAGCACTCCTGCCCAAAAAATGTGGGTAGATAAAGAACAGCTGCTAGCCCTAACTTCGGTAAGAAATAACGAACCTATTGTTTATTATTCTGGGGCTGCTTGGGACAAAGCGGGGCAAATAACCAATTCTAAACAATGGCAGGATTATTTGGATCATTTCAATCAGGGACTTCAAAATCCTTTGATTGTAAATGTGAAAGAAGCATCAAAAACAAAAAAATAATTAAGAATACTATTAACCAAAAAACAAAAAAAATGTCAATTAACTTATTTGATTTAACAGGGAAAACAGCGCTAATTACAGGAGGAGTTCACGGATTAGGAATGGCAATGGCGAAAGGTCTTGGACATGCAGGCGCAAAAATTGTGGTAAACGATCATTCTTCGCAAGAGGCTATAGACAGCGCAATTGCAGAATATAAAGCAGAAGGAATTGAGGCGTATGGCTATTTATTTGATGTAACCGACGAAAATGCCGTAATAGCAGCAATCAGCAAAATTGAAGCTGAAGTTGGGCCTATCGATATTTTGATCAATAATGCCGGAATTATTAAAAGAACTCCGATTATCGAAATGGAAGTTGCCGATTTTGAAGCGGTTATAAAAGTAGATTTAACGGGTCCTTTTATTATTTCTAAGAATGTTGTAAAAGGAATGATTAACCGCGGTGGCGGAAAAATCATTAATATGTGTTCTATGATGAGCGAACTGGGAAGAGATTCTGTAAGTGCGTACGCATCGGCAAAAGGAGGTTTGAAAATGTTAACCAAAAACATGGCGACAGAATGGGCTAAATTCAACATCCAGACTAACGGAATTGGTCCTGGTTATTTTGCGACAAGTCAGACAGCACCAATTCGAGTAAATGGTCACCCTTTTAACGAGTTTATCATGGGAAGAACTCCTGCAGGACGTTGGGGAGATCCTGAAGATTTGCAAGGAGCGGCAATATTTTTAAGCTCAAAAGCCAGTGATTTTGTAAACGGACACGTGGTTTACGTTGATGGCGGAATTCTAGCTACAATTGGAAAACCTTCAAACGAATAATATTTTATACAGCTGGTGCATTGGTTTATTGAAAATCGATGTACCAGTTTTATTTTATCGCTTAAAATTCAATTGACTAATCAGAAATAAAAAATACCTTTTCTAAAAATGGTCTTCCTTAATCGGTAAACACTTGATTTTATAAAAATCAAACTTTTTACATTCTTCTTAATTGTAACTGGTTACAACTTCAAAAACATCCATAAAATCAAAATATGCGATGCCGTAAATATTCTTAATAGCGCTCAGATAGTGTTTTTTTTTGATATAAACCCAAGGAGATTAAAAATTCTATTGGAGCCTCCATATCTATAAAACATCATCTATCAAATTTGATAAAATTGAATATTTACACAAATTCAAAACATTTATATCCGAATTTGAAATATCATTTTCATTCCCACATTTAACTTAGTCATCCAAAACCACAAAATCTCTTTGGCTATTAAATGCGACCCAAAGAAAAGCTTATTTACTAACTCAACCAAAACCAATTAATTATGAAAAAAAGTTTACTTGTTTTACTTTGTGTATTTTCTTTATTAGAAAGTAAGGCACAAAATTCCAATTGGGAATACAACTTTGGCATTACCGCCTCGATGCCATACGCATCTACTGCTTATAGTTCAACTTATTTGCCTTCACCAACGGCTGGCGGAGGTACTGCTAGTGTAAGAGCTTCGTCTACTACTGAAGGTTTTGTTGAACTCACTTCTTCTAATTTGGCAGGAGGTTCGGGAGCCGAACTTAAAATGAATGGTGGTACAACCGTATCGGGTGCAAAATTTGGCTTGGGGCCTTTTACAGCTACAGCCATTGCAGCATTTGAATGCAAGATCAACATTACATCAGGAACTAATGGCAGATTCTTAATCTATTTTGGCAATGGCAGCAATTTTACCAACGGTAGCGGAATAAGTTTACCGCAAACATTTGCTGCTTTAAGACTGTCTCCTACTCCCACTGCTGTAAGCCTCGATTGGCTTTCGTCTACGACAAGTCCAAACTATACAACAGCAGGGCTTTCGCAGGTTACAATAAATAAAAGTCAGGTTTATGCTCTAAAATTTTTTATGAACAACAGCAATGCTGAAACTTCCTATACAAGCGGAAGTGCGTCTAACTTAACTACTCATACCCTTGCCGCAGGAACTTTTGACATCTGGATCGACAATATTAAAGTACTTACCAATGCAGATCCTGGAACTGGTTTTCTTCCGCAAGGCTCTAATATTAACAGTATGAATCTGCTAAATGTGGGAGCAGGATCATCAGCACCTGTAATGTATATGGATGATATCGTTTATTCTAACTCTTTAATTGCAACACCACCCACACCACCTGCAACAATTACTGGTACCCTTGTTACTGTTGACTATGAAAGTGGTACAGCAAACTCTGGAATTTCAAACTTAACTACAACACATGCCACTGCTAGTGATGCGGAATACTTGGTAAGTCCTGGTCGTACTGGCAATTATGCTATAGCCCACCGTGTGACCATTGGAGATTCGGGATATTTTTCTGATAACCATTGGCGAAGCGAGGCAGCCACAGCTCAAATGCCTACAGACGGGAAATATTATCCGGGAGATGAACGCCGTTTTGAAGTGAGTCTATTGCTGAAAGATTGGGAATCTTATACTGCGGGAATGGCTCAAAATGGAGACATTATTTTCCAAGGCAAACAAAGTGGCGGAGAAAATCCTGCATGGTATTTAAGCGCAAAACGCAATAGCATTACCTTCCGTATACCTAACGACAATATTGAACCCTCTATCATAGACGATTTTCGTCCTTACATCAATCAATGGATTGATTTTAGGATTGATGCAAAAATGACAACTGATAATACTGGTTACTATAAGGTTTATTATAGGTTACCTGGACAAAATGATTATACATTGGCATGGCAAGTGAGCAATTTTAAAACTTTCAATCAGGATGTTCCTGAAGCTAATCCTTCTGGATATTTGAAATGGGGCTTGTATCGTCCCGGACAGTCTATTACATCTGATCCTCCTAATGTTATGACACGTATTATTTATCATGATGACATCAAAATTTTTGAGCTGAATAATACTAGTGCACCTGTACAAATCTGGGGAAACACATTTACTGGAAATAATGTTGAATTTATTGTGCCTATTACAGCAGGAAACACCACAAATCCTAATATAATCAGTGACGGAAATACGGCACCAAATTTTTATTACGGCACTAGCGGTGGCCTCAATACAGCAGGCGTAATTAGTGGTCGTGTTTTACTAAATGGCTGGACCAGCAAAACAAATACTTCAGATCCTGCTACTTCATTTAATCCAGATCAGTATTTTGAGTTCAAACTTCAACCTAAAAATGGCTACAAAATAGATTTTTCTAATCTTCAATTTACGGCTAGAAAAGGAAACGCTTCTGATCCAAGCACATACGTTATAAGATCCAGCATAGACGGTTTTACAAGTGATATTACGGCACCTCAAAGTTTTACTGGAACAGCCGCAACCTTGCTTACTTATGACCTAAGCCCCCTGACCAATATCAAAACCCCGATTACATTGCGTTTATATTGGTACGGATCAAACAGAATCTCTGGAACTTCTTTAGTGGGTATTGATGACTTTTCATTCAACGGTCAAGTTAAACCAGTACTTTATCTGCCTGAAATGTCAAATATTATCACTAACACTAATACCGGTTTACCTACCTATACAGCACAAGCCAATGAATTTGACATCACCGCTTTAAACAACTGCAGTAACGTTGCTTACAGCTATTTGCTTACTGGAGCAACCTCTGCTACTGGTAATACTACATTAGCCAATAAAGTTTTTAATAAAGGAATTACAACTGTAACGTGGACAGCAACCGATGGATGCAATAATAGTTCGACTTCTTTCACTATTACAATTAATGATACAGAAAAGCCTGTTTTTGCAATACCCGCTCCTATAACGCTCTCAAATGACGAAAATCAGTGTGGAGTAGCATTTATATTAACTCAACCAATAGTTACCGATAATTGTGCTGTAGCAAGTATTATCAATAATGCACCGACAGTATTTCCTCATGGTACAACAACTGTAATATGGACGGCTACCGATGAAAATGGCAATACCGCGACAACTTCCCAAACAGTAACGGTTACTGATGCACAAATACCAACTGTAAACTCAGTTGCTTCTGTTGTTCTTTGTTATGAATCAAGCGGAAATTACAATATACCTTTAGCAACTGCTACCGATAATTGTGCAATTGATACCGTTACTTATACAATTACAGGTGCAACTACAAGAAACGGAAATGGATTAGATGCAAGTGGAAATTTTAACGTAGGGACATCCGTTATAACATGGATCGTTACTGATAACGCAGGAAATAACAGTACCAATACCTCAACAGTAACCATCAATAATCCGATTGCGGCTCTCATTCCAGATGTATATGCTGTAAATCCGGGAGGAGATGCTAATACTATTTACTTAGGATATGGCCCCTCTTCTTTAACATTGAACGCAACGCCTACAAATGGAACAGCACCTTTTACTTATTTGTGGAGTAACGGAGCTATAACAGATGCTATTTCTATTAATCCGTCAACACCGGGAGTTCACGATTACAGCCTAACTATTACTGATTCGAAAGGCTGCTATATTACCATAACAAAACAAATAAAAGTAATCGATATTAGCTGTGGTGCAAAAAAAGTACTAATATGCCATACGAACAATAAAAGTCTTTGCATTTCTGCCAACGCTGTGTCAGCACATTTAGCACATGGCTGTCATCTAGGCTCATGCGAGGCTACTTTGTCTTTAAAAAATACTGCAACAAAAATTTCAGAATATCAAATAGATGATTTTATAGTTAATGCATCGCCAAATCCAACAAAAACTGAATTTCAGATAAACATCATTGGAGGTGATGAAACACAGGCTATTTATATTAATGTGTTCGATATATTGGGAAGAAAAATAGATACTGTCAAATCAAATTACACGTCGGCTATAATATTAAAAAATAACTTTAGTGCAGGAATATATCTTGCCGAAATATGCAGTGGAACAAATACAAAAACCATTAAACTTATAAAACAATAATGTAATTCTTATTTGCAAAAATCCATCTCATAAAAAAACTGCCCCGAAATAGTGTTTAGCTATCAGGGGCAGTTCCTATTTATTAACTTATTGCTTCTACTGTATTAAGCCTTTAAGTCGAATCTATCTAGATTCATTACTTTAGTCCATACTGCAATAAAATCTTTCACAAATTTTTCATGCGCATCAGAAGCTGCATATACTTCTGCAATTGCTCTTAATTCTGAATTTGAACCAAAAACAAGATCGGCACGTGTTCCAATCCATTTAGGCTGTCCGGTGCTTCTATCGTTTCCTGCATAAAGTTCCTGATCATTAGAAACCGATTGCCATTGCGTGTTCATATCTAGCAGATTTACAAAGAAATCATTTGTCAATCGACCTGGTCGAATGGTAAAAACACCATTTTTACTTCCGTCAGCGTTAATATCCAAAACGCGAAGTCCTCCTAAAAGCACTGTTAATTCTGGTGCTGTAAGATTCAATAAATTCGCTTTATCTATAAGAAGCTCTTCTGTTAAAACAGATGATTTTGTTTTTCTATAATTTCTAAAACCATCCGCTTTCGGTTCAAGATATCCAAAAGATTCAACGTCTGTCTGCTCGGCAGAGGCATCCATGCGCCCTGGAGAAAAAGGAACTGAAACTGAAGCTCCAGCATCTTTAGCCGCTTTTTCAACAGCAGCAGAACCAGCCAAAACAATTAAATCGGCTAATGAAACTTTTTTATTACCATTTACGTCATTAAATTCTTTTTGAATACTTTCTAATTTATCTAAAACCACTTTTAATGCAGCAGGATTATTTACTTCCCAGTCTTTTTGTGGTGCAAGTCTTATGCGTCCACCGTTTGCACCGCCTCGCTTATCTGATCCTCTAAACGTAGATGCAGAAGCCCAAGCTGTTGAAACTAACTGAGAAATACTTAAACCTGAATTTAATATTTTCTCTTTCAGCTGAGCTACATCTTGATCATCAATTAATGTATGATTTACTTCTGGAATAGGATCTTGCCATAGCAATTCTTCTGCAGGCACTTCAGATCCAAGATAAAGAGTTTTTGGCCCCATATCACGATGTGTCAGTTTGAACCATGCGCGAGCGAAAGCATCTGCAAATTCATCAGGATTTTCAAAAAATCGGCGTGAGATTTTCTCGTAAGCTGGGTCTAGTCTTAACGATAAATCGGTTGTAAGCATTGTTGGCAAGTGCTTTTTATTAGGATCAAAAGCATCTGGAATAATTGCTTCAGCATTTTTTGCCACCCATTGATGCGCACCTGCTGGACTTTTAGATAGCTCCCATTCAAAACCAAATAAGTTTTCAAAGAAGTTGTTGCTCCATTGTGTTGGCGTTTTTGTCCAAGTCACTTCAAGACCACTAGTAATTGCATCTGGACCTTTTCCTGAACCATAACTGTTTTTCCATCCTAGACCTTGCAATTCTAAGCCAGCCGCTTCTGGTTCTTTACCTACGTGATCAGATGAAGCGGCTCCGTGAGTTTTACCAAAAGTATGTCCGCCAGCAATTAACGCTACAGTTTCTTCATCATTCATCGCCATACGTCCAAAAGTATCTCGTATATCTTTAGCTGCAGCGATAGGATCAGGATTTCCGTCTGGCCCCTCTGGATTTACATATATAAGTCCCATCTGCACTGCTGCAAGAGGTTTTTCAAGATTTCTACTATGAATTTTTCCATCTGCATCATCATCTGACGAAACAACACCATGATCTTTCGGAACTCCTTCTGAACCATCTTTGTAACGTTCATCGCCACCAAGCCAAGTAGTTTCAGATCCCCAGTACACAGATTCGTCTGCTTCCCATACATCGGCACGTCCTCCTGCAAAACCAAATGTTTTAAAGCCCATTGACTCCAAAGCAACATTTCCTGTTAAGATTAGTAAATCGGCCCATGAAATTTTTTGTCCGTACTTTTGTTTTATTGGCCAAAGTAATCTTCTTGCTTTATCAAGGCTCACATTATCAGGCCAGCTATTAAGAGGTGCAAATCTCTGTTGTCCAGCTCCAGCTCCTCCTCTACCGTCATGCACTCTGTAAGTTCCCGCGCTATGCCAAGCCATTCTAATGAAAAGTCCGCCATAATGACCAAAATCGGCAGGCCACCAATCTTGTGAATCAGTCATAAGAGCATGTAAATCTTTCTTTACAGCTTCAAGATCTAGGGTTTTAAACGCTTCTGCATAATTAAAATCCGTATTCAGCGGATTTGACAATACTGAATTTTGTCTTAGAATATTTAATTTTAACTGTTGAGGCCACCAGTCACGATTCTTCGTTCCTGAAGCTGCTTGTTTGTCTATGCTCCCGTTATGAAAAGGGCATTTGCTGATGTCATTTGATTGATTATCCATAGTTGAAAAATTTTATTTTTTACTAAATTACAAACTAATGAAAGAGAAAATTAGGGCTGTGGATTGTAATTACTACTTCCAAAATAGACAAAATCTATTCATTGTCATTTTTCATATTTAAAATCCTTATAACTCATATAGTACACAAAAAAGAACATTTCTTGAAAAAACATTTTTTTCTGCTATGAGATATTGACTACATAAATTTAATAAAAAGAATCTTTTCATTTATAAAAAATTATAGCCCAGTCACTTGCTGTAAATATTATACTCCAATGGAACATTTTTGAAGAAAAGAGAGTTGTATTAATCTTTAAAAATATACAAAAAATATAGCTCGGATTTCTGTGTACGTAAAAACGTACTTTATTGCTCCTGCCTAAAATTTATATTATTCAACTTTACACTTTCGGTTCCCAAATACCGTAATCTACTATCTATTATTACTAACTATTAATCGTTTACTAACCTTAAAACTAAAAAAATGAAGAAATTCTTAAAATTAACCAGCGTATTATTTATTACAGCATTGGTGCTTAATTCTTGTGAAAAGGAACAAGAAGATGTAAATGCGCTTCAAACTGCTAAAAAAGAAGCACAGCAAATTGCTAGTAAAGATACGCTTGCATCTAATTCTGTATTAGAAGGCAGTACAACAGCTAAAGGAACAGCTGGAGCAAGAACCATTACATTGCAAACTAATACATTATCTTGTCCTGGCGGTTTATGCACATCATACGGCGTTTGGTCTACGGGTGTTTATACTGTTTGGTTTCAAATGAAATTTAACAACGGATTTTACTGGAGCCGAGGCGGAAAATGCGGATATGGAATCTTAATTGGTGACCAAAACACAGGTGGTGACGCAGCATGGGACGGAAATGGAGGAAGTGCCAGATTTATGTGGTACTGCCCAAATGGATCAAACACAGCTAAAGGAAGTGGCGCTTATCTTCAGCCTTATGTGTATTACAGAGATCAGCCTGGACAATATGGAAATGACTTTGGTAAAAAATATTATATCCAAGAAGGTGTTACGTATAACTGTCAAATATCTGTAAAGTTGAATACAGGTTCTAATACAGACGGATATGTCAAATATTATGTGAATGGCACAGAAATATTAAATGAAAAAATTCGCTGGGTAACGAACGATGCTAAGCGAAATGTAAATGCTGTAAGTCTACACACTTTCCGTGGCGGAAGTCAAGATTACTGGACAGCTCCAGTTACAAGTTCTATTTATTATCCTAGCGCATCTTGGGACGCTCTATAATGTATAAACTTTAAAACAATTTGGGCCGGAAAAATTAAACTTCCAACTTCGATGCTTTTTATTATTTGCAAATAAAAACATCGAAGTTGTTTTTACTTAGAATTAAGGCTCTAATTCTTTTCTAAAACAAATACTGGTTTCGATGCCAGCATATTGTCCATAGTTTTCAGTAACTCCGTAACCACTTTTAGTATATAATTTAACTGCTTCGACCTGCACATTACTGGTTTCCAAAACGGTCACTGCATAACCTAATTCTTTAGCCCAGTTTTCAAGTTCATTCAAAATTTTATGGGCTATGCCTCTTCCTCTAAATTCTTCAGAAACAAACATACGTTTTACCTCGACAGATTCGGCATCAAATTGCTTTATAGCTCCGCAACCCACTGCAGTGCCGTTGACAAACGCAATAATAACATGCTTAATACTGTCCAATTTATTAAATTGATTAAAGTATTCCTGCATCTCCCCATTTCTGCTTGCTAAATTGGCATCCAATTCTACAATTAATTTTGAAAAATCTGCATTCTGAGAATTAGTTCTTTCGAGTTTCAAATCTTCTGTATATCCGTATATATTCATATCGATTAAATTTTGTTCACCCTTTCTGTAGTCTTTCTTTAAAAGTCCTTCGTATATAAACCCAGCGCGTTCAGCAACTTTAATACTTGCTATATTTTCCTCAGCAATTTTCATAAAAAGTCTATTAAACTTCTTTTCAGTAAAACACCAATTTTTAAATGCATTTAAAGCTTCTGCACCGAAATTACAACCATTGTACTGCTTAAAAATAAAATAGGCAAGTTCACCTTTAGGTATTTTCCAATCGATTTCTCTTACCGATATATGTCCTATAAGTTCCTTGGTTTCTTTTTTAAATATTCCACAAGCATAACTTTTATTCTCTTTCCAATCCAAATCTTTCTGCTCGAAATACTTTTTTGTTGATTCCAAGCTGTCATTAACCTTGATCATATTAGCGAAGTAATCGTATAAATGATCGCTGTTATCATTCAAAGCATTTAAAAAGTATTCTGAATCTTCCTGTCTGTAGGGCTTTATTATAAGTCGTTTGGTTGTAATCATTATTTTGGTAATTTGTAAAATAAGAAAGTAACGAATGCTCTTTCAGAAGATAAAACTAAACAAAAACCTTATGCTTAGAAATGCTATTTTTTTATTTGTTAATGCTTTTTTTGCATTACTATCATATTGATGCTAATCGGAATTAATTTAGATAGATGTTATTATCCTGCACTCTCTTCTTTTTCTTCAGGATCATAAAGCATAGCAGTACAAAAACAGTTTTTTCTTTCTTTGCTCATTAAAATGGAACAGTTTATGCAGGATTTACAGTTCTCCCAAAACGTGTTATCTGATGTTAATTCTGAAAAAGTAACGGGTTGAAATCCTAATTCGTGGTTCATTTTCATTACTGCAAGACCAGAAGTTAAACTGAATATCTTGGCCGTGGGATACTTTTCGCGGCTAAGTTCAAATATTTTGTCTTTAATTTTTCTAGCAAGACCGGTATGACGAAATTCGGGCGCTACAATAAGACCAGAGTTTGAAACATACTGACCATTTTCATAGGAAGAAATAAAAGAAAAACCAGCCCATCTTCCATCTGAAGCAAAGGCAATGACGGCTTCTCCCGTACTCATTTTCTTTTCGAGAAATTCTGGTGAACGACCTGAAATACCTGTTCCGCGGGCTATGGCAGAAGATAATGTAACCTCGCAAATTTGCTTGATCCAAAAAGTATGGATTGATCTGGCTTTTTCAATAATAAAATCGGTTGGTGATTCAGCCTCTTGATCAGATGAAACTGCTTTCTTATTTGGAGGTAAAATAGAGAAAAAGCTCTTTTTTGTCAGGTTTATATTTGGATTGATTATGGGATTTATAATTTTCATTGCTACAGTATTTTTCGTTCATTAATAATAGTCAAAAGTGTAAAACTGTTTATACTTAGTTTACACCATTTGAGCTATCAGAAAAACAGCGATAAAAAAGACAATGCTAAAAACCATCACATTAATAAACTGGTCTTTATGTTTCATTGATTTATTGGATACATATTCTTTTGTAATTTTCTTGCTTCGAGTTTTATCTGTTTTCATGTTATTGTTTTTTGGTTCTCATTTTTATCAGCAAAAAACAAAGCACATGCCAAAACATTAAAAAACAAAACAACGCTTTAATTATCAGCAATTTGAAACAAATTTATTTTTAATCATGAAACAAATACCTATCAAAATGATAAGATGAACATTCCAAAATGAGAATCAAAATTCCCTACGTACCAATATTCAATATTCCGCTAGGAATATCTGGTTGATAAAAAATAAGATGAACATTCCAAAATGAGAATTAAATTCCCTACGTTCCAATATTCAATATTCCGCTAGGAATATCTGGTTGGTAAAAAATAAGATGAACATTCCAAAATGATAATTAAATTCTCTACGTCCCAATATTCAATATTCCGCTAGGAATATCTGGTTGGTAAAAAATAAGATGAGCATTCCAAAATGATAATTAAATTCTCTACGTCCCAATATTCAATATTCCGCTAGGAATATCTGGTTGGTAAAAAAATAAGATGAACATTCCAAAATGAGAATCAAAATTCCCTACGTTCAATATTCAATATTCCGCTAGGAAAGCTCATAAATAAGAAAAGCCTCAAATAGTACTATTTGAGGCTTTTCTTTGTATATTATTTTAAAATTATCGCCAACCCAATGCAGGCGCAACATGTTCTAAAATAGACGATAAAATATGTATGTTATAATCAACACCTAAAGTGTTTGGAATAGTCAACAACAATGTATCTGCTTCTTGAATCGCTTCATCTTGAGCTAATTCTTCGATCAATTTATCAGGTTCGGCCGCATAGCTTTTACCAAAGATTGCTCTTTTATCTTGCTCAATATACCCGAAACTATCATTTCCCTTTGCTTGCCCACCAAAATAATATTTATCCTGATCGTTGACTAACGCAAAAATCGAACGACTAACAGAAACTCTTGCTTCACGCTGATGTCCTGCTTTTTTCCAAGCTTCTTTGTACAATCTTATCTGTTCTGCCTGTTGAACATGAAACGGCTTGCCATTTTCGTCATATTTAAGCGTAGAACTTTGAAGATGCATTCCGTTTTCGGCTGCCCAAATAGCAGTTGCATTTGAGGCTGCTCCCCACCAGATTCGTTCTCTCAATCCTTCAGAATGTGGTTCGATACGCAACAATCCTGGCGGATTTGGAAACATCGGGTACGGATTAGGTTCTGCAAATCCTTCTCCACTCAATTTATCCAAAAATTCTAAAGCTTTCTTACGTCCCATATCGGCATCGGTTTCACCAGTATCAGGTTCATAGCCAAAATAACGCCAACCATCAATAACTTGTTCTGGCGACCCTCTGCTTATTCCGAGTTGTAAACGTCCTTCTGATATCAAATCGGCAGCTCCAGCATCTTCAACCATATACATCGGGTTTTCATACCTCATATCGATAACTCCTGTTCCAATCTCTATTTTGTTCGTCTTAGCACCAACCGCCGAAAGCAGAGGAAAAGGTGAAGCTAACTGCTGTGCAAAATGATGCACACGAAAATAAGCGCCATCTATTCCTATTTCTTCAGCCGCAACTGCCAAATCGATAGATTGCAACAAGGTATCTGCTGCTGTACGAGTTTTGTATGATGGATGATTAGACCAATGCCCAAATGATAAAAATCCTATTTTCTTCATAATGGCTTCTATTTTTTTATTCTCTCAAATATACGCATAACTGAGAAGAAAAAGAAAACCATGTCTTTTTCTTGAAAAGGACATGGTTTTGCTCATTATATAAACTTTTAAAATAGACGATTTGCCTATCTACCTTTTTAGTTATTACTTAGTATCGACACTCAAAGGCGGAAGATCAACTTTCTTTTCATTCATCATTTTTTTCACTTGTTCGATTGTTCTATAACGCTCTATCTGCATTTCTCCAGTAAAAGTTTCACTCTGAGGCGCTCTTGGAGGTATTTTAGCATACGTTTTCATCAAATCGGCAATAGCTTGATTAAAAATGATAGCTGTCCATGTTTTCTCTGTCCAGCTGTTCATGAATAAATCATAACGCTCTTGTGGATCTTGCCATAAATTATAAATAGCAGGAACTGTCGCTACATAACTTTCATCTCCTCTCCAACCAAGCTGCTGTCCAGGTGCATCACTTCCGGCAATAGCACCATTATCTCCTCTGGTATTAAATACTGCTTTGAATTTTCCAATACGCACAGCTCCTGGCGATAATTCTGCTTCTGTAAAATAAAACCATTTATCACGAAGTGGTGTTCCTTTTTTAAATAACACATTAGACATATCATAACTGTCAAATACAATATCTACACCTGCTCTATCTTTTTTAGGAAGTTCTACACCAGCAAGACTTGCAAATGTTGCCATAAGATCTAGTCCGCCTACAATATCATGGCTTTGGCTTCCTGCTTCAATTTGTCCCGGCCACCAAGCAATTGCAGGTACACGGCTACCTCCTTCTCTATCGGTTCCTTTTGTACCTCTAAAAGGCGTATATCCAGAATCAGGATGCACATCTTGCCAAGCGCCATTATCTACCGTGTATATTACGATAGTATTATCAGCAATACCTAAAGAACGAATCTTATCCATGATACGCCCTACATTGTAATCCATCTCTACAACGGCATCTGAGTATTTGCTTTTACCTGGCGATTTGCCAACAAATTCTTTGGAAGGAAGATTAGGCTGATGGTTTTTAGCAAAGTTGATACACATAAAGAACGGATCTTTGCTTTTTCCATATTCATCAAGTTGTTTCAAATTGTTCTCTACCATCATCATATCTAGCTCGGCAATATTATCTTCTGTAACTTTGCTTACTTCGCGCGCTTTTCCGCCTGCTTCACCTTCAAGAATACCAGTAGTTACCTTTTTAAAAAACGCTAACATTTCTGGAGACATCTCTGGATTCCAAGATTGAAAAGCATACGTATAAGCATTTAAATGATAAAGCACTACATTCTGCATTTTATCAAAACCGTGAGCTATAGGCATAGAATAATCTGCTTCTCCAAGGTGCCATTTTCCTGAAAAATAAGTTTTATAATTGGCTTTTTTAAGTACCGAAGCCAATGTCCATTCTTCTTTTGGCAATCCGCCTCCTTGTCCTTGAAAAGCAACAGTCGTCATTCCGCTTCGATTCGGAATACGCCCTGTTAGCATCGCAGCTCTTCCGGGAGTACAGCTAGGCTGTCCGTAAAAAGACCAAAACTGCATCCCCTCTTTGGCCATTCTGTCCAAGTTTGGTGTTGGCATTCCGCGTCCGACTCCTCCTCCGTAAACTCCTAAATCTCCCCAACCAGTATCATCAGAAATTACCATAATAATATTAGGTTTCTTCTTGGTTTGTCCGCTTACATTTCCAAGGAAAGTAAAACTAAGCAAACCTGCAAAAATTAGTTTTAAGGCATTTTTTTTCATGATTTTTTTAGGTTTTAATTATTTATATAGCTTGCTTTTAAGTCGCACGAAATCATGTGATTTTGTATATAATTCTTGAGGAATTCACATAAGAAAAACGACTTTTTTGAGGAAGTAAATTACAACTATTAGACAAGCCTTATTTTTTAAATAGGTTGCAAATTATAACTTGCAACAAGAATTATGAATGCTTTTTAACAATTGAGATACAACCGAAATTACTTTTACTACAACTCCATTTTCTAACATTAAACTTTCCAGTTTAATTTCTGTAGAAATTCCATTATGCTATGATTGTCTGTTTATTGCACAAAAAAGTGCAGCTTGTTTTAGCAGTAAACCCTGTAAACATAGCGGCTTCATTTACACCCTCACTCTCTTTATTTCACACAAATAACTGATTTTCAACACCAAAACAATCAAAAATCACTGTATAAAGTTTCATTTTATTTTGTTGCAAATTATAATTTGAAACATCTACACCTTTCAATTTGTACAATTATTCTCAGTTTGTAGCCTATATTTGAGGGATGTAAAAAAAATCTGTTTTTACAAGCCCTCCCCTTATCTTTCTCCTACTCCTCGATTTTCATAATCAATTATTGATATATCTAAACTAAAAAACAAATAATTATGGATTGGATTATTACTACATTAAAAGATTATCCCGAACTGGCAGTTTTTCTCACACTATCATTAGGCTATTTTATCGGAAAATTTAAAATTGGAAGTTTCTCTTTAGGAACTGTTACCAGTGTTTTGCTTGTGGGAGTCTTAGTCGGACAATTAGACATTATAATTTCTCCAAACGTTAAATCTGTCTTTTTTCTCATGTTTCTTTTCGCTGTTGGTTACAGCGTTGGCCCTCAATTTTTTGGAGGTTTAAAAAAAGATGGACTGCCTCAAATGTTTTATGCAGCTATAGTATGTGTCCTATGTTTAATATGTCCCTATCTAATAGGTAAAATTATGGGCTACGATATGGGCTTAACCTCTGGTATGCTCGCGGGTTCTCAAACCATATCTGCTGTAATTGGTGTTGCATCAGACACGATCAATCAGCTCAATATTCCGGCCGATCAAAAAACGGCTTTAATCAATAAAATTCCAGTCGCATACGCTGTAACCTATATTTTCGGAACAGCAGGTTCTGCTTGGCTATTGGCTTCTATCGGTCCAAAATTATTAGGTGGCAATTTAGTAGAAAAAGCAAAAGAACTTGAGATTCAACTTGGAGGAGATGCCATAGGAGATGATCCAAGTATTGCCTCTGCTTATGATCGTGTAATTTATAATGCTTATCAGATTTCGTCAAACTCTTATGCCAATAACAAAACAGTTGCTGAAGTTGAAAACGAGCTCGAAAGAAATAACAGACGTTTATTTATACAGCGAATTCGAAGAGGAAAAGAAATTATAGATGCTACTCCAGAATTTGTAATTAAAGAAAATGATGTTGTTGCTTTAGGTGGAAGAAGAGAATATATGATGAACTATGTTGCGGTGAATGAAAAAGAAGTTCTGGATATCGAACTTCTTAATTTTCCTGTAGAAGTATTAAGCATATTAATTGTAAAAAAAGAAGTCATAAACAAAACCATTGCCGATTTACGTCATTTAAAATATATGCATGGTGTTGTGGTAAGATCTCTAAAACGATCAGGGATTCAGATGCCCATATTACCCAATACTGTTCTTCAAAAAGGAGATATGATCGAACTGATTGGTATTAAACGAGACGTAGATCAAGTAGCGACACATATTGGATATCCTGACCGCCCTACAAATACTACAGATATGGCTTTTGTAGGTTTAGGAATTGTATTAGGAGGATTGCTTGGCGCACTGACTATTAAAGTTGGCGGAGTTCCAATAAGCCTTAGTACTAGTGGAGGTGCCTTAATATCTGGACTTTTCTTTGGGTGGCTAAGAGGTCAGCATCCTACTTTTGGACGAATTCCTGAGCCTGCCTTGTGGATTATGAATAATGTTGGTTTGAACATTTTTATAGCCGTTGTGGGTATTACAGCGGGACCGAGTTTTATTGTAGGTTTTCAAGAAGCTGGCTGGGGACTTTTCATTGCAGGTGCAGCGGCAACCGCTATTCCTTTAATCCTGGCACTTTTTATCGGAAGATATATTTTCAAATTCCATCCTATTATAACCTTAGGATGCGCTGCTGGAGCAAGAACTACTACAGCGGCTTTGGGAGCTTTACAAGATGCTGTAAAAAGCAAAACCCCTGCATTGGGTTACACTGTCACCTATGCCGTTGGGAATACGCTGCTCATTATATGGGGCGTCGTCATTATTTTAATCATGAGTTAGTCGAATTTTTTATATAATCTCTAAACATTTTAGTTATGGCAATTGATATTTCAAAAATAAAAACATCAAGAGAGGTAGAAAAAACACTTCAGACCCTCAGTCCATTTGAAATTAAAAACGAATTAATTCATCTGGCAGAAGAAAGCGCGCTTAAATCGACAGCGATAACGCTTAATGCGGGAAGAGGAAACCCAAACTGGATTGCTACAGTTCCGAGAGAGGCTTTTTTCCTATTCGGACAATTTGCATTAGAAGAATGTCGTAATGTTATGGAAGAACAAGGCATTCTAGCAGGAATTGTACAAAATAAAAGTGGTGTGGCTTCACGTTTTGAAGCATTTTTGGCTAAACACAAAGATAGCCCTGCTGCATCGCTTTTAGGGAAAACATATCATTATGGTATAGACAAACATGAGTTTGATGGTGATGCGTGGATTCGCGAATGGATAGAAGCTGTAATCGGATTTAACTATCCTGTCCCTGATCGTATGTTAAGTCAGATTGAAATTATTGTTCATGACTATTTGGTGCAAGAAATGTGCGGCGCAGGAAATGACAAAGGCAAGTTTGATATTTTTGCTGTTGAAGGTGGAACTGCCGCAATGTGTTATATTTTTGATTCGCTTATGCAAAATCACCTTACCGAACGCGGTGATAAAATAGCATTACTTACTCCTACTTTTACCCCTTATATTGAAATTCCAGAATTAGATCGATACAAATTTGATGTCGTTTACGTAGAAGCAAGCGGCGTTGGAGAAAACGGTTTTCATACGTGGCAATATCCAAATTCTGAGTTAGATAAGCTTAAAGACCCAGCGGTTAAAGTTGCTTTTGTGGTAAATCCGAGCAATCCGCCATCTTCTGCAATGAGTACTGATACACTTAATTATATTGCTGATATAGTAAAAAATCATAATCCTGGTTTGATGGTGATTACAGATGATGTTTATGGAACTTTCGTTAATAATTTTAGATCATTAATGGCTATTATTCCGCAAAATACCATCACAGTATATTCATTCTCAAAATATTTTGGCTGTACAGGCTGGAGACTAGGAACAATTGCCATTCATCAGGACAATATTTTCGATAAAAAAATTGCCAATTTAAGTCCTGCTCACAAAAAAGAACTGCACGATCGTTATTCTTCTCTGACATTACAGCCAGAAAAAATCAAGTTTATTGACAGACTTGTTGCCGATAGCCGTCAAGTGGCTTTAAACCACACGGCAGGACTATCCTTGCCTCAGCAATTTCAAATGATGCTTTTCTCTGCATTTTGTTTATTAGATACTCAAGATGTTTATAAAACGCTTACTCAATCTATTATCCAAAAACGTCTTAGCTTATTATGGGAAGGACTAGAAGTTCCAATTCTTGAAGATCCAATGCGTGCAGGATATTATTCTGAAATTGATGTTATGGTGGCTGCAAAACATTTTTACGGAGATGATTTTGCGAATTGGCTGAAAAAGAACTTTGAACCTGTTGATGTTTTATTCCGCTTAGCAGAAAAAACAGCGATTGTACTTTTAAATGGTGGCGGTTTTGCTGGTCCAGAATGGAGTATTAGAGTTTCTCTTGCCAATCTTCCAACAGATAGCTACTTAATTCTTGGAAAAAACATCCGTAAAATTTTAATGGAATATGTAACCAGCTGGGAGAACTCAACAAAATAATAAAAGTTAAATTAAACACATCTGATCTATGAAAAATTTATTTACATTATTATTATCGGTTTTATTAGTAACAGGTATTTATGCTCAAAAATTACCTAGAATCAAGATACTTGCAACTGGAGGGACAATTGCAGGAAAAGGAGCTTCGGCAGACCGTTCTGCTTATAAAGCGGGAGAATTGCCGATAAAAGATTTGATCGCGGCCGTTCCGGGAATTGAAAAAGTTGCCGAAATTACGGGAGAACAGATTTCAAACGTAGGAAGTCAAGACATGACCGTAGATATCTGGATTAAGCTTAATAAAAGAATAAACGAAATTTATAAAAATAATGAAGCTGATGGTATTGTAATCACTCACGGAACCGACACACAGGAAGAAACAGCTTATTTTTTATCGTTAACCGTAAGATATGATAAGCCTGTAGTTATTACTGGCTCTATGCGTCCGGCAACAGCCATAAGCGCAGACGGTCCAAAAAACTTGTATGATGCGGTGACTCTAGCGGCTTCAAAACAAGCCGAACACAGCGGTGTTTTACTAGTATTTAATGAGTACATTTTGACTGGAAGAAATGCTGTAAAAACTAGTACAACGCACTTAAATGCCTTTACGGCTCCAAATAGTGGCCCGATCGGACAAGTTTATGATGGAAAAGTTACACTTTATGAAACCCCAGTTCGAAAAGCCAATAAAAATACCCCGTTTGATATTACAGGTTTAACCTCTTTACCTGAAGTGGCTGTTGTAGAATTATATGCTGATGCTCCAGCAACTGCATTAAATGCTTATGTGGCTTCTGGAGTAAAAGGAATTGTAACGGGCGGTCTTGGCAACGGAAATCTTAATAAAGTAAACTCAGATGCTGCAGTTGCAGCAATTAAAAAAGGAATCGTTGTGGCGAGAGCCTCAAGAGTTCCGTCAGGAAGGGTGACCTTATTTGATGAAACTGATGATCAAAAGCTTGGTACCATAGTCGCAGATGATTTAATTCCGCAAAAAGCGAGGATTCTATTAATGTTGGGACTTACACAAACTACTGACAGTAAAAAACTCCAAGAATACTTCTTTGAGTATTAAACCAATTGAAATTGTAAACTATGCGTATCTTAACTTCAATAATTTTGGGCGTTTTTCTGGTGGCTGGCGCTTATGCACAACAGGAAAAACAGACTGATACCATCTTAAATCACAAAACTCCATTGATAAAAGCAACCAAAGTTGATTTGCTCAATAATGTTGATTTAATTTTTAACACTCAATTAGGCTTTAATACCTATGTCGACGACGGAAAATATACTGGCAGTAAATTTGAAGTAAACCAGTTTAGATTGGAAGTAAAAGGAAAAGTCTATAAGGATAAAGTATTTTTTAGGTTTAGAGACCGTTATACTAAAGAAACCGAACCGCAATCTACAGATAACATCAGCAGTTCTACAGACTTGGCTTTTATTGGGTATAATATATCCAATAGAACCAGTATTGCTATCGGAAAAATGACAGCAAACTGGGGTGGTTATGAGTTTGACATGAATCCGATTGACATCTATCAATATAATGATATCGTAGATAATTCAGATAACTTTTTAACTGGAGTTCAAGTAAACTGGAAATTAAATGCCAATCACGTTTTTTCTGGTCAGATTTTAAATTCGAGAACAAAAACTTTCTCTGAACTGTATCAAAATGTACCTGATGTTGAAGAGGCAAAATTTCCTGCTGCATACGTCGGAAACTGGAACGGAAGCTTTTTAGACGGAAAATTTAAAACTATTTATAGTTTCAGTATTTTTCAGGAAGCCACAAAAAATGGAAAACCTGTAAATATGTATTATACAGCGTTAGGGAATCAGTTTAGAACCAAAAAATGGCTTTTTCAATATGATTTCAAATGGAGCAGCGAAGATCTGGATCGAACAGGAGTTGTGAGCAATATTATTCCAGATACTGTTTTAGATCATGCAGCAGAAAATGTGTATTATATTGAACATTGGCTTAGAACTGTATATTCTCTCAATGAACAATGGAAACTTACAGTAATCGGAATGGTAAGCAAGGCTTCATGGAAAGAAATCCCTGATCCAAATGTGAGTTCAAACCGAATTCGTACTGCTTGGGGCGTTATTCCAACAGTAGAGTTTTATCCGATTAAAAACTTTAACTTGAAGTTTTTTGCCACTTATGTAGCTCGATGGTACGATTACAGTGATTATTCGAAAGCAAGTTTAGGACAATCTAATAACAATACTGGCAAAATTATGCTTGGTGTAATTTCTCCGTTAGTCGTGTTATAAAAATTTAAGTAACTAACTCAATTCAAAAGCTGGAGCAAATCGTAAAATATGATTTATTCCAGCTTTTTTTATTTGTTTTTATGAAGATTTAAATAGGCTTTAAAAGCTAGTTTATTTTTTCTCTCGCAGATTGAGCAGATTAATTAGATTTAAGAATCATTCGCAATTCAAAGCTCTTTAAGTTGAGCTTTTTATGAATAGCCTCCAGCTTTAGCTGGAGGTATTTAATGATTGTAATAACAAGGCTTTAGCCAAATTGTATATTTTTGGCTAAAGCCATTTTGATTCTCCTTATTTAAACTCCAGCTAAAGCTGGAGCCAATTCAAATTAATAACTGGTTTATAAACATTTCACGCGTGTCCCCGTGGTTGAAACCACGGGCTATGTTTTAAATATATGCATAATGATTCGCAACACATATAACTCATAACTCTTTTTCAAATATTTTAAACGAATAAAACAGATTATACTATAAAAAGCAAAAAGCAGAATAAGATGCAATAAAACTGGCGGATTATCCCATAAACTTGCCCCAGACTGCACAATAGAGGTATATAAAACAATAAAAGGCGTTGTAGGCAAAAGATTAGACAGCCACTGCAATGCTAGCGGAAGTGATTCAAAAGGCCAGCTGTATCCGGTAATCAAGAAAATCGGATATGTAGAGAAAGCCATCATCTGCAAACAAAGCAATTGCGATTTGAAAAGCGAACCAATAAACTGAGCCATTGGAATTAAAGTAACAATAAACAAAAGCAATAATAAACTTAATTCAAACCCGCTGCCTCTCATGGGCAAATTAAGCAGTTTGTAATTTACATTTAAAAAGAAAAAACCATACGAAGAAAAAAGTATCAAATAAAACAATCCTTTTCCCCAAATACCATTAGAAATGCCAGAACCCAGCCATTCGCCTAAACGAGAACGCTGACGCTCACCAGCAACACTTTCGCACAAACCAATTAACAAGGTCTGCTGTAAAATCAAGGCCAGCAATCCTGGCAATAAAAATGCGCCGTAACTCGATCTTTCGTTAAACAAAGGGCGATAATCTAAATTTACAGGCATCACGTTTTCCATAGCAATAGTAGTGCTCATGCCTTCTTTTTTCTGATAATATTGAAGCCTCACTCCTGCTCCAACTGTCAGGCATATCTGCTGTACATTTAATAACAAATCACTCGAAGGAAGAAATCTTGCAGCGTTTATAGCCAATACCACATTGCTTTGTTTTAAACTCAATAAATTGGCTTCTGTTCCTTCTGGAATGTAAAAATAGCCTTGGCAATTTCCTTGATACATCTGTTCTTTTGCCTGTTCCAAATTTGAAAAATGAACGAGTTCTACTATTGGCGAATCATCTATATTTTGCTGCAGCAAACGCGATAATCTGGAGCCATCATCATCAACAACCGCCAATTTTACATCAAATTCTTCTTTGTTGATATAAATACTTCCGTAAAAAAAAGCGTAAAGCAAAGGAGCAATAAGAAGCGTAAGCAGTAAACTATGATCCTTTACTACTTGCGAAGCTTCCCTCAAAAAGAGACTAATCAGCGATTGTTGCGGTTTCTTTTTCATCTTTAATCGAATTAAATTGACGTTTAAACAACAACATTGCTGTCGGATACATTACCAGACAAAACAATAAGAGTTTGGCCATTTCTCCTTGAGCATATTTCAAGGGCAAATTCATATAATACACCTTAAAAAATCCGTCTAAAAAAGCGGTATAAGGCATAATAAGCGCATAATATTGATCGTACCAAGGCATTGCCCATCTCGGAAAAGTAAATCCGCTGAAAACAAAAGCGGGCGAAGTATAAAAAAGAGCGACATCTCCCGAAAGCATAACGTCTTTAAACAAAGCCGATATAAACATTCCGATGCCAATGCATGCCAAAGAAAGCATGGTGTAAAGCACAAAAAACTTTCCTGTTGCTGCGGGAACGCCAATATCAAAAAAAGTAAAAATAATTCCTGTAATAATGAGAAAATTAATCCAGCTGATGCTGAGATGCGCTATTGTTTTTCCGATAATAACAGCAACAACAGAACCTTTTGATGAATCGTAAAGTTCCTGCATCGTTCCTGTAACCCATTCATAATTTAAAGCCAGCATAGAACTAATAATCAAAATCATCTGCATTCCGACTGTTATTAATCCCGGAACCAAATATTCTTGGTAATTGTAAGTTGGATTATAAAGCTGATACGTTCTCAGACTAATCGGGTTTGCAATTGCCATTGCCTGATCACCTTTCATTCCGGTTTTTACCAATTTCTGCAAAATTACGCCTGTACTTCCTGTAATTACAACTTCGGCGACAGCCTTATAAACTAACTTAGCAGGAACAAGCGCGGCGGCATTGGTATACAAAGTCACATTGCTCGGGTGGCGGTTATAAATATTCTTCTGCAGATTGGCAGGAAAATGTACCGCACCCAATATTTTTCCTTCTTGAATCAATTTTTTAACTTCAGCTTCACTGCTTACTCTTCTAGTAATTTGAAGCGTTTCTTTTTGTTCTAATAAAAAAATCAGCTCTCGGCTTATCGCGCTTTGATCTTCATCCCAAATAGCAAATGCCAAATTCTTAGCATCCTGCTTTTGGTAAATAAGAGCATAGAAGAAAAACAAAGCGACAGGAACTACAAGCATTACCAAATAAAATACCTTTAGACTTAGAATGCGCTTCCATTCTCTAATAATTATGTTCAGCATAAAAATCATTGAGGAAGAATTAAAGAAGCGGTCATTCCAGAACGAAGTCCTTTAATTTGTGCAAGGTTTTCGGGTTTTACTTCTATTGTAAAAGTTCTCAGTTCAAATTCTCCTTTATCCTTAGAAGGAACCCAATTGGCAAATTCTAATGTTGGCGCAATAGAATGCACAACGGCATCAAACGTTTCTGGTTCGCAACCGGGAACTTTAACCGCTGTCTTGCTTCCAACTTTAAGCAGATTGGATTTGTCTTGTCTGATATTAAACTTAATTATAGTGGAGTTTTTTTTCTCTATGGTCATAATCGGATACCCAATAGAAATAATTTCGCCCTGATGCGTAACCAAATTAGAAATTACGCCATCTGCAGGAGCATAAACTCTAGTATTATCCCCAAGTGCTTTGGTCAATTCATACGCTTGTTCTGCTTGTTTTACAATAGCATTTGCCGTTTTTAGTAATTCTGGTCGAGTTCCGTTTTTTAACATCTGAAGATTTAACTGGGCCGTTTCCATTTCTTTTTTAGCTGCTTGAAATTTAAAATAGAAAACATCTTTTTCTTGTCCCGATATTACATCTTCATTATACAGTCGTTCCATACGGTCATAAGTCGTGCTAAACAATTTATACTGTTCCTGACTAATTTGATATAGTTTAGAAGTCGCTTCTATCAATTCTGGTCTTGCTCCTTGTGTAAGCAGTTCCTGCTGTCCTTTTGCGGCATCAATTGCCGATAATGCCTGAGCTTTTATGGCGTTTATTTCGTTAGAACGAAGTACAGCCAGCAATTGTCCCGTTTTTACGGTATCACCCTGTTTTACAAGCAATGAATCTAATCTTCCTGGAAATTCGGCCGCTACGTCAACACTTGTTGCATCAACCATTCCTATAAAATTGTTGTCTTCTTTGTTATTGTCTTTTAAGAAAAAAATCAGTCCTGCTATTACTACAAAGATTGGAATGATCAGCGCCCAGTAGTTTTTAAATATATCTTTCATCTATTTAATAAATTGCGTTATTTGACTTGGATTTCCTAAACTATTAAAATATTCAGCTAATGCTAAGTAGTATCCTAAAACAGCGGTATAATACCCTTTTTCTATTTCTGTTTCCACCAGCAAAGCATCATTAACGTCTTTTGGCGATGAAAGCTGATTGTTCATTCTTTTGGTAATTAAACTGCTAGTCGTATTGGCTTCTTTTCTGGCCGCATCCATAGCCATAACATCATTTTGCAGTGAACTCATTTTATTCTTTGCCACTCTCGACTGCACTTGAAGCATTAGACTGGAATTCTCCTCTCCTAACTTGGCTTCTTCAATAAGCTGTTTGGCTGCTAAAGTCTTTTTATTGGTCAGCCCGTTATACAAAGTCCATTGCAATTCTAAACCTACGAACCAATCGGGAATAGAAACTGGCAAATCTTTCTGATACAAATTGTAGTTACCTATCGCAAAAACATTAGGCAAAGCCATAGACTTACTGATTTTTTCAGCAGTTTCTGCATAAGAAATTTTGTTGTTTGCAATTCTGTAAACTGGATTGGTAAGCCAATACTCTTTCATAGGTTTTTCTAGATTGATTTCGGCATATCTTAAAGTATCAGAAATCACTATTGTGGTGTCAAGGTCAACTCCCATTAATTTATTCAATTCAAGATGGGCATTTTGTTTTTCCATCTTGATATTATTGTACTGACTTTGCGCTTGAATTAAAACCACATTGGTCCAGTTTTTTTGGTACGGAGGCAGAATTTTGTTTTTGACCAATTCTTCGGCGTAGTTTCTATTTTTATCTAAAGCACTTACAATTTGTTCCTGCTTTTTAATTAAAGAGTTGAGGTATAATATTCTTAAATACTGAATTGCAATTAAAAAATCGACTTCTTTGCCCGCAATCTCTACTCCAATTCCCGCCGAATTTGCAACTGATTGAGCCAGATCTATGCTTGAATTTATTTTATTTCCAAGAAAAATAGGCTGACGAACTCCTACTCCAGCAACAAAATAAGACTGCTTGCTTAAACTCGGATTATAATCGGGATAAATACCGCCAATAACCGTTTTTGAAGCATTATAAATACGATCTTGTGCAGCCTGAGATAAATTGCCTCCTGTAATTTCATGATAGATTTCATTTGCCGTGTTGACACTTTGTTTAGACGAGCCTTCAACAACTCCGTCTCTAACGGTCTGCAAGTTTATCGTTAGCGGACTGCTCAAATAAGAATAACTTGATAAGAGATCTACTTTAGGCAAATAGCCTTTCTTTTCGGCCTGAAGATTATATTCGCCTGTTTTTAATGCAGATTTTGCCTGTTTGATCGTAATATTATTTTGCTGTGCTATAGAAAAACATTCTTCAAGAGAAGTGGTCTGCGCTTTTGTTTCCAAACCAAACAAAAAGCAAAACAAAATAAAAGGTTTTAGAAAATGTAGTCTTATATGCATCTATTTAGTATTCTTTTAATTGAAATTACTTTTAACTAGCGACTTCTTTGCTGTTTAATTAAAAACAGCCGGATAAAATAGAAATGAGATAAAAACTTATTTTTCAGATAAATTCTGAAATTGTTTGAATGTATTTAGAATATACTGTTTACGAAAATATGGGGTTCTTAACCTAAACAGCTACAAATAGTATAACAGCAAAAAACACATATAAACCGATATACCAACTAGTTAAAGATAAAGATTTTATTTTATAAGAGCTATTTTAATTTATAGAAAATCAGAGACTATATTAAATATAAATTTTATCAACTGTTTCTCTAGACAATCAATTAAAAATTAGAAATCAAATAGTTTTAAATCAACAAAACTTCCAAAATAGCTGCATTTTCCCAAAATCATTGTTTCAGATTATAACTTGCAACCTGTTTCAAGCTAAAAATCAGACTTTTAATACTCTTTCTTAATAATTTTATACAACTGAGAAAAAGCTTCTATTCAATTTACATAAGATAAAACTTAACTACTTCTTTCTAAATCGTAATAATTTTAAATCATTTTTCAACACTCCATAATCCCCCTACCCCTACAATACAATTATCCATGTTTATTAATTTCTAAAATCAATACTTATGAAAAAGAAAATTCCTGAACTCCTATTAATGATTCTATTAGCGGTATTTATTTGCGACGGCGTAAAAGCGCAAAATGCAAATTCAAACAAAAAAGAAGCTAGTACCTTCACCAAAAAGAAACAGGAAGATCTGCTTTCTTATCTTCCTTTTAATGACAATACCGATTATGAAAATGCCCGAAAAGGTTTTATTGCAACTCTTCCTGAAGGAGAAATAAAAGACGAAAAAGGGAATGTTGTATATAGCATGAAACAATATGATTTCATAAAAGGTAAAGCTCCTGCAACTACTAATCCAAGTTTATGGAGACAAAGTGAGATAAACAGTATTCATGGTCTTTTTAAAGTTACTGACGGTATCTATCAAATACGTGGATTCGATCTTGCAAATATGACCCTTATTGAAGGAAAAACAGGATGGATCATAATTGACCCTCTTTTGTCTCCTCTAACGGCTAAAGCAGGACTAGAACTAGCTAATCAGAAGCTGGGAAAAAGAAAAGTGTCTGCCATTATTCATACACACAGCCACATTGATCATTTTGGAGGAATTAGAGGTGTTGTGGATGAAGCCGATGTAAAAAGCGGTAAAGTTCCAATTTATGTTCCCGAAGGATATTTTGACGAAGCCATTAGTGAGAATGTTATGGGAGGAAATACCATGGGAAGAAGAGCTTCTTATATGTATGGAAACCTCTTGCCAAAAGATGCCAAAGGAACTCTCGGAACTGGATTAGGCCAAACAACTTCTACTGGACTGGCAGGAATATTGGAAGGAACAGAAATCATTAAAAAACTTGACGGAGAAAAAAAGATTATTGACGGAATAACGGTTGAGTTTATTTATACACCTGAATCGGAAGCGCCAGCAGAAATGATGTTTTATTTCCCAGAGTTTAAATCTTTCTGTCAGGCAGAAGATATTAGCCATACGCTCCATAACTTATACACTCTTAGAGGCGCAAAAGTTAGAAATGGACAAAAATGGAGCGAGTACATTGACTTATCACTTCAAAAATGGGGTAAAGATGTACAATCAACATTTGGTTCTCACCACTGGCCAACATGGGGAAATGAAACAATCAACACCTACTGGAAAAGCCAGAGAGATTTATATCGATTCATTCACGATCAAACACTTAGATTAGCCAATGAAGGATATACGCCTGTTGAAATTGCCAATATGATCAAACTTCCAGAAAGTCTAGACAAACAATTTTATAATCGCGGATATTATGGTTCTGTAAGCCATAATATTAAAGCGCAATACGATCTTTATTTTGGATGGTTTGACGGAAATCCAGCAAATCTTGACAAACTGCCACCAGAAGAAGAAGGCAAAAAGTATGTAGAATTTATGGGCGGAGCAGCAAATGTATTAACCAAAGCAAAACAATCTTTTGATAAAGGCGAATACAGATGGACAGCTACAGTGCTTAACAACTTAGTTTTTGCCGATCCTAAAAATCAAAGTGCCCGTAATCTTCTTGCAGATACTTACGAACAATTGGGATATCAGGCAGAATCTGGACCGTGGAGAAACTTTTATTTATCTGGCGCAAAAGAATTGCGAGAAGGAGTTAAAGTAATGCCTTCACCAAATACAGCAGGTCCTGATATGGTAAGAGGAATGTCTACAAGTTTGTTTTTTAATTTCTTAGCTATGAAATTTAAAGGTACAGAACCTGACGCGGCAGCCATGAAATACAACTTCAATATTACAATGCCGGACGTTAACGAAAAAGTGGCGCTTCTAGTAGAAAATGGCGCTGTAAATCCAAGAATTGGCAGTAATGTTAGTGAAGATGTTACAGCAAGTCTTACTATAAATCGTAAAGATTTAGATCGAATCAGCTTAGGAGAAAGTTCTTTTAAAGACCTGGTTGATAATGGCACAATTAAAATTGATGGAGATAAAAATGCCTTTATTAAATTTTTAGGAAAAATTGACAGCTTCAATTTCTGGTTCCATATTGTTGAACCTTAAGTAAAACTTCTAAAATCTCAAATACACCACTTTTCGAGTCTTCGAAAAGTGGTTTTGTTTTTCTTAATTTCAAATTATCTATTAAATCATTTTAAAAATAGTTCGTCTTCACTGGCATATTTCTTGAAAATTATCCTTCATTATTAACTGATTTAAAACTATTTATCATGAAAATTACTTACTACGGACATTCGTGTTTTTCTGTTTTTGCCAACGGAAAACACCTTCTTTTTGATCCTTTTATTACACCAAACGAATTAGCCAAAGAGGTTGATGTTGATGCCATAAAAGCAGATTATATTTTTATTTCTCATGCGCATTATGATCATATTCTAGATGTAGAACGAATTGCTAAAAATACAGGAGCAAAAGTGCTCGGGAATTTCGAAATCTATAATTGGCTATTGAAAAACGGAATCGAAAATGCGCATCCTATCAATCCAGGCGGTAAATTTGATTTTAATTTCGGAACTGTAAAATGTGTCATAGCACAGCATCCAAGCAGTTTTATGGATGGTTCTTATGGCGGAATTGCCTGTGGTTTTGTTCTTACAACCGCCGATGGGAATTTCTATTATAGTGGCGATACCGCTCTGACTTTAGACATGCAGCTTATTCCAAAATTCACAAAACTTGACTTTGCTGTTTTTCCTATTGGTGATGGACTCACAATGGGAATTGAAGAAGCAATAGAAGCTTCTAAACTTGTTGGAGTAAACAAGATATTAGGCGTTCATTATGATACTTTTGGTTTCATCGTTATGGATCATCAAAAAGCTTTAGACGCGTTTAAAAGTGCTTCGCTACAATTATTTCTCCCTAAAATAAACAGTACGATAAATATATAAATTGGGTGTTTTCTTTGCTATATTTCGCTAAAAGACAGCTTTTAGCGAAATATCATTTGCCATTAGTTCTGGGAAAAAGCCTGATTTTTTTTTACATAAAAAAAAGGAATAGCTGCTAACACTATTCCTTTTGCATATAATTAAGTTATGCTGATGAACTTAAAATTATATGTATTCTATAAAATTGATGATATACTGTGCTGTCAATTCAGGATATTGATGCTGAGGTCCATGTCCTGTTCCAGAATACACGATCATTTGCGCATTTGTCATTTGATTGATAATCGGATACCAATTGTCTACCGCAAAACTGATATCATGATCTCCAGAAATAATCAAAATTGGTGTTTTTATCTTTTTAAGCTGTTCTCTGAAATTTAAAGCATCTTCTCTAAAAGTATCTCCTCCGCCAAAATACAATTGAAAAACATCCATTGTAGAAGGAATTTTTTCTACTTCAATTCTTTTATGAATTCTATCATGCGAAGCCTTTGCTGCCAATCGGCTGGATTCTGATTTTGGTTCAAAAAATAAAACAATTTCATCGTCAAAATCATTTAATGGTTTTAATGCAGCATCAAAAAAGGCCTGTTCGATCGGAATCTCATTTTTCCCCGGCGGATTTGTTCCAACCAAAATAGCATGCGTCACCAAATTAGGATATAGTAAAGTTGCCGTTTGCGCTACTAATCCTCCATAAGACCATCCTAAAACAATAACGGAGTCCAGCTTTAAGAAATCTGCTAGATCTTTAACATCTTTGGCTACAACTGTAATATCTGGAGTAAGATTTCCTGTAGAAGAACCAATTCCAGAATAATCAAATACGATAACGTTGAACTTTTTTGCCAGCTCAGCAATAAATAACGGATCCCAAGTATCCAGCGTTCCTCTAAAACGGTTCACAAAAATTATTGCTTTTCCTTTTCCGTAAGATCGATATGCAATTTTACGGTCAACAAGTTCTGCGAAACTTGTTTCTGTATTATAAATTTTTTCCATAATTATAATTTAAAAGATTGAACCCTATATTATTTTCTAAGAGGCAGACAAAGATTAAACCAAAACGCAGAAGCTTAAAAATAAAGCACTTGCAAGCTTTTTTTAGCTATAAACTGATGATATTTCAATAATAAAAACTTGATTTTAACGATATATAATAACTCAGAAATCATCTGCGTTAGCAATTCTTTTATAATCAATGCTTTACAAAAAAGGCATCTCTTTTGTTTTTAAAGGTGTATTGGTTTTCTAGAAATTAATCTAATAGCTTCGATATGATGTATTTATCTAATAAAAAAACGATTATGTTTGTCACTGGAGCATTTGTAAGCCATACTTGCTGGAAAGAATGGATTGTTTTTTTTGAAAGTAAAGGATATAAAACTGTCGCACCGCCCTGGCCGCACAAAAACGAACTGCCTGCCGTTTTAAGACAAACACATCCCGAGTCAAAAATTGCTCAAATTGATTTAAATAATCTCTTGGATTACTATATCGAAATTATGGACAAACTCCCCGAAAAACCTATTATAATTGGTCATTCTTATGGCGGTCTTTTAACTCAAATACTAATTCAGAAAGAGCTATGTTCTGCAGGAATCTGCATTAATTCTATTCCGCCAGCTAATGTGCTTTATTTTAATTTTCCTTTTTATAAAACGATCTGGAAAACTTCGAATTTTTTCAGTTCAAAAAGGAAAACCTATTTAATGTCTTTTAAGGATTGGCAATACTATTTTACTGGTAAAATGACTTTTGAAAAACAAAAAGAAAGCTATGAAACGTTATTAATTCCAGAATCGAAATTAATTATGCGTGATATTTTTACCAAAACAGGAAAAATAGATTTTAAAAAGAAACACAATCCACTTTTGTTTATATCGAGCTCAGAAGATGTTTTTACTCCCGTTTCTTTGAATTATTCCAATTTTAAAAAATACAAAAACCTGCACTCCATAACTTGCTACAAAGAATTTCAAGATTCAAATCATCTAAGTATCATTCAGGAAAACTGGGAAAATATGGCTGAATTTATCGCAAATTGGTTAATGAAAATTACTTAATTGATCGCGGATTTTTTTTGTGTTCCCGTGGTTGAAACCACAGGCTATATTTGTAAATGTCGCTAAAAACAGAATCAACATTTCTACTAAATAATCCCTTTCTTTATTTCCAGCTTTTTAATTTTAGAATTCAAAGTCGACGGATGAATATCCAGAATTTCAGCAGCGCCGCCAGATCCTGAAATTTTTCCGTTGCATTTTTTAAGAATATAGAGAATATAGTCCCTTTCGTTTTCTAATATCGTTTTTATCGAAAAGGATTCAGAAACTGGTTCAGGATGCATTTTTGATGACATAGAAAGCTCAATTTCTTTAATCGTATTTCCGTCCGTCAGTAAAATTGCTCGTTGCATAACGTGTTCAAGTTCTCTAATATTTCCTGGCCAGTTGTAATTCATAATCTGCTGCAAAGCCGCATCAGAGAGAATTGGTGCTTTTCTGCCCATTTTATCACTGTAAACCGCAATAAAATGATTGGCTAAATCAGGAATATCTTCTTTTCTCTTTTTTAATGGCGGCACCATAATCGGGAAAACGTGCAGACGATAATACAAATCCATTCTAAACCTTCCTGCTGCTACTTCTTCTTCTAGATTTTTATTAGTTGCTGCGATAATCCTAACATCAATTTTCATAGAAGAAGTACCGCCTACGCGTTCAATTTCTCTTTCCTGCAAAACACGAAGCAGCTTTACCTGAAGTTCTAGAGACATTTCTCCTACTTCGTCTAAGAAAATCGTTCCTCCGTCTGCCAATTCAAATTTACCGATACGTTTATCCAATGCGCCTGTAAAAGCCCCTTTTTCGTGTCCAAAAAGCAATGATTCAGCAAGATTTTCGGGAATAGCTCCGCAATTAATGATAACTAAAGGTTTGTCTTTTCTTGGAGATAAGGCATGAATACTTTGCGCAATTTTTTCTTTTCCTGTCCCACTTTCGCCAAGAACGAGAACTGAGGTATCTGAGGGCGCCACTTTTCGGATATAATTAAAAACAGAATTCATTTGCGAACTATTGCCAATAATGCCTTCAAAACCTTCTTCGGTAGCAACTTTAGCATTTTTGATTTCAGTTTTTTTGGAAGACACGTTTAAATCTTCTTTCAAATAAATTTTAGCTACAAATTGACTGAAAACGGGTTCTAGCGAACTTAAAATTCTTAAATGTTCCTGAGAATAAACATTCAGATTACGGCTGTAAAAAGTAAAATGATAATTCTGGATAGCAGCAATTGAAAGCGGAAAAACCAAATACGATTTTATTCCGAAATTATGAGCAATCAAAGCCTTCATAGGAGCTTCCTGAAAGTTATTTATCAGTGCTTCCTCACTATAAATTATTGGCTCTTTATCTGTTTTTGACTTTTTATAAGTTTCGTTTATCTCTTTTTCAGATAATTCTGTTATTTGAGAAAGTTTCTGTAGGTTAATAATCTGATACTGATCTATATTTCTGCGAACAATTCCGAGATTATCATAATGTGTGGCCGTTACAAAACCCGTTTCTAAATAATCAAAAGGAATAAAAGTCTGAACCGCTTTTGCAAAAGTCAACAAAGCCTCTTCCTTCTTTACATCTGAAATTATAATTTCTGAAATTAATTTCTGAAGCTGAAACTGCTGCCTCAACTGACTTTCGAAACTATATTGCTGACGATAAAAAGCGATCTCGAGAGTTGTAAGAACATCTTGATCTCGAAATGGTTTTACAATAAACCCGTATGGCTGTGTGGTTTTTGCCTCGTCTAAAATACTTTTACTGGAATTGGCCGAAAGAAATATAAAACCTATATGTTTTTCTTTAAGAATATGTGCTAGTTCTATACCATCTCCCTTACCTTTGAGCATGATATCCAAAAATACCAAATCTGGTTTTTCAATCTCAATCTGCTCCAAAGCCTGCTCTACCGATCGTGCAATTCCTGTAACTTCATAGTTTGCTTTTTCAAGAATTAACTGTAAATCGTGTGCCTCAATAAACTGATCTTCAACAATTAAAATTCGCTTTTTTAATGCTGAAAGACCAGCTTCAAATCCGTTATCGGCAGACTTTTTCATAAGTGAGTAAATTTTGTTCCATATTACACTTAATTAATTGATACAAAAATAGTTAATTATCGTAATTAAAATTAAGCGTATCCAAATTTAGCTAAATAAAAATCATATTTTACCATAATTTTCGTGTTATTTTGCAACACAAACACAATTGTTTCTCTTTATATTTGTGAATTAAACACTTACTAAAATTTAATTCTAATAAAACGATGAAGCCACTGTACTTTTTTTGTTTGCTGTTCTTTATTACAATTAATTTCGAAGCACAAAATCATCCCGCAACAGCTGGTTATGATTTAAAAAAGAGGCGTCTATTAATACATACCTGTTCGTCCTATTTATACAATTCCAATCAAGGATCAATAGATGCAGACAGTGCTGTAGTTTTAACTTGTAAAGCCTATAAACTTCCTGTCTCTTTAGCTTATGATGAAGGTTATAATGATGGTTCTTATCTAATTGGAAATGATTTAATTGAAAAAGGAAATATAGAAGCTGCCAAAAAGCTTTACCACAAATCAAAAAACGTCGATAAAATAAAACTGGCTCTGCAATTGGGAACTTTTTATTTATTCAAACCTTTTACAAAACCAGACGACATAAAAAACGCTAATCTTTATATATCTGAAGCCGTTAAAATCAGTAATCAGTTAAAAATTCAAAAATGGCAGCATCAGAGTTTGATGTTATTGGGAAAGTTTTATTCTCAAATTAACAACTATCCTGAAAGCAAAAAGTGTTTTCTTCAAGTAGTAAATGAGTGCCGAAAACAAAATGACAAAGCCGCACTGGCAGATGCATTATTTAATCAGGCTAGCAATCAGCACGATTTAGATCCCGAAAAAGAAAAAATCTTAATAGAAGCGGAAGCTTTATATAAAACTTTAGGCTTTGAAGAAAAAAGACTTGTAACGAAAGCACGAATATGCACCATTTATTTTTGGCACGGAAAAATAAATGATGCCAAGAAAATCCTTTATCAAAATATTGCCGATATGCGAAAAATCGGTTTTAGGCAGCAGCAATTTAGCGAAACCACAATTGCTTATATCGAAGGCGTGCAGTTTAATATGAAGAATGCGCTGTATTATGCCCTAAAAAGTGTCGAAAGCATGGAATCTACCAATGATTACACCTTTGCCGATATTTTTTATATGCGATTGGGATTAATTTATTTAAATATGGGTCATATTGACGATGCAATGAAGGCTGCTGAAAAAAGCATTAAATATGGACAAAATGCCTATAATAGCGGTAGTTGGTACAAAAGTTTTATGACAGCAACTGTAGCTTTATCGATGAAAGGGAAAAACAAAGAGGCTGTTGAATACATGAATTCGGTAACGAGCAAATATCCGCCACCCAATAAGTTTGACAATATGCTTATGAATTATGGTTACGCTAATTGCTATTGGCGAATTAAAAACTACGGCACCGCAGAAAAATATTTTATAAAAGCAGGAGAAGCTGCCGATGGCTTAGATTCACCACAAACGTATCGAGATATCTGCAATACCTACTCGTCAATTGCTTTGTTTTACTCAAACCGAAATAACCTGCAGAAAACAAAATTGTATATCGATAAGATTGCGGCCGTTTCAAAAAAGTATAGTCAAAACTACAATTCTGAAGCGCTACAAATGTCTTTATATAAATTAGATTCCTTGAATGGCGATTTTAAATCGGCTTTGGCGCATCATAAATTATATAAAAAAATGAGTGATTCTCTTTTGGATTATGCTAAAAACAAACAGATTGAAGAACTTAGAATACAGTATGAAACTGAAAATAAAGAACAGAAAATCAAATTATTAGACAAAGAAACAGATCTACAGCAAACGGCATTAAAAAAATCAAAATTATTAAACACTGTATCGATCTGGAGCTTGGTTTTATTGGTTCTTTCAATTGTCTTATTGTACAATCGCTACCGTTTAAAACAGAAAACCAATGCCGAATTAGAACTGAAAGAAAAAGAAATCAATCAGAAGAACATCAATCTAAGGCATTTGCTTGATGAGAAAGAATGGCTGTTGAAAGAAATTCATCATCGTGTAAAAAACAATCTTCAAACTGTAATCAGTCTTTTGAATTCGCAATCGGCTTATTTGGAGAATGACATGGCATTATCGGCTATTAAAAACAGCCAGCATCGTATTCATTCCATGTCCTTGATTCATCAGAAATTGTACAATTCAGAGAATATTTCGACGATTAATATGCCCAATTATATCAAAGAATTGGTAGAGTATTTAAAAGAATCTTTTTCGCTTGGACAGCGCATTCGTTTTGAACTCAAAATTGATCCGCTTGAATTAGACGTTGCACAAGCTGTTCCGCTCGGACTTATTTTAAACGAATCGATTACCAATTCTATAAAATATGCTTTTCCAGACAACAGAACCGGAATGATTTACGTGACATTGCAAGCCACATCTGAAAACAAATATCTCTTGACTATTGCAGATAACGGAGTTGGTTTTGATATGAATATCAGCAATAAAAAAATCAACTCGTTTGGATTAAGTCTGATAAAAGGCTTAAGTGATGACTTAGATGCTACTTTTTCTATGGAAAACAATAACGGAACGATTCTGAAAATTGAGTTTTCAAAAGAATTTCCAATCAATGAAAAAAGAAGATAATCTAAAAAATAAGCGTGAATTGATTTTATAGCGAAATCTCACTAATATAAATTTGTTTAGCGATATATAGTGCTTTTATATCGACAAAAATAACGATAAGCTCCTATTATCACATACTTTAAAGCATGGCATATAAATTGTTTTTTTGAAAAAAAAGTTAACTTTTATAAGATTCAAGACAAGAAATTTTAAAAGAAATTCTAACATTAATCAAATAAAAAGAATCATGTCAAAATCAAAAACAATTGTACTGATACACGGAAATTTTGTCAATGACAAAACTTGGACCGACTGGAAAAAGTACTATGAACAAAAAGGATATACTGTTTATGCCCCTGCCAATCCTGGGCACGATGGAAATCCTGCCGACTTAAGAGCAAAAGTTCACCCAGATCTGGTTAAAACTGGATTTATAGATATTGTGAATAATATCAGTAGATTAATAGATACTTTACCTGAAAAACCTTTGGTAATTGGACATTCTATGGCAGGAATGGCTACGTTAAAATTGGTAGAATTAGGAAAAGCTACTGCCGGTGTAAGCATTGACGGAGCACCTCCAAAAAATGTTTTTCCGCCATTTCAAACCTTAAAAACTGCATTGCCTGCTTTTGGTTTCTTTTCTTCTAAAAAATATTTCATGGGAAGCCGTGATTGGTACGATTACGCTTTTTTTAATACTATGCCTGCAGCAGAAAAGAAGAATGCTTTTGAAAAATTTGCGGTACCCGAAAGTTATAAAGTAAGTCGAGAATTGGTTTTAAATTCTTTCTCTAATATCAATTTCAAAAAACCGCATGAGCCAATTCTATTTATTGGCGGTGGCAGCGATCATATTTTTCCTCCAAGCCTTACCGAAACAATAGCTCGAAAATACAGCGATAATGCGGGGAGAGTTGATCTTAAAATATTTGATGGAAAAAGTCATTTTATCTGCGGAGAACCTGGCTGGGAAAATGTTGCCGATTATATTTTAAACTGGTATGAAAAACTATAAAAAAATTGTTAGCCAAATAAAAAGCCCTGCATCTTAATTGATACAGGGCTTTTTGACTCAAAAAAACAACACATTGTTTATTTCACATCAAACCATAATTTGGTTGTCAATAAATCTTTTCCCTGTTCTGTAACAGCGGCTTGATAACTAGCTCCGTTTAGTGACTGCTCAGTACCAGGATAGAAAAGACGCGATGGAATTTTTCCGTCCAAAACAGTAGCTGGACCAGCTGTTAATACTGGATAATCTAATCTTCTCCATTCTGTAAAAGCATCAAGACCTTGTCCGAAGAAAGCAATCCATTTTTGCGTACCAATCGATTTAGCATAATTTGAAGCATCGTATTTTACACTTGCCTGATTCAGATAAGTTGAAATAGTGGTCGCATTGGTAACTCCAAACTGGTTTAAAGAAGCCGTAATGGCACTATTATAATACTGTTCTGCATCTCCAGAAATATAACCGCGTGCAGCAGCTTCTGCAAGATTAAACAGAGTTTCAGAGTAAGAAGCAATTACTGCTGGCGAAGCCGATGTCAGGAAATAAGTTCCCGGTTTTGATGTTTTCGCAAAACCTTGGCTATTTGCATCACTATTTGATAATCCATTTGCTCCTCCAACATATTTACCTACGCTTGCGTCTGATGGCAATTGCGCAAAAACTGGCAAACGAGGATCTGATAATGCGTATAATTGGTCGACCATAGTTTTCGAGATACGAAAATCATCTCTCGTTTCAAACCAAGCCGAAGCAGGGTTTTGCTGTGGCGAACTGGTATAAACAAATTGGAATGTTTCGGTATTACTGCTTATTAAACCTGCCGCATCACTTGTAGCGTCAATAGCAGTTTGTTTGGCCAAAGCAGGTTCTCTGTCGGAAATTCTCAAAGCAATACGCAAACGAAGTGAATTAACCAGTTTTTTCCATTTCAAGATATCTCCTTTATAAGCCAAGTCTCCAATAACACTTCCGTTTGCAGGATTTAATAGCGATTGCGCTTGTTTTAAATCTTCCAATAATCCTGTGTACACTTCTTTTTGAGTATTGTACGCTGGCGTTACATTTTGCCCCGCTTCTTTGTACGGAATGCTTCCGTAAGCATCTGTCAGCAATAAAAATGTCCATGAACGAAGAGTTAAAGCGATACCTTTATAATTAGAGTTAGCTTGCGCATCTGGAAATTTTAAAATGGTATTCAAATCTGTAATTAGAGTCGAATATCCTTTATCCCACAATGTTGTGAAAGAAGCATTCGAAACATCATATCGATCTGGTTCTGTATATTGGATTTTTGCCCAATGCTGTACAAATAACAAAGTTGAGTTAAAGTTATTTACGTCTCCCCAATACAAATCTGCTCCTTGTTTTAAAGTTCCTGTCAGCAAATAAGGCGCTAACGGAGTTTCAGTTGCATTTGGGTTTTTATTTATATCGTCTAAAGTATCACTGCAAGAGCTCAGTGCCAATGCAAACAGTATTGTATATGATAGTTTTTTTAGCATGATTCCGAGTTTTTAAAATTTAACATTAAGATTAAGACTGAAGTTTCTGGTTGTTGGCAACGCTAAACTTTCTAATCCTTGTGCATTTCCTGTATTGAAAGCCGTTTCAGGATCAATATTTGGTGCATCTTTGTAGATAAAGAATAAATTACGGCCAGCAGCAGTAACGCTTGCTCCTTCTAATCCAAGTTTTTTAATGAGCTTTTTATTAAAATTATAAGTAAGCTTGATCTCTCTCATTTTTACAAAAGTTGAACTGTAGATATACGCTTCGCTAATGTTGTAAGAAGCTTTGTAATATTCTTGTGCACTAATCACTTTATTGTTTGGAGTTCCGTCTGCAAATACACCTCCGAAAATCATTCCATCGTCATAAACCGTTACTCCGCTTGGAGCAGCTCCGCCAGCTACGAGAGTTTTCGGGTTAGCCGTATTGTTTCCTGGATAGTAATAGCTTAATCCGCCGTTTTCAGCACCACGACCTGGAAGAGTCTGTGCTAAAACTCCAGTATAGTTTCCTGTTCTGTTGGTTCCAGAGAAAAGTTCTCCACCAACACTAGCATCAACAAGGAATGAAAGTTCAAGATTCTTGTATGTCAAAGTATTTGTAAGACCTGCTAAATAATCTGGCGTATAATGTCCTAAAACTCTTTTTGTCGGATCTGCTTTTGGAAGACCGTTTGCTCCTACCACAATATTACCGCTTGCATCACGCTCGTAGGCTGTTCCGTAAAGTGCTCCGTAAGCTTGTCCTACAGATGCCAAAACATCAACACCTCCAGAAGAACCAATTGTGTAGTTTTTAATATCTCCCGCGTAATCTAGAATTTCTACTTTACTTTTATTTTTTGAATAATTTAAAGCCACATTCCATTTGAAGTTTTCTGTTTGAACTGGATTTCCGTCCAACTGCACTTCTATACCTTGATTGTTAATTTTACCTGCATTGATTAACTGTGAAGTATAACCACTCGCCGCTGTCGTTTTTATTTCTAAAATCTGGTCAAAACTATTCGTATTATAATACGCTACATCAAAATGAAGTCTGTTTTTCCAGAAAGAAGCTTCAAGACCTACCTCAGTAGAACGAGTTGTTTCTGGTTTTAAGTTTTCATTTAATTTCTTTTGAGAAGAAGTCTGGATCGGATTTCCGTCAAAAGCAGTTTGGAAATTATAAACTGTAGCCAATTGGTACGGATCTGCATCGTTACCTACTTCAGACCAACCACCTCTAACTTTTAAGAAATCAAGCGTACTGCTCTTAATGTTTAATGCATCGGTTAAAACTACACTTCCGTTAAAAGAAGGATAGAAATAAGAACGGTTGCTGCTTGGTAACGTAGAAGACCAATCATTACGTGCCGTAACGTTCAAGAAAGCATAATTTCTAAAACCAAACTGAGCAGAAGCATAAGCGCTGTAAACTCTCAATCTAGATAATGAATTTGATGACGTCAACGGATCTCTCGAGTTGGTTAAAGTATACAAATCTGGAACTGCTAAACGTGGCGCTTTCTGATAGTTGTTGGCATCGCTATGGTTACGAATGTTGAATCCAGCAAGTGCATCTACAGTAAAATCATCATTAAGCTGTTTTGTGTATTGAAATATACCCTCAGTATTTTGTTCATTTACAGTATAAGCATCTTCTGCATACGATCCGAAAGGAGTTCCATTTGTACCATACTTGATAGTATATTTTCTGCGATCGTTGTAATAATCAACACCTGTACGGAATCTAAAGTTAAGTCCTTCAGCCAATTTCGCATCTAAGTGAATATCTCCAATTATACGGTTACGCTGTTGGCTTGTTGTATTGTAATACGCATTCCAATATGGGTTGCTGTAGTAACTGTTATTCCAGTTAGTGTTCCAGTCTTTATCCAATTCATTGATGTCAACTTGACGTCCGAACCAAAGAAACTGCAGCATTACACCTGCCGCACGTCCACCAGATGGACCTCCTGGCAATTGTGGAGAATTCGTTACAATATAATTCGCATTAACCCCAACTTTTACATTTTCAGAAATCTGATAATTGGTATTAATTGTAAAGTTTGTTTTGTTTATTTCACTGTTCGGTACAGTTCCAAGCTGTTTTTGGTTGTTTACACCTAAACGGAAATCCGATTTTTCATTCGATTTTGCAATAGAAACGCTATTATCATAAGTAAGTCCTGTGTTAAAGAAGTCTTTCACATTATTCGGATGCGCCACAAAAGGAACTGCTTCACCTTTAGAATAAAACTGCGGAATAAGACGACCGTCCAATCTTGGGCCCCAGCTTTCATCAACACCATCATTAACTCCCCCTCCTTTTCCGTCTACGTAGCTGAATTTTCCATTAGAACCTTGTCCAAAACTATTCTGGAAAGAAGGTAATGTAGCGACTTGAGAAACGGTTATACCAGTATTAAAAGTAACTCCATATCCTGATTTTTGGCCTTTTCCAGATTTTGTAGTAATAAGCACTACACCATGCGCAGCACGCGATCCGTAAAGAGCAGCAGCATTTGGTCCTTTCAAAACTGTCAAAGTTTCAATGTCCTGCGGATTTAAATCGGCAATTGCATTTCTAAAATCACGTGTAGCTCCACCAAAATTCAGTTGTGAGTTATCTACAGGAACTCCGTCTACCACAAAAAGCGGCTGGTTGTTTCCTGCGATAGAAGTTTCTCCACGAATAATAATACGTGAAGATCCCATATCTCCTTGTGAATTTGTAATACGAACACCTGCCACTTTACCCGAAAGAGCATTCAAAAAGTTGGTTTCTTTTGTAGTTGCCAATTCTTTTCCTTTAACGGCTTGAGTCGTGTATCCTAAAGATTTCTTTTCTTTTGAAATTCCAAGTGCCGTAACCACTACTTCAGATAATGCATTTTGTTCTTCGGTAAGGTCAATAACAATTGCGTTTTTGTTGACTACAACTTCTTCTTTTTTATATCCTAAATAACTAATTAAAAGCGTATAAGGAAATTTTTGTCCTGTTTGGAAGAAAAATTTTCCATCTGTATCTGTGATAACACCATGTGTAGTTCCTTTAATAGTTACTGAAGCCCCGATAATTGGCTCTTTTGTAACGGCATCGACTACTGTTCCTTCCAGTTTAGACTGAATCAAAGGCTGAGTATCTTGAGCTTTAACTCCTATGGAAATCAACAAAATACATAACCAAGCATATCTTTTTAATTTTATTTTCATTACTTTGTTTTAGTTTAATAATAAGGCGAGCTGTGAACAGATTTTTACTATTCCTGCTTTCCTTGTAGAGATGACAATTTCTTTAAACTCTAACCATTTCTGCTGCAACAGAAATGGTTTCTTTTTTTATCTGCAGCACATTCGTTTTTTCATTTTTACTTTTTTTAGATTATTATTTTATTTGGCCTATACAATTTTTACCCTTGTTCAGGATAGTGTTATTAAAAATCTATAATGAATTTAAAAAGAGGAATTTTAACCGTAGTGATGCATAAGGTGTGAATCTCTTATGCTTTTATATTTCTGAAAATGAAATGATAAGGTTTTAATCTCTGTATTTCTAACTAAATTTTAAACTCTACTAATTTGATAGAACAAAAGTATGTTAAAAATTTAAGTTCCCAAATTTTAATTAAACTTTTTGCAAAAAAAATGTTAATCAATTTAAACAGAAAACCTTAAACAATTAAAAATAAAACAGTTAGACAAAATTAGGTTTTTTATCGTTTTATAAGAATTCTACTAAAAGCTGAATATTTTCACTTTGCGAATCCCGATATTTATCGGGAATGTGTCCATTGCTCTATAGCTTTATATTTTTATCGCAAAGTGCGCTAAGATTTTTTAAATACAATCCTAAGCAGAACATAATTTAAGTTCGCAAAGCTTTGTCAACTTTCATTCTTAAATGATTCTTAGAAAAAAACTTGGTGCACTTTGCGAAAAACCTTTGCGCTCTTTGCGTTAAATATTACTCGCAAAGTGCGCTAAGATATTTTTATTGTGAGACTAAAAAGGATTTAAGTAAAGTATAAACAAAAAAAAACTCCAAGATCATAAGACCTTGGAGCTTTCTATATTTTGGTATTGAAATATTATAATTCGTTAAACTCGTGCAATGATTTCAATGTAGTTTCATAAAACAAGATTGCAGCGATAAGATTTCCTTTATCAGAATAAGGCATCATTTTTCTTTGGAAATCTACTGTAGTGTCTAAGAAAACATTTGTGCCTTCTGCCTGTCCATCTAAGATTTTTTTATTCTCACTAGTGTCCGGAATACCTAAATCTGCCATTGTTACACCAGGTTTAGTAACCAAAGCAATGTAAGGAAGTGTTTTTACAAGAACTTTAATACGTTCAATGTACAATTCTAAAAGTTCTCCTTTTTGCATACCACTTAATTCTTTTTGGTCATGGTATTTACGGATTAAGGCTGTTGTACTAATGATACTTCTTGGTGCATTTTTTGCCTGTGCAGAAACAGCAGCAGTCGTCAAGAAGAAAAGGACACATAATAAAATAATCTTGCTCTTCATTTTCTTAATAGATTTGGTTCTTGAATAAAAACAAAAATATATAAATTATGTTAAAATGCAACTTTTATAATTTCTTTTTCACAATAAAATTATATTTGTGACGTTGCGATAGGGAAAATAGTACAGCCAAAGCAAGAATTTTGGCTATTTCAGCACATTTTTCCAAAAGTTATTTTACTGTTTTACGACTTAATTATTCTAAAACGGCTCGGATATTTTATCCATAAACTCTTTTTGTTGCCATAATAATCCATAAATTCTCCACAGACAAAAACAGCATGAACTTTTGACCAAGCCACAACGCCGCAATAGTCTGTTCCTGATTCTTTTTTTAATTTTTGAATCTGCTTGCCTAATGCAAATCCGAGGTATTTGTAAATTGTTGGAGTATACACTGTCCCATCTTCTAAATCTTCCAGTGCTTTGTCAAAAGTAGATTCTTTATCTATAATCTGTTTGTATTTTGCCATTACTGCGTAAGTCAGCTCTGCATAATCGGTAATTTTTTCGCTATCGCAATTGTCTTTAATATAAACAAAACCTGCAGATTCTTTGGCTTTATTTATTTCACTGCTATTCAGATTAAATGTTGCGTTGTTTTTTAGTGTGATTTTATATAAATCGTCGTTTAACTTTTCGCTCACAAACAAGTTGTCTAGACCATAAATGTTTAAAGACGCTTTAATAAAAGCAATAGATGAACAATTGGTACGTTCGCCTTGTTTAAAACTCTCGAATATTTTATCAGAGCTCAGTTGTGAGTAAGAACTTGGACAGACAAACATTAAAAGTAAAAAAACTGAAGTAACCGATTTCATGCTTTGTATTATATAATTGCTTCCCTATTATGGGATAGTATTGTATTAGATTATTACAAATCTATAAAAATCAAGTCATATTTTTTACTTCTTCTCTTTTATCTCTTAAAAAAAGTCGTTTAAAGGCAATAAATGAATTTGGTATCAAAAGAAAACGCCTCAAACAAACTTGAGACGTCTTTGTATTACTTTTTTTCTTCATTATTCAATTTATCATCGAATTCTGGTTCTTGACCTTTAAACTTTTTGGTGTCAACATCATAATTTTCATCATTTGTCAAAACTTCGTCGTGTTCTTTATATTGATGTTTTCTAGTATCGTTTCGATGATCTCCTCCGCCCTGCTGTTTAGGATTCGGATTTTTCTGGGTTTGATTATTCTTTTCCATAATTCTTCCTTTTTAAATGATTATTAAAATTACCTCAAATACAATAGCTTGGCTTATATAATCATTTTTAAAAATTATAAAATAATCCTATAAAACACTGAAAATCTTACCTCATAAAGATTAACGATTTATTCTGACATCATTTAGTTATTTTTACACCTTTAAAATAAGCTACAACAGATTATGTGGACTATATGTCATGAATGCCAAGGACAAGGCAAAATAAATCGCGGACTCACTAAAAAAGCACAACGACGTTATCAGACAGAATTGGCTGCATTTGAGAGTATACAAAGCGGTGTTGCACCAATTCGTCCTAAAGCTCACTTGCATTTGTGTACAAATTGTTCGGGATCTGGATTAATTCAATCTGAGAAGTATCTTGAACCTGATCTTACAAAACCACATATTGCCATTATTGGTGCTGGTATAGGCGGTGTCGCTTTGGCTGTGGCGTGTTTACATCGCGGAATTCCTTTTACAATTTATGAAAGAGACAGCGACTTCAATGCGAGATCTCAGGGCTACGGACTTACTTTACAGCAAGCCAGTAAAGCCATGAAAGGGCTAGGAATTACTTCTTTGGATGGCGTAATTTCAACAAAACATATTGTACACAATACTGAAGGCAAAATATTGGGTGAATGGGGAACTAGAAAATGGCTAGAAACTGCCATCAAAACACCTACAAAACGCACCAACATACATATCGCTAGACAATCGCTTCGATTGGCGCTTTTGGAACAGCTTGGAAGAAATAATAATGTACAATGGGGACATCAATTAGTAGATTTTAATGAATCTGAAAACGGTGTCGAACTTAATTTTCAGGTAAACGGAGAATTAAAAACTGCAAAAGCCGACCTTCTCGTAGGTGCAGATGGCATTAGAAGCGCCGTTAGAAAACTAACAATTGGGGACGAAACTACACCGCTTCGTTATTTAGATTGTATTGTAATCTTAGGAATTTGTCCTTTAAGTTCACTAGAAGGATTTTCAAGTGATTTATTAGATGGCGCAACGATATTTCAGACTGCCAACGGAAATGAACGTATTTATATAATGCCATATACTGCAGATTCTGTAATGTGGCAGCTAAGTTTTCCGATGGCTGAAGAAGAAGCCAAAGAATTAAGTGCAAAAGGTCCAAAGGCCTTGAAAGAAGAAGCTCGCAGAAGAACGCAATGGCACGCTCCTATTCCTCAGATTTTGGCAGCAACACAGGAAAATTTAATTTCTGGATATCCTGTTTACGACCGTGAATTATTGAGTTCGGAGTTACTAGAAAAAAATAAAAATATTACTTTAATTGGCGATGCGGCACATCCAATGAGTCCGTTTAAGGGACAAGGTGCCAATCAAGCCTTACTCGATGCTTTAAAACTGGCTAGAAAAATTTCGAAAGGCTGTAACGCTAAATCGAAATGGAGAGAAAGAGGATTGAGAGTATGTGTACTAAACGAATTTGAAACCGAAATGCTCGAACGTAGTGCTACAAAAGTGCAAGGTTCTGCAGATGCTGCACAGTTTTTACATTCTGAAATTATACTTCAAGAAGGCGATGAACCGCGAGGAAGGTTTCTTAATAGAGAGGAAGACAGAAAAAATTAAATGCAAAAAAGGCTGCCTCAAAAGCATAATCATTTTGAGTTAACAGGATATTGATAAAATTATTCTATCAGCAAACCCCAGCGGGGTAAAATATTTATAGAATTCAATAAGACAAATAAAGAATAGCTCCGGAGGAGCGACATATATTCCGATTATGAAAAAAATATGTCGCTCCTCCGGAGCTATTTTTATTGCAAAAAACATTTTTGACTATAAATATTTCGCTTCTCTGAAGCTTAAAAAAAAACAGCTGTCTTTTTGAGACAACTGTTTTTATCAAGTTAGTTTTCAAACCTATACATGCAAATTAAACAATAATTTAATATTATTTTATAATTAATTATGATTGGTTATTTCTACTTTTATAATCTCATTTACAAACAATTATAATAATTACGTCATGAAAGATTTACAAATAAATTTCAGTCCAAACAATGAAACCTGTACAGACCGAACTTTGGTTTGTAATGGTGATAATAACGAATTAATATTCCGTAAAACTTATGTAGGAGATTGGGGAGATTGGGACGAGAAACCAGATGATGCTAAACAAGATAAGCCTATTTATCTGGATCAAAATACAAGTTTTACAAGTGCAGTTTAAATCTGCGATATTAAGCACTACAATTGTACAATTCTATCAAATTATGCTAGAACACTAATTGTATTGCTTAAATTTTCTTTGTTTATAAAATCTAAAATAAATTCTTTTACCTCGTTGCTTGCTTCTGTTTTAGTTGCAAACGAATTAATGTAAAATTCATCGTCCTTATCGCTAATATGGATAATTTCTGTGTAGCCTTTGGTGATTAAACTGCCTTTCAGCTTAATTATATTGACCTGCTGCTTTCCGTCAAGCTCTTTGCGAACCTGTAATTTTATAGCTCTTTCCATATTCAAATACTTTTAAATAATTAACTATCATTCAGTTACTAAATTTAAAACATTTAATCTATCGAAATCAGATTTTAACACTATTCGCAACGTATTATTTATCAACATATTATAAACATTCCTTCTTTTTTATAAAAGAAATGCCAAATACCAGTAAAATCAAGTCTTTCGAGATTACTTCCCTGTAAAATCTTTGTCGCTCAAAGTTTTCATGAACGCAATAAGGTTTTCTTTTTCCAATTCTGTAAGCGGAATTCTGTTACTATTATTTTTAAAAACAGGATCTAAATTCTCTGCTTCCAAAACACCATTGTCAAAATAATCCAAAACAGATTTTAAAGTCGCGAACTGTCCAAAGCTTCCATAAGGCGCCGTATATTCAACATTACGCAAACTTGGAACTCTAAAACTCATAAAATCAGACGGAATTCCGGTAACTCTTCCTCTTCCCGCCTCATTTGAATCTGTATTTAGTGGAAATCCAATATTTCTAAAACTCTGGTCTGTAAACAATTCTGTACTATGACAGCTGGCACATTTCTGCTGAAACGTTGCATAACCCGCCGCTTCACTTTCTGTAAACGTCTGACCTTCTTTTCGTTTTACTTTGTCGTATTTGCTATTAGCAGAAATTAAAGTGTATTCAAACTGAGCAATACTTTTATAAATTCTATCAGCTGTAATTTCCTGATCTCCAAAAGCTTTTTTAAATAAGTCTTTATAAGATGCATCGTCTTTAATTTTTCCGATCACTTCCAGAATCGAAGAATCCATTTCTTCGTGGGTAATAATGGGCACTAATGGCTGTGTTTCTAACTGGAGTCTGCTTCCATCCCAATTAAAGAACTTTAAAAACATTAAATTCTGAAGCGGTGGCGCATTTCTAAGTCCGACTCTTCCTTCAATACCAATTGCTTGTGCATTATGATCTGCAAAAGCATTTCCTTGAATATGGCAACTTGAACATGAAATTGTATTGTCTGCGCTAAATCTTTTATCAGAAAAAAGTTTTTCGCCCAATTCAGCTCCATATTTTGTAGGCTTATTCAAACTCACATAACTGTTTACTTCTGGAAAATCTGTGGGAATATGTAATGAAAGCTCAGGATTATCAAAATAAGTCTCATCAGAATCACTACTGCTGCAAGAAGTGAAAAAGATTGCGGTTATAATGAAGCGGACTATTTTTTTCATTTTAATGAATTTTAAAATAGAGCCGTCTTTTTAAGTTCAGACGGCTCTGAAATATAATTTAGTTTTCTACACTAGTTACAGAAAACATTCCTGAAATATCGTTTGTTCCGTTTCCTCCTAAATTATCTACAAATTTTACCATTTGAGCTGCAGTATGCACATTTGGAGTAGCATTATCACTCATACCTGTTCCTGTTGATAATGTAATTGTATTGATTTTTCCGCTCAATAATTTATCAAAATCAGCTTTAATTTTGATTTTTGGAGCTTTACTTCCAACCACTGCATTTGTTGTAAGACTTAATGTAACATCTCTATAAGCATTTACACCTTGCGTGTAAGCACCTTCTGTTCCGGCAACAGTACTTCCAGTATGAATAGACATTACTTTGTTATCTGTATCATAAAAACCTTCTACTTTTGTAAAACGGTATCCAGTTCCCCATTCCCACATCATCTGAGTGTCATTTGCTCCAGCAGCTGCATAAAATTTAGGAAATCTTGTTTGGTCTAAAGTATTTTGTTCTGTCTTGATTCCTAAACCAAATTTAATCTGTTTGTATGTTGCAGATGGTACATTACTCAAAACATAACTCAAAGAAGCTGCTTTTGCCTGATCAATAACCGTTGCGCCTTTATCTAAATCATTTACGTTGTAAGGCACTTCACTTCCGTCATCTTTTATAAGACGAATGTTACTGATCACATATTTTACTTCAGAAAAGTGATGAATTTGTCCCGCTGCGGAAGTATTTGTAGTTGCAGAAGCTGAAGTCGCATCTCCTAAAACAATTGTTTTATCTTTGAAAGTATTATTGAATTCCAGCGTTAGATTATTTGCTGCAGGAGTACTATCATCATTTGAACAAGATGCAAATGCCAAAGCTGCTGTTGATAATAAAAGGTATTTTTTTAAAGTTTCCATTAATATGATTTTAATTTTTGTATTTTTTTCTATTTTAAATCATTTAGCTAAATTATTCTAACACATAGAAACATAGCTTTCCTCACTTAAGAAAAGGCGTTTCACTAATTTAAATTCACATAGCAGACTATGTGTTAGAAACCAGTTTCTTTCAATTCTCTTTTCAACATTAAAAAAACCTATGTTCCTATATGTTAAAAATAAATCTTGTTTATTTAACCAATGATTATCTTATTAATCCTTAAGAAGATTATACAATAGGTGGCGGTACAAAAATTTCGAGACAAGGTTCTGTCTGATCGGTTTCTTTATAAAGAGTAACTTTTTTAGAATGTATAATTTTTGGAATAGAAACTGCAAATTCAATATTGGAGATTAAAGCGATATCAATCTTTTTGCTAATGCTTCTCAATTCTAAATCTGTATTTTTTTCCGTTTCCTGAAGCTCTTTCTTTAAATGGCATTTACCATGACATTGCAACTCTGGCTTGGCTTTATTGACACAAAACTCTTTTTCTATAGCATTTTGATTCAGTTTAAAGTGCACAATGATAAGTGCCTGCTGGAAAGAAACCAGCAGGAACAGAATTGTCATTGTGATACTAAAAACCTTTTTCATTTTACTTATAATTATTGTTTAACACATAGAAGCTATATGCTATCCTTTTTATGCGCTTTTTTGTCATTCTGACGAAGGAAGGATCACACTTGAAGCTCCGCAATCTATATCGTCAATCTTTGTCGAGTTTAGTTTGTGATCCTTCCTTCGTCAGGATGACAAACGTTGTCCAAGAACTATGTGTTAGAAACTAGTTTCTTTCTCTTTTCTTTTCAACATTAAAAAAACTATGTCTCTATGTGTTTAAATTTAATCTTACCAAACAGATTAGAAATTCAATTTTAAAGACGTGAAAATATTACGTCCCATTCTTGGGATATTTCCCCAGTCGGCATACGTGCTGTAGTATTCGTTTAATACATTCTCTGCGCCAATCTGTACTGTGCTTCTAACTTTATTGATTGTGAAAGAATAATTGGCAGAAATATTCCATATTGCATAAGCTGCCGTTAAATCTTCACCATATTCCGGACTGTAATTAATCTGTTCAAAATCGCCATTTACAGAAGTCTGGATTCCGAAGTTTTTATACATATAATGCAATGAAGTCACATAACTTAACGGACGTATAAATGGGAGATTTCCTCCTTTATTATCCATTCCGCGGGCATAAGTAAGCGTTCCTTTCCAGTGAAGATGCTCCAAAATATCATAACTCACATTCGCAGACATATTCAAAAGTGTTGCATAATCTAGCGAAGTATATCCTTTTACCCCAACTGACTGATAATTCATCGGACTTCCTAAACTCAAGATTTTACCAATAATATAATTATCAATGTAGAAGTAATTAATTTTTCCTTGAATGCTTAATCTTTCGTTTGTAAAACCTGCGCTTGCATTTCCTTCATACGAAATTTCATTTTTCAGATTTGGATCTCCGATGTAATCATAACGGTCAAAACTATTATAAATGTAATATCCGTAACCCTCAGAAACAGAAGGCGCTCTATGGCCGTAACCTGTTCCTACAGAGAAATTAAACTGATCTATATTTAATTGATAACTAGCATTTAAACTTGGCAGAAATCTCGTTTTTTCCTGAGGCGCTCCAGGATGAAAAATCCAGTTGAACTCTATATACTTAGAATAATTGTAATTTACTCCCAAAGAACCTCCTAGATTTACCGTGCTTTTCTCCGAAAGTTCCCAAGAATTATTCATAGAAAGTCCAGCAAAACGAGTCGTTACCCAAGGCCAGCTATAAGCAAACATTGTTCTCTCACTCCTATCTTGCGGATACATGCGCATTTCTGCAATCGACAAATTATCATAAGCATTCAACTGAATTTCAGACGAATAATTATTCTTTTTCAAATTGGCTTTAGAAACCAATCCGTAAGTCGTGCTCCAGCCCGGCATATCCATGTGAACTAAATTTTCTGGTCGAGTTGTATCATCCATATAATGCTCAATGGCATTAAAATATACTTTTGTGTTCACTACCCTAACCAAACCTTCTTCAAACAATTGCTTATAAGAAGCCGAAGTAATCAGCGCGCGCGAAAGCCACAAATCCATTGGCAAAGCAGGATAACCAACATCTTTTGCCACATCAAAAATAGCATCCAATCGTAATGACGATAAGTCGCTTGTTTTATACGCTAATCCTAATGAAGTGTTGAATTTATTGTATTGCGAATGCTTTACTTCATCGTTATTTCCATCATGATAATTATCGGCTGTTCGGTACGAAATGCTTCCGTCTGCTACAAACTTAGTTCCCGAATAAGAGATATTTCCTAAATTGAAAAACTGCTTATTATTAAACTCAAAACCTGTTTGATACGCTCCGTTCCATTTCTTTTGAAGACCAAATGGCGTACTTTTTCGTTTTAAATCGATGCTTCCTGCAATGGTTGATCCGTGCAGACTTCCCTCCTGTCCCGATTTAATGTCAATTGCTGCTAGATTATTACTTTCTACATAAGAGGTAATCGGGTCCATCTTGTCAGTACAAGCGCCAAAAACGTGCATTCCGTCAATAGTTACCGTAGAACGTTCTGTGCTCATGTTGTTCAATAAAGGTTCCCAAGCATAAGCTCCACGCTTTATGAAACTGATATTATCCGATGATGATAGAAATTCATCAACAGAAACTGCCATTTTCATCTCGGTTTCAATTTTCTTTTTTGTCGCATTTTTTACGGTTACTTCTTCTAAGTTTTTGATGCTGTCGTGATGTGCATGCTGATTTTGTGCTGTTACCGACAATCCCAAAAAAAGCAGCATTATAATATATTTCATGTAATTAGAATAAAGTATCAATATATAATTCGCTTTTCACACCTTCTACTCCTGGCGTATGATCCGTTGGAACTACAGTTCCTTTTACGATTAATCCGTTCTGATTCATCATAATGAAATTCAAAGTCCAGTTACCAGTCATTGTATAATTAACAACACCATGATACAGACCATCGTTTTCCTGAACCAAATCCTTGTTATTTGGTGAAGAATGATTTCCCATAGAAGGTTCAGGCATTCTAGGATCTAACTTTAAAGTATATCCAGCAACTTCTGAGTAAGAAAATTGCGTTGGATCTGGAAAAGCTCCAGCAGGAGTCATAGGTTTGTTGTATTTGTAAACTCCGGCCACAAGCGGATTCTCTGAAACAGTCGGTTTTTGTGGTGAAACGAGCGCGATTACATATTGTTCTCCGTCATTTCCTGCAAAAGCCGTCATGTTAAGATTCTTATTGGTTTGTTTTTCAACTGTTACATCTTTATTGATCTCCTGTTTTTGATTATCAGCCGTAAAACTGATGTACAATTTCCAGCTAGCAGTTGTAGAACTTTCACTAGTAAAAACAGAATAACCGCTATAATATTTATTAGCAGCATCGTACGCCATATTATACTCATGCGGACATGAGCTTTTGCTTCCGTCAGCGTTGCTTAATATTGGTAAAAAAGTTACAGCAGATGAAGTTAGTTCTTGATTATTCTGAGTATTGACAATTTTTAAATGAAGCTCATTATATCCTTTGTAAAATGTTCCGTTTAAGGCGTCTATAGTAATTTTATAGTTGCCACTTGTAAAAGAAGTTGCTTCTTTAAATTCGTAATTTCCAGGAACCTCAGAACCGGTTTCAGCTTCGTAATCTGTTTTATCAATTGTACAGGAACTAACCGCAAATAATAATGCGATAATCCAAAAATTAAAAGATTTCATTTGATGATGTTATAAAAAACGTTTAAAATTTAGCATCATGCCATAAATTTTTGAATACCAAAAAAAAGAGTCAAAATGCTGTAAATGAGCCAAAGGATTGGCAAGTGTAAGTGAAAATGGAAGCGTTTTTCCCTTTCAATTACAAAAGAAGATCAAAATTAGTTTCAAAAAAGAAAAACAGATTATACAGAGCCAATCCAAAAGTTAGAATTTGGAATTTGGAGTTTAAAATATTTGGAATTTAAAACTAAAGTGACCTCTACGCTGTATAGAGCGGAGGATGAAAAGTAAGATTAGAAGCCCCGATTGGTTTCTTATCAAATAAAATAGAAGAATTATCTTTTGATTCGATAACAGGAATTGCTTGAAAACTAATTTCAGCAGTATTTTGAACGTATACAAGCTCTAATTTGTCTTTTAGACTGTCTTGCATTTTTCGTTCGTTATCAGAATATTTTTTAATGCTTTTTTGAAGTTCGCATCGACCGTTACAGCTGTTAAAAGCTTGCTTACGTTGTACGCAAATGGTTTTCGCAATTTCTTTCTGGTTAATTTTAAAAGAAGCATAAACGAACAAGCTGCCAAAAGATGGCGACAGAATTAAAATAGAAAGTGCTATGATGATTACCCTTTTCAATTGCTTGTTCAATAGTTGCTGGCAAAAGTACATACTATTTTGTATTTATTTTAACTAATTATTCATTTTTTATTGGATAACAATACAATCGATCTTATTTGCAAAAAACGAATTATTCATAAAATAACGAAATATCGCAAATAAGAAAACATTCCATTTTTATTAAATCCCTTAAAACAAAGGAACTACAACTAAGGCACGTTAATTGGCTACTATTTGGCATCATTCCTAAAATATAAAAATGCGAAATATGAAAATTGCCGAAATAACCTTCTATATACAAGTTCTATCACGTTCGAAACACATTTTTTTCACTTCTTAATCTAGATTAACCGATAGACCTTTCACTCTGTAATACATTTGCAGTGTAATCATAACAAAACAAAACACAATACCACTTATAAGTTTAAATTTTAAACCTATAAATCAATTTAAATTAAAAATATAAACAAATATTAATCTTAAAATCAAAAACCATGAGCACATTTACAGTAAAAGACGGAGCAGAAATTTATTACAAAGACTGGGGAAAAGGACAGCCAATTGTTTTTCATCACGGATGGCCTTTATCAAGCGATGATTGGGACGCACAAATGATGTTTTTTCTTCAAAAAGGATACAGAGTTATTGCACACGATCGCCGCGGACACGGACGTTCTAGCCAAACTTCTGAAGGAAATAATATGGAAACTTACGCATCAGACATTGCTCAATTAGTTGAAGCTTTAGATTTAAAAGATGCAATTCACGTTGGTCATTCAACAGGAGGCGGTGAAGTAATTCGTTATGCAGCAAAATACGGAAAAGGACGTATCTCAAAAGCAGTAATTATAAGCGCTGTACCGCCAATTATGGTACAAAGCGAATCGAATCCAGAAGGTGTGCCTTTGTCTGTTTTTGACGAAATCAGAAAAGGAACAGCTTTTACGAGATCACAATATTTTTATGATTTCCCAATTCCTTTTTATGGATGGAATCGCGAAGGACAAACCGTTCAAGAAGGAATTAAGCAAAATTGGTGGCGTCAAGGAATGATGGGTTCTGTTTTGGCTCATTACGAAGGAATTAAAGCTTTCTCTGAAACAGATTTTAGAGAAGATCTTAAAAGTTTAGACATCCCAGTTTTGGTTTTACATGGAGAAGATGACCAGATCGTTCCGTATCATCAAGCACCAAAATCGGCTGCATTGCTTAAAAACGGAAAATTGATTTCTTACCCAGGATTTCCTCACGGAATGCCAACTACAGAAGCAGAAACAATCAACAACGATATTCTAGCTTTCATAAAATAACTCCAAAAAACATAACTGTCTGCAAAGAAGTTTTGCAGACAGTTTAAACTCTCCAAACCATGAGTTCTCTACAACAACCCTATTTTGAAACCGTTACAGAAGCTTTACAATGGCTGAATGTACAAGGTTTTACAGAAAACTTTAATCTCGATTCAGATTGTATTCGATACAATAACAATACGCTTAGTATGTTTCCAGAAGAGTTCAAAATCGAATATTTATTCCGTTTTGAAGGCGACACCGATCCAGGCGATGAAGATATTGTGTACGGTATAATCTCTGACGTCTACAATGTAAAAGGTGTTTTAACCAGCGCTTTTGGGATTTATGCAGATTCTGTTTCTGCCGAAATGATCAAAAAACTTTCTACGCATTAATATAACTCAATTGCGAAATATCGCTAATAGCTAAATATCCCAACAAGTTTAACTAATTATAAATCTAAAATAATACACATCATGAAACCATCAGTTAACTTATTAACTCCAGACAATCACGCTTTAGTATTAATCGATTTTGAAGGCCAGATGGCTTTTGCAACAAGCAATCTTCCTGTGCACGAATTGCGTACCAATGTGGCAATCGTTGCTGGAGCATCAAAAATCTTTAATGTGGCAACAGTTGTAACTACAGTGGCAGAAGAAAGTTTCTCAGGCCCTGTTTTTCCCGAAGTGGAAGAATTTTATCCAATTGCAACTTCTGGATATATTGACAGAACCACTATGAATACTTGGGAAGATGAAAACGCTTACAAGGCTATTGTAGCGAAAAACAAAAAGAAAATAGTTCTAGCAGGTTTATGGACAGGAGTTTGTATCGTTGGCCCAGCTTTGTCTGCTATTGAAGAAGGTTACGAAGTGTATGTCATTACAGATGCTTGCGGTGATGTTAGTAACGAAGCTCACGAACGTGCGGTTCAGAGAATGATACAAGCTGGAGTGATTCCAATTACTTCTATCCAATATTTATTAGAACTTCAGAGAGATTGGGCTCGCGAAGCGACTTATGGTCCTGTAACTTCTTTAATGAAAAAATATGGCGGTTCTTACGGTTTAGGTATTCAGTACGCGCACACGATGCTAAAACACTAATCAGGAAACCCAAATTTAGTACCAATCTCTTACGCTACATTATCTTGGAATCATCAAAATCCATATTGCCAAAAATCCTTTTGCTTGTTATTCTTGCTTTTCTTTTAATGGGAAACAAAATATCAGCACAAAATTTTAAACTCTTGCGTTATGATGAAAATTATGAGTTTTTAAAAGATTCTAACAGAAACTTTTACGAAAGATTAAAATTCATTCCATTAAATCAGAAGAAGGATATTTATATGTCAATTGGTGGCGAAGCACGATATGAATATGTTGATTTTAATAATGAAGATTGGGGTAGATTTAATGTCGGACATAACAATTTCCTACTTCAACGCTACGATCTTCATGCCGATATTCATTTAGGAAAAACCTTTAGAATATTTGCTCAATTGAGAAGTGCCTTAGAAGATGGCCGTACAAATGGAGCGCGCGGAATTGACGAAGATCAGCTGAATGTTCAGAATTTATTTTTGGATGTGAATGTCTGGCAGCAAAAAGACAAAAAAATAACGATTCGTGCCGGAAGACAAGAATTAGATTATGGCTCTGGAAGATTGATTTCTGTTCGAGAAGGTCCAAACGCAAGGCTCTATTTTACAGGAGGAAAATTGATGTATACTTCGTCAAGAGTATCTGTTGATGCTTTTGCGATGATGGCAGATACTGTTTATACTGGCGTTTTTGACAACAAAATGTCTAAACAGCTTAACCTTTGGGGAGCTTATTCTAAAATAATATTTCCGAAAGCAGGAAATCTCGATCTGTATTATCTCGGGTTCAGAAGAGATGCCTCTGTTTTTGAAGAAGGAATTGCTCCCGAAAGACGCCATACAATAGGTTCCAGATTATGGAAATATGGCGGCGGTTTTATCTATAATCTAGAAGCAGCTTATCAATTTGGAACATTCGGATCTGGAAACATTAATGCTTGGACAGGCTCTATTGACGTTGGATACATGTTTGAAAATGTAAAATTCAAACCAACCATCAATCTTCGAAATGATTATATCTCAGGAGATAAAAATCAAGGCAATGGAAATCTCCAAACGTTCAATCCTTTATATCCAAAAGGAGGTTATTTTGGTTTTAGTCCGCAAGTTGGGCCTGTAAACCTTATCGATATTCATCCGTATGCAACTTTTGATTTACTTTCGAATTTAAAAATGCAGGTCGATGTAGTTTTAAATTGGAGATATTCAACACAAGACGGAGTTTACAGACCAAGCGGTATCTTAAACCTTCGCGGAAGCGATTCTGATGAAAAATATATTGGAACGGCTTATCTCGCCAATTTTACATACGGTATCAACAAATATATTTCGGTTGTCAGCGGTATTCAGTATTTCAAAACTGGCGCTTTTATCAATGATGTCATTCCGAATTCTAAAGACGGTGTTTTCTTTAATGCCAGATTAACATTCAAATTTTAATTGTCAATTATCAATTGTTAATTATCAATTTCTCACAAACTAAATCCATAAATAATGAAAACAACAACTTCAAAATACAGCTTTAGATATTCTCATCTGATGCTTCTAATTATAACATTTGCAGGCGCACTTAGTAACAATGCATTTGCACAAACTGCTTCAATAGGTTCTACAGTAACTTGGGGGAAAGTAGACGGAATTGCAGTAAACGGATTGGTTCAAGGACCATCTGCAGCAGAAGCTGATTTACAAGTTGCCTGCGTTTTTGAATATACAGAAGGTGATATTTTTAACCCTCCTGCCCTTCCTGCAAACTTAAACGGAATGGTGCATCTAGACGACGCGTTAAAAGGCATTATAACCGAATTACGCAAAAGCGGAAAATTTCAAGGACATGCTCTAGAAACTTTACTAATTACACCTCCAAAAGGCACTTTGGCATCCAAACAATTATTATTAATCGGATTGGGAGACCGCAATAAATTTACTCCAGATTTAATGATAAGCGTTGGAAGCACTGCGATGCGCGAAGCCTTACGTTTAGGTGTTTCCAATTATTCTTTTGCAAGTGATATTAAAGACGCTGGAATCGATTCTCCAACCGCTTTAGTTGCCGAAAATGTAGTTTTAGGTTCTTTCGAAGCGTATAGAACGCAATCTTATTTAAAAGAGAAAAAGTTAACGGATTATAAGCCTCTAACAAAAATCATTCTACTTGCGGGTCCATCATTTTATACCGTTGCCGGAGAAGGAATTAAAGAAGCAATTGCAAAATTAAACTCTAAATAATCGAATTATGAAAGCAGATTTAATTTTATTCAATGGAAAAATTCATAGCTTCAATCCAGAAACTCCAGACGTTACTGCAGTTGCAATTAAAGACGGAAAATTTATTGCTGTTGGAAATGACAGCGATATTATGAGTTTTGCTTCTGAAGAAACCAAAATAATCGATCTTCAGAATAAGAGAGCTGTTCCTGGAATCAATGACTCTCACATTCATCTTATTCGTGGCGGATTGAACTATAATTTAGAATTGCGTTGGGATGGCGTTCCTTCTTTAGCAGATGCGCTTCGAATGCTGAAAGAACAAGTAGATCGCACTCCAAATCCGCAATGGGTTCGTGTCGTTGGCGGCTGGTCAGAATTTCAGTTTGCCGAACGCAGAATGCCGACTTTAGAAGAAATCAATGCCATTGCGCCAGATACACCTGTTTTTATTCTGCATTTGTACGATAGAGCCATTATGAACAGAGCGGCACTTAGAGCTGTCGGATACAACAAAAATACTCCTACCCCTCCAGGCGGACAAATAGAACGTGATTCCAACGGAGAACCAACAGGGCTTATAATTGCTACACCAAATGCAATGATTTTGTATTCGACTTTGGCTAAAGGTCCTACTCTTTCTTATGAGCATCAAATCAATTCGACGCGTCATTTTATGAAAGAATTGAATCGTTTCGGAATCACAAGCGTAATTGATGCTGGTGGCGGATTTCAGAATTTTCCAGACGATTACAAAGTGGTAAATGAATTGAATGAAAAGAACCAATTAACGGTAAGAATTGCGTACAATCTTTTCACACAAAAGCCAAAACATGAATTTGAAGATTTCTCCGATTGGATTGATACCGTAAAATTATATCAGGGAAATGATATGTACCGCCACAATGGCGCTGGCGAAATGCTAGTTTTTTCTGCTGCCGATTTTGAAGATTTTCTGCAGCCAAGACCAGATCTTCCAGAAAATATGGAAGCCGATTTAGAAAAAGTGGTGCGCCTTTTAGTCGAAAATCGTTGGCCATTTAGACTTCACGCAACTTACAATGAAAGCATTACCAGATTTTTGAATGTTTTTGAAAAAATAAATCAAGATGTTCCTTTCAACGGACTTCCTTGGATATTTGATCACGCTGAAACGATTGACGAAAGAAACATCGAGCGTGTAAAAGCTTTAGGAGGCGGAATCGCGGTACAAAGCAGAATGGCATATCAAGGCGAATATTTCACCGATCGTTACGGAGCAAAAGCTGCCGAAAACACACCGCCAATCAAAAAAATGATCGAAATGGAGGTTCCCGTTGGCGCAGGTTCAGACGCTACACGTGTGAGCAGTTACAATCCGTGGGTTTCTATGTATTGGATGACCGTCGGAAAAACAGTTGGAGGTTTGCAATTGTACAACGAAACCAGATTGAACAGACAAACAGCTTTGGAATTGTACACAAGAGGAAGTGCTTGGTTTTCGCAGGAACAAACTAAAAAAGGAGATATCAAAGTAGGAATGTTTGCTGATTTGGTGGTTTTAGATCGAGATTATTTTACCATTGACGACGAAGACATCAAAAAAATCGAAGCTGATCTAACCATTGTAGACGGAAAAATTGTGTATGCAAATGGAGATTTTTCTTCTTTCTCTCCGCCTCATATTCCGATTTTACCGGATTGGTCGCCAACGAATATCTATAACGGATATCCTGTGAGAAGCGGTTTGCAAAGCGCTATTGAAAAAAATGCAAAAGCAGATGCAAAACCAAAACTAACCTCGCAGATTCACAGCTGTAGCGGAAGTTGCGACGTGCATTTACACAATCACGATGCTGCCCGAATGAGCAATGTTCCAGTTAACAATTATAATGCATTTTGGGGCGCTTTGGGCTGTTCTTGTTTTGCTTTTTAAACTTAAAAAAATGATTGATATTATAAAACAAATCCTTTATTCCGATTTAGGATCATCATTCAACAATGCGGCTCTTTTAGTATTTAGAATTCTGCTTGCCATTGAATTGTTCAGAGTCCACGGAATGAAGAAATTCAGAGCCGAAGACGGACAAAATGAACATGTGCCAAATCCGTTGCATTTGCCAGAAAAACTAAACGGTTTAGTAGCAACGTTTTCAGATACTGTAATTCCGTTTTTCATTATTCTCGGACTTGGAACAAGGCTCGCTGTCTTGCCTACAATTGGCGTAACCGCAATTGGCTATTTTGTGGTTCACAAAAACGATTCGCTAGAAGTGCGCGATGTGCCATTTATGTACACTTTATCCTTATTACTGCTTCTTGCCCTTGGCGCTGGAACCTATTCACTTGATTATTATCTAATAACGTTTCTAAACAATTAATTTAAATACAAAATATTTTTAACACATAGAAACATAGCTTTTTGAAGCGAGTAAAAGGCGTTTCACTTGTATTAATACATATAGCATATTTATTCTCTCGCAGATTGAGCAGATTAAGCAGATTTTTTAATTTTTAATTTTTAATTTTTAATTCTTTCATCTGTCTTTTTCAACACAACAAGCTATGTGTTAGAAACTAGTTTCTTTCTTTATTCTTTTCAAAACAAAGAGAAAGCCTATGTTTCTATGTGTTTATCGATTTAGATTCCTCCAAAACTCATAACTCATAACTCATAACTCATAACTCATAATTCATAATTCATAACTCATAATTCATAACTTAACAAAACCTAATTTAAAAATGAAAGCAAACATCGGAATCAAACAAGAGAACATCTCAAAAATCGTCGAAATTTTAACTAAAGTTCTTGCAGACGAATTTATACTTTATACCAAAACAAAAAGAGCACACTGGAATGTTGAAGGTCCTGATTTTTATAACAAGCATATTTTCTTTGAACAGCAATATGATGCAATTGACGAAATCGTGGATACTGTTGCAGAAAGAATCCGTTCTTTAGGTCATTATACACCTGCAACTTTAAAAGATTTCTTAGCATTAACACATCTTACCGAAGAATTACAGGAGAAAAACGACAGTAATGGTTTTATTAAAGAATTACTTTTAGATCACGAAAGCATTATTATTTATCTGCGAGAAAACATCAATCTAATTGCTAACGAGCTACAAGACGCAGGAACAAGCGATTTTATAACTGGTCTTGTAGAAAATCATGAAAAAATGGCGTGGATGCTTCGCGCTCATTTAAACTAAAAAATATTATGGAACTAAAACAAAACAATATTTGGTACGTAACCCTGCTTCTAACAATCATAGCAGGGTATTGCGATACTGTAACCTTTGTCGCTGCCGATTCGATATTTTCGGCGCACGTTACAGGTAACTTTATCGTATTTGCTTACCAGATTATCAAAGGCTCAGATCTTCATGCATGGATAAAACTGCTTACTTTTCCCATTTTTATTATGGCAGTAATTATTGGTGGAAGAATTGCATTAAAAGCTACTAATCGTTATACCATTTTACTTTGGGAAGGCATAATACTGCTTTTAAGCGGCATTGCTTCTTACGCTTTTGGCTATTTGCAAAACTTCGAACAATGGACCATGTATACGGTCGCTATGTCAACCGTTTTTGCAATGGGACTTCAAAATGCTTTTGGAAAGCTTTACACAAAAGAAACCTATGGCCCGACAACTATGATGACCGGAAATGTAACTCAGGCTTCTCTTGATCTAGGAAATCTATTAAAAAACGGATTTAAAGATGTCGAAATCCTCGCAAATTTTAAAAAACAGCTGATTACTATAATTGGATTTCTTGTCGGATGTTTTCTTGGAGCTGTTGCAGGAAAGTTTTTCGGATTAGGCACTTTAATTCTGCCAGGAATTGCTATGATTATTTGCTATTTTTACCATCGAGACAGCCAGTAAGCAAGCCTTTTTGAATTGTAGTTTACCAATAAAATAGTATCTTTAAAGAATGGTTTTATCGCTTTTTCCTAAAAAAAGAAATAACTGAAATACGTATAAAACAGAAATATAACCCAATAATATGGAAATAATAAAACTAGAATTAGACGAAAAAAAACATGGCGCTTTTAATCTTTATGTTGATGATAAAAAATTAGGAGAAATGACAGTAAGCATCAAACCTGATTTACTAACGGTTTATCATACTGGAGTTGAACCAGAAGCTGAAGGAAAAGGTTATGCAAAGAAACTTTTAGAAGAAATGGTGTCATACGTTCGCGCCAATAATTTGAAGGTTTTACCGCTTTGTCCTTATGTTCATGCGCAATTCAAAAGACATCCAGAGGAATATGCGGATATTTGGAAGAAATAGTAAAGTCTATAAATATTAAACACATAGAAACATAGTTTTCTTTCCTTAAAAAAGATATTAGAAAGAAACTAGTTTTTCACACATAGATCTATGTTTTTTTAAACAAAGTGAAACGCCTTCTATACATTCATAAAAGCTATGTTTCTATGTGTTTAAAATAAAAAACTGCAGATTAAAAAATTAAAATCATTATGAATACAGAAATATTAACAGACGGCGTTCCTTTAAATGAAGCGAAAAAAGCTTTAATTATGATTCACGGACGCGGTGCGAGCGCTCATGATATCCTTTCTATCGCTAAACATCTTAAAGTGGAGGATTTTGCTTTGGTTGCTCCTCAGGCAGAAAATAGAACTTGGTATCCGTATTCGTTTTTAGCGCCACTAAACGAAAATGAACCTTCTTTTTCAAAATCTTTAGAAGCAATTCATCAGGTTGTTGTCGCGATTCAGCAAAACGGAATTGAGAAAGAGAATATTTGTTTCTTAGGCTTTTCTCAAGGAGCTTGTCTTGCTTTGGAATTTACAACCAGAAATGCAGCAAAATATGGTGGAATAGTAGCTTTTACAGGGGGACTTATTGGAGATAAAGTATATGAAAATCATTATTCTGGAAACTTTGAAAATACACCCGTTTTTATTGGAACAAGCGATCCTGATTTTCATGTTCCCGTAGAAAGAGTAAATGATACCGAAGCGCTTATGACCAAAATGGGTGCCGATGTTACTAAAAAAATCTACCCAAATATGGGACATACTATTAGTAAAGATGAAGTAGATTGCGCTAATGCATTGATTTTTAATAAAAAATAATGATTACCATAACTCGTGTTTACAGCGATTCAAACGGAGAAAGTCATTTTGAAGATTTTCAAGTTCCACTGAAAAACAATGGCGATATCGGCTTTTTATCTGATGATGAGCCTGTCAAATCCATTGTTTTTAGAGAAGTAAGTCCATCTTACGATTACGATTTTCACAATGCGCCAGGTCGCCAGTATATTGTTTTACTGGAAGGTGGCGTAGAAATCGAAACTTCGCTGGGAGAAAAAAGAACATTCCCTACTGGTTCGATTTTATTGGTAGAAGACACTACTGGAAAAGGTCATAAAACTAAAAACATCGAACCAAAGCTTCGAAAATCAATCTTCATAAAACTATAATTAAAAAAAACTGCCACTCCCGATAGCTATCGGGAAAAAGGATTCAATGGATTTTTTTTGCCACGAAGACGCGAAGACACAAAGTTTTCTTTTAAAGAATAATAAAAAGGAATCTCGCAAAGACGCAGAGTCGCAAAGCTTTTTTCTAAAATAAACTAATAAATTAATTTAAATCTGCTCAAATCTTTTTATCCCGATAGCTATCGGGAGCGTGAAAAAACATCAATAGTAAACACAAATCTATGTGTATTTATATAAGTGAAACGCCTTTTATACATCCCAAAAAAGCTATGTTTCTATGTGTTAAAAAAATAACCAATCCCGATAGCTATATTTCATATCATTAAATCACGATATATCGTGTAATATCAAATTTAATTTTTCTTAAAAAACCCTGAAAACAAAGCGTTTAACAAAATGGAATAGGGTTTGGTTATTCTTTAAAAAATTTAAAAACGTACCGTATTTCATTTCTTAATCTAGGTTAATCGATGCAGAAGCATAACGGACGTAAATTTGTAAAAGAAAATCAAACAAGAATTTAATATAACAAATACCATGGAAAATAAAATATTAGGCTTACACCATATTACTGCAATCGCAGGTGACGCTAAACGCAATTTTGACTTTTATTCAAAAGTTTTAGGATTACGATTTATCAAAAAAACAGTAAACTTTGACGATCCTGGAACGTACCATTTTTACTTTGGTGATGAAGTAGGAAGCGCTGGAACAATCTTAACTTTTTTTCCTTGGGGAGAAGGAATCCAACAAGGAAGAAAAGGGTCTGGAATGGCAACCGAAATTGGTTATTCTGTTCCAAAAGGAAGCTTAGATTTCTGGCAGAAACGTTTCGAAAAATACAATGTAATTTACAATAAACCTGCTGAAAAGTTCGGAGAAAAATACCTGACTTTCCTAGATCCAGACGGATTAAAATTAGAGTTAATCGAATCTAAAACAGACGATAACAGAAAAGCTTGGGAAACTGACGAAGTAAAAGCTGATGTGGCTACAAAAGGTTTTCATAACATTACTTTGACTTTAAACAGCATCAAAGCAACTGCTGCCATCTTAACAGATATATTTGGATATAAATTAATAGATCAGGAAGTAAATCGTTACCGTTACGCAACAGATGCTGTAGAAAATGCTGCCATTGTTGACTTGGTAGAATTGCCAGAAGAAAAACGCGGTTTAAATGCAAACGGAACAGTTCATCACGTAGCATTCCGTGTTCCAAACGATGAAATTTTAATGAAATTCAGAGAAAAAATTGAAGATTACGGATTGTCTATTACACCGCAAATTGACAGACAGTATTTCCATTCTTTATATTTCAGAGAACCAGGAGGCGTTTTATTCGAAATTGCAACAGATAATCCTGGGTTTACTGTAGATGAAAGCTTAAAAGAATTGGGTCAGAACTTAAAACTTCCTGCTCAATACGAACCTCAAAGAGCTGCAATTGAAGCTCATTTGGTTAAAATTAATTAATGTAAAAACTAAGCCGGTTTGTTTTAAACCGCAACACAACTATTTGAAAAAAGAGGTTTTCTTTTGAGAAAACCTCTTTTTTTGTAAACTTTCGAAAAGCATAAAAAATGTGTCGCTCCGCTGGAGCTTTTTCCCATTTGTCTTATTGAAATTCTCTAAATATTTTGCCCCGCTGGGGCATTACCTAACAATTTACAATATAAAGCTTTAGAAGATTTCTCTTTACACGCTTCGGAGAATTGGAATATTTATAGCAAAGATTGAACATTTACAATATAAAGCTCCAGAGAAGCGACATATAAGAATTCAAAAAATGTCCCTCCGCTGGAGTTTTTTTCCCATTTGTCTTATTGAAATTCTATAAATATTTTGCCCCGCTAGGGCATTACCTAACAATTTACAATATAAAGCTTTAGAAGATTTCTCTTTACACGCTTCGGAGAAGCGAAATATTTATAGCAAAGTATAGTCATTTACAACATAAAGCTCCAGAGGAGCGACATATAAGAATTCAAAAAATGTCCCTCCTCTGGAGCTTTTTTTCATTCGTCTTATTGGAATCTCTAAATATTTTGCCCCGCTAGGGCATTACCTAACAATTTACAATATAAAGCTTTAGAAGATTTCTCCTTACACGCTTCGGAGAAGCGGAATATTTATAGCAAAGATTGAACATTTACAACATAAAGCTCCAGAGGAGCGACATACTTTACTCCACTTCGAAATTTAATCTTCTGCAGCCATTAATTCTAGTTTAGCCATAATCAATGCAAGATTATTTTCAATCTTAATTTTTCCATCACGCCATTCTTTTTTATTTGATCCTCTTGAAATTCTAAAAATAAAATCGCCTGTAAAAAAATAACCCCAAGTTTCTCTCAGACCATTTTTGATTAGTCTTTTTTGTGCTTCTCTTAAATCAACTTTTATTTCAGTTCCGTTTTTAAAAGCCACAGTATCCAATCCGTCGAGACCTTTTCTAAATTCATGCCCACGGTATCGAACCAGTTTAATAAAAGCATTCATAAACAGCAAGGCACGATTTAGGTTTTCGACAGAAACGCTCAAATCCAAAATCTCCAATTTATCGGCTAGAACGTTATCATTTAAAATTTTACTTTCCCAGTACTCTTTAGTCGAGGTGATAATATCAATTGACTTATCGAGCTTTACATCAATAGTCAAAGGAGCTTGAGAGTCATTTTTTATACTTTGAGTTAAATCAAGTAAAGGTGTAGATTTAGAAGGAACTCTAAGTTGCATTTCGTACGTCTTTTTAAAAATAGCAATCTCATTACTTCCGTCAAAATCTACCGGTAACTGTGGAATGATTTTTCTCTTATATTCTGGCCCAACCCAATGTCTGCTTTTTGGTAGCGGAATCTTCATTTTTTCGCACGCATTTTTAATTCCCATACTGGAAACTTCATAATGTTTTGCAATCTGTGGAATCGGAAATTTCCAAACCAAACCATAAAGTTCTGATCGGGTAAAAGTAATTTTGTCCATAAATCAGTAAATTCAATTCAAAAAGAAATTCACCACCTCTATAATTGCTTAAAGAAATGGTGAATCATCAAAAATTAAGTGTTACTCTACTCCGCCGCCCAAAGCACGGTACAGGTTAATTGCTGCATTCAGCTTTTCGAGTTTTATTGTTACCAGATCCAATTCGTTTTGAAGCGAACTGTTCTGGGCAGCGATTACTTCAAGGTAATTTGCCATTCCGCTTTTGTAAAGCAAAGAAGCATCCGAAGTTGCTTTGTCTAACGACTCTGCTTTATCTTTCGCTAAAATCATACGTTCATCGGCATATTTTAATCTAGACATAGCATCGCTTACTTCTCCAACTGCGGTTATAAAAGATTGTTTGAATTGTACAACCGCTTTTTCTTGTTCGATAACAGCAACTTCGTAAGCTGTTCGCAATGCCTTTTTTCTAAAAATTGGCTGTGCTAAATTGGCTGCAATCGTTTTGGTAACAGAACCTGGAAAATTAAACCAGTTTTCGAATTCAAACGAATTGACACCAATTGACGGATTCAAACTCAAAGTTGGATACATAGTTGCTTTTGCCAATCCCGTTTTAGCGTTAGCAGACATTACGGCGTATTCACTGGCTTTTACGTCTGGTCTTCTACTTAAAAGCGAAGCAGGAATTCCTGCTGGAAAAACAACGGCAACTTCGGCTGCATCAATGTTTCCTGCTCTTTCAATCTTGTCTGGATATTCTCCACATAAAATCTGCAAAGCATTTTCTTGAACCGCAATATTCGCTTTCGCTAAAGGCACCAATAATTCAGCTGTTTTTTTCTGAGCTTCAGTCTGATTAACAGCCAAAGAACTAATTGAACCTGATTTATACTGTAATTGCATCATGTTCAAAGTATTGGTGCTCAACTCGATGTTTTTCTCAGCAATTTTCAATTGTTCGTCTAAACCTAACAAATTATAATAAGATTGCGCTACCTGAACAATAATTCGGGTTTTCAATGCCGAAAGATTTTCTGTCTGAGCAAAATATGCTGCTTTTGCATCTCTTTTCTGCATCGCTGCTTTTCCCCAAATATCTACTTCCCAAGAAAGACGAAGATTCGCACTGTAATCGTCCATATAATCTTTACCAATAAACTGCTGGCTCAAAGATCCATTCAAAGAGTTTTTTGATGGATAAGCACGGCTTGCACCTGCATCAAAATCAAGCGTTGGCATTAGAGACAATTTGGCTTGTTTATAGTTCAAGTCAAGCTGTTCCATGCTTTTCATGGCAATGATGACTTCATTATTTTTAACCAAAGCCTTTTCAATCAAAGCAACCAGAAGAGGATCTTTGTAATAGTTTTTCCACGGAAGCAAAACCGTATCTCCAGTTACCGCGATTTCCTCGCGGAATTGGTCTGGAGCATTTAAATCTGTACGGGAATATTTTTTTCCTACCACACACGACGTCATAATCGCTCCGGCAAATAAAACAATTCCGATTTTATATAGTGTTTTCATTATTATTCTTTTATCGTTTGAACTTGAGTCGCGATCTTTTTTCTTGATACTTTTTCCTGTAAATATTGGAATACAATGAAAAGCAACGGAATGACAAAAACACCCAACACAACACCGCTAAACATTCCGACAGCCGCACTCACGCTGATAGATCGGTTACCAACTGCAGTTCCTCCAGAAGCAAACATCAACGGAATCATACCTACAATAAACGCTAGCGAAGTCATGATAATTGGTCTTAACCTAGATCTTGAACCTTCAATTGCGGCTTCTACTATCGTTAATCCAGCCAAACGTCTCTGCAAAGCAAATTCGACAATCAAAATCGCGTTTTTAGCCAAAAGTCCGACAAGCATGATTAATCCGACCTGCACATAAATATTGTTATCTAAACCAACCGCTTTAATTCCGGCGAAAGCTCCTAAAATTCCTGTCGGAATAGAAAGCAATACCGCAAGTGGCAATAAATAACTTTCGTATTGAGCAGCAAGCAGGAAGAATACAAACAATAGACACAACCCAAAAATGGCAACTGTCTGGCTTCCTCCTGCTTTTTCCTCAAGACTTAAACCAGTCCATTCGTAAGTATAGTCAGATGGTAATTTGTCTAAAACCTTTTCCAGATTTTCCATAATTTGTCCGTTACTATAACCAGGCAACGCCATTGCTGTAATGTTCACCGAATTATAAAGATTGTAACGGTTTACCGATTCTGGTCCGTACACTTTGTGGAACTTCACAATTGATTTTACTGGAACCATCTGCATATCGCCATTTCTAACGAAAATTTCATTAAACGCATCTTCATCCATTCTAAAAATACCGTCGGCCTTTACATTCACACGGTAAAACTTACCAAATCTCGAAAAGTCAGCTGATTGATCTCCTGCAAAATAGGTTTGGATATTTCCTAAAAGTTCTTTGATATTTACCCCCATTTGACGCGCTTTATCTTCGTCAACTTCCAATTCCAACTGTGGATAATCGGCTCTAAAAGTCGTGTAAGCATATTGCACTCCAGGCTGTTTCATAATCTGTGCGATCACTTTATCAGACATGGCTTTTAAAGTTTCTGGACTTCTCGCCATTCTATCCTGCAACACAATCTCAGCACCACTCGTTACCCCAAAACCTTCAACTGGAGGCATTCTGAAAACCATAATCTGACCTTCTTTAATTTTTGCCAGTTTTCCGCTTACGATATTCATGATCTCTTCAATATCCTTAACTGCTCCCCTCTCTTTTTTTGGCTTCAGTTTTATAAAACCTAATCCATAAGCAGGACTGGCACTATTGCTCAAAATATTGAATCCTGTAATACTCGTATTAACATCTATAGCTTCTATTGGAGCCAATTCTTTTTCTAATTTTTGAATTACAGCAGTTGTACGATCAAGCGCCGTTCCTGGCGGCATTGATAAACTGTATACCATGAAACCATCATCTTCAAGAGGCACAAAACTTTTTGGCGTAGACATCATGGTATATACCGCAATGGCAGTTATTCCTGTAACTACTCCTGCAGCAAGCCATTTTCTTCCAATTAAGAAACGAACACCTTTGATATATCTTCCCGTTAAATTGTTGAAACTTGTATTGAATCCAACGAAAAAACGATCTTTGAAACTTGTTTTATGTTCATTATTATCTCCATGTTTATGTCCGTGATTTTTTAGCAAAAGCGCACATAATGCAGGGGTTAGCGTCAAAGCGTTTACAGCCGAAATGATAATAGCAATCGCCAATGTATAAGCAAATTGCTTGTAGAAAATCCCTGAAGATCCTGTCATAAATCCAATCGGAATAAATACCGCTGACATGACCAGAGTAATCGAAATTACCGCTCCCGTAATTTCTGCCATTGCACTGTGTGTTGCTTCTTTGGCTGAAATTCCTTCGTCTTCTTCCATTTTACTATGCACCGCTTCAACAACTACAATCGCATCATCGACCACAATTCCGATCGCTAGAACTAAAGCAAAAAGCGTTAAAATGTTAATCGTAAATCCGAAAACCAACAGGAAGAAAAACGTTCCCACAATCGCAACCGGAACCGCAATAGCCGGAATAATCGTCGAGCGAAAATCCTGAAGGAAAATAAATACTACAATAAATACTAGAATAAAGGCTTCTAACAAGGTCGATTTTACCTGTCCTGTTGCTTCATCCAATCTTTCTTTGGTACTCATTACGTTAACGTATTTAATACCCGGAGGAAAAGATTTAGACAATCGTTCTACTTCTTTATTAATTCCGATTTCGATGTCATTGGCATTAGAACCCGAAGTTTGTAAAATCGCCATCGTAACGGCATTTTTACTATTCGATTTATTATCACCACTGTACGAAATAGAACCAAATTCTACTCGCGCTACATCTTTAAGTCTTAGAACATTGCTTCCAACGTTTTTAACGACAATATTTTCATATTGCTCTGGTTTGTTCTTTTTTCCTTTGTAACGAATTACATATTCTAATGCCGCTGAAGATTCTTCTCCCAATTTACCAGGAGCCGATTCTAAACTCTGTTCCGCAATAGCCTGAGTTACATCTGACGGAACCAAACCTGCATTGGCCATTTTACGAGGATCTAGCCAGATTCGCATTGAATAATCTTTCTGCCCGAAAATCTGAACCTGTCCTACTCCCGGAACACGTTTCATTTGAGGCACTAAATTGATATTGGCGTAATTCTGCAGGAACAGCTCGTCGTATTTGCTATTATCATCTGTATACAAGTTGAAAATAACAATCATACTATTTTGCTGTTTTGAAGTCGTTAATCCCATACGGATAACTTCCTGAGGCAGTTTTGGCGTTGCTTGCTGTACTCTGTTCTGTACGTTTACCGCAGCCTGATCTGGATCTACGCCTTGTTTAAAAATGACGCTGATCGAAAAAGATCCGTCATTACTCGCAGTAGATTTAATGTACTGCATATTCTCAACTCCGTTAATCTGCTCTTCTAAAGGCGTTACTACCGAACGAATAACGGTTTCACTATTTCCTCCCGGATACGAACCGCTTACCATAACAGTTGGTGGCGAAATATCTGGAAATCGCGTTACCGATAATCTGGTAAGACCTATAATCCCCAGTATAACCAGTACAATAGAGATAACTGTGGCCAATACTGGCCTGTCTATTATTTTCTTTAACATGGAAATGTTATTTTATTGAATGAAAAATTATTTACTGCTGGTGTTTTTAGCAGCGATTTTTGGAACGACTTCCATCCCATCATAAAGGACATCGATATTATTGAGTGCCACTTTATCTCCAGCTTTCAAACCAGATTTTACAAAATAATCTGCTCCAGCGCTTCCCGCGATTTCAATTGGAACCATGGCTATTTTGTTTCCTTCTTTCAGAATAAATACAAAAAATTTATCTTGAATGTCTTTTACGCTCGCCATTGGAACTGTAATTACAGATGATAAACTTTTGTTCAAGACAATTCTTGCCGAACCTCCAGAACGCAATTCTTTTTTAGGGTTTGGAAATATGGCTTTTAAGGCAATTGTTCCTGTGGCACGATCAATGTTTCCGCTGGCCACTTCCAATTTTCCTTTTTGATCGTACTCGCTGTCATCGGCCATAATTAAACTTACAGTCTGATTGCTTTTTGGATCTTTTGAAAAAGCCAAATAATCTGCTTCTGTCAAAGAAAAATATACAAATACGCTATTAATCTCTGAAAGTGTCGTTAATGGAACGGCATCATTTGGCGTAACCAAGTTTCCGATACGGTTTGGAATACGGCTAATATAGCCGCTCACAGGAGCTTTAATCAAAGAGAAATCGGCATTTAACTGAGATGATCCTAAAGCGGCTTTTGCTTGTGCTACTTGTGCTGTTGCGGCTTCGTAATTGGCTTGAGCTGTTTTTAACTGCATGTCTGAGAAAACTTTTCCTTCAACCAGAGGTTTGATTTTCTCTACTTCCAATTTCGCATTGGCCTGATTAGCTAAAGCGCTTTTGTAAGCTGCACGGCTATTATTTACTTGTTCAGCATAAACATCGCCTTTAATTTTAAAAAGAGATTGTCCCTTGGTTACATAGTCTCCCTCTTTTACATAAATAGCTTCAAGATATCCTGAAACCTGAGCTTTTATATCAACGTTTACAGTACCTTCGACTGTTCCTGGATATTTCTTTTCTATTTCTCCTGTAACCGAATTGGTCTGAAGAAAGTCTACTTCTGGCTTTGGAGGGGCCATTTGTGCATCTCCGCTTTTTCCGCATGAAGAAAGGGAGATCATTATCAATAAAATTGCAATCCTGCCAATTGCTTTATTATTTTTAAAAAACTGTTTTGTCATTTTACTTTTCATTTTTAAATGAATTACCTCAAATTTGGCAGCAAAATAACAGCGTAAAACCGTTTTTTTAAGGAAGAAATTTACCCAAACGACATATTTTGATACTGAAACGGAGGATTTTTTTTTAAGGTGCTAAGTGGCTAAGATGCTAAGGTTCTCAGCTTTTTGTTTTGCCTCAAAGACGCTAAGACGCTAAGTTTTTTTTAGAATAATGAAAAGGAATCTCGCAAAGTCGCAGAGTCGCGAAGTTTTGTTATGCCACAGATTAAAGGATTAAAAAGGATTATTTCTCGCTGATTGAAAAGATTTTGATGCATTCTTTGTCATCCTGACGGAGGAAGGATCACACACGGAATTCCGCAACGTATGACGGGACAATCTCTGTCGAGTTTCTAGTGTGATCCTTCCTCCGTCAGGATGACAAATAGTACGCAACAAACTTTTCGTAGAAAACAAAAAACCTTAGAATCTCAGCATCTCAGAACCTTAGCACCTTTCTTACCTATCCATCCACTGTTTAAAGAAAGGAGTTTTTTCACGACTAATGATTACCTCTCGTTCGGGATCTAGTTTTAGTTGAATTTTAAGTTTTGCGTTGAAGTAGTTCGCAATAGATTTGATGCTTTCGGCACGAATGAAAAACTGACGGTTGGCACGGAAAAAGATATTCGGATCCAATTCCTGCTCCAGTTCTTCCATAGTTTGCGGAATAGAAATAATGACACCAGATTTAAGGAATAAATTACTGGTTTTGAATTCAGAATATATAAAGTCGATATCTGAAACGTCTACGCTTTTGTAGCCATCTCGATAGGTTACTAAAAAGCGCATTCTGAAAACTGGCTTTTCAATCAGTTCTTTTAAAATTCCAGCGATATTGGTTACGTTGGATTCGTTTTTATTTAAAGATTTAAATTTAGATAAGGCAAATTCCAATTCGTTCTTTTCGATAGGTTTCATCAAATAATCGATGCTGTTAACCTTAAAAGCGCGAATCGCATATTCGTCATACGCTGTCGTAAAAATGACTGGACAAGTGATATTGATTTCATCAAAAATTGCAAAACTTAATCCGTCGGCTAGACGAATATCCATTGTGATCAAATCTGGACAAGGGTTCGATTTTAACCATTCTACTGTATCCACAACAGTATCAATGATTCCTAAAATTTCACAATTAGGTTCTAGTTCTTCGAGCAGTCTTTTTAAACGGCTGGCGTTAATACTTTCATCTTCTACAATTAAAATTTTCATAACTTTTAAATTAATGGCAGACGTACCTCATAATAGCTGCTTGATTCATTAAAAATCGGCATTCTTTCGGATAAAATTTTATAACGAAATTCGATGTTTTTATTTCCAATTCCTGTTGAAACCAGACTTTTTCCAGCAGTTCGCTGCAAGTTATTACGAACAATAATATCTCCAGAATCAGAAAAAACAGTAATTGTAAGCGGATTGGCCAATGTTGCCATATTGTGTTTTACTGCATTTTCTACCAACAACTGCAAGGTCAAAGGCGGTAAATGAAGTGCTAAAGAAAGAGAATCAACCTCAATTATTAAATCGATTTTATCCCCGAGTCTTTTCTTTAATAAATAAAAATAAGCATTAAGAAATTCTATTTCTTCTTTTACGGTAATAGTATCTTTATTAGAGTTCGAAATCATATAACGATATACTCTCGTTATATTTTCTAAAAACGAAGCCGCTTCTTTCTGATCTTTATAAATCAATTCGGTTAATGTGCTGAAATTATTGAAAACAAAATGCGGATCTAACTGCATTTTTAAAGATTCTAATTTCGAGCGCGTTACTGCTTCTTGCAATTCTGATGCTTTAACTTTTAATTCAGCGGTTTCTATAGCATTTAAACGCCATCTGTTCAGCAGAAATATTCCGGTATGAATAGCACTTATGAAAAGCGAAATTATGGCTGCCATAATTTTAGACTGCCAAATGGTAACCAAATCATTTACTTCTAAAGCTGTACATGGATATAAATAATCCCAAAGCCATGAAAAAAAGTAATTTAAAAGTATATTTCCTGCAATTAAGCAGATGAATTGGGCAATGGCCCTAAAAGCCGGATTTTGTTCCCAGCTTATATAATAGTTTAATTTTCGGCCAACAAACAAAGTGAGTTCTGTAAGTATGGCGCAATACAATAAAATAATGAAGATATCGAAGGTCTGATCTAAGTCGAGCAAACCTTCCTCTTCAAAATTTCTATACGGATTCAAGAAATAATAAGACGAAAGATAGACCAAAAAAACGGCTGGAATTACTATAACCCTGTAGTACTTATAGAAAAAATTCTTGCTCGATTTTTTATTTTGGTTCTTTCTCCCCATTAATTCACCCAACTTGTAAAAATTGAAAAATCCTATTTATTAGTGTTCTACTAAAACACCTTCTGCCTTATTGATGGCTGTAATAGTTTCAACTGATTTTCTCTCACGCATAACACCCCATTTCAAGCAAGTTGCTCCCCATGAAAATCCTGCTCCAAAAGTAGTTATCAATACATTCTGTCCTTCTTTAAAATCGTCTTTGAAATCCCACAAACACAAGGGAACTGTTGCAGATGTTGTATTTCCGTAACGATCAATGTTTACTTTTACTTTTTCAAAATCAATTCCTAAGCTTTCGCCTACAGCCGTAATAATTCTCAAATTAGCTTGGTGTGGAACTACCCAGTCAATTTGGTCTGCTTCTAGCTCATTTTTTGCCAAAGCATCTTGCGAAACCTGGCTCATTGCAGCCACCGCTCTTTTAAATACAAAAGCTCCGTCTTGTTTTAAATAGTGTGTTCTGTGCAAAAGACTCTGCATAGAAGTTGGATTTCTAGAACCTCCAGCTGGTACAGCCAAAGAAGAAACACCGCTTCCGTCTGTTTTAAGAATCGTTTTCATTAAACCTGCATCAGATTCTGTTTTTTCTAATAAAACAGCTCCTGCTCCATCTCCGAAAAGAATACAAGTATTACGATCTTCATAATCTACGATAGAGCTCATTTTATCTGCTCCAACGATGATTAACTTTTTGTAGCGACCGCTTTCGATCATGTTTGCTCCCATTTCTAGTGCATACAAAAATCCGCTGCAAGCTGCATTCATGTCAATTCCAAAAGCATTTGTAAGTCCGCTTTTATCGCAAACAATACTTGCTGTTGGCGCCAAAATGTGATCAGGAGTTGCTGTAGCTACAAGCAACGCTTCTATTTCTTCGCGATCTACATTATAATTTTCGATAAGATTTTCAATCGCCGCTGCGGCAAGATCAGATGTTGCTGTATCGTCGTCTGCGATTCTACGTTCTCTAATTCCAGTTCTTTTGATGATCCATTCCTCCGATGTATCGACTGTTTCTGAAATTTTCTTGTTGGTCAGAATTGATGATGGTACGTAACCACCTATAGCTGTAATTACTGCGCTCATTGTTTTTTGTTTTTTTTTAAGCTTTGTACTCTTAGAACCCAATGCTTTTACCTTTTTCTTCTTTTTAACAGCTCATATCAAGGAATAAAATCTTTTAGAGCCATCGCAGGAAACTGCACCAGTATTCCTTAAAAGCTAATTAAATCTGATGGCAATAACTTTTTCTGAGAAATGATGTTTAAAAAAATCTTAACAAACTAAAAACATTATACAAAATCCAATTAAAATAAATTAAAAACCTACACAAAGCCTTCTCTCGGTAGTACTCGGTACAGAACCTTTAATTTATTTTATTTTTAAAATCATACAATGCGGTTTCAGTTTGCAGATAATTCCCAATTTTTAGCTGTTGCCATACTGATAAAAAAACCTATCTGCATTAAGTTTTTAGAGTGCCACAAAATTAATTTAAAAATATCTGAAACAAGCAGACAATTAAGAATAATTAACAAAACTGCCTTAAATGTTAAAATATACTTTTGAAATTCGGCAATCAACCCTCAAAATTATAGAATCCCTAAAATCAAAAAAAATCTGTTAAAATTTATTTTGATAAAATTTCCTCAAAAAAACCTTGTAATTTTTATATCATTATTTTTAAATCAAATCAATCTTTAATAATTCGGAAACGACAATAATGGGATATCAAGACCCGCTGCCAGAATCCTAGTTTTGCTTCTGTGGACTAAAGAATCCCAGAAACCATACTTTTGAGGCACCATAATCAGCAAATCGGCCTCATAATTTTTAATTTCTTTTCTAATTTCGTTAATAACGGCATTCGATCTTACCGTTTTATACATGTATTTTACGTCTTCAAATTCTTTTTCGATATTCGAATTCATTAAAATTCTGTGCTGTTCTTCTTTCAAATCATCTAATTTATCGTCTACGCTAAAGAACTCAATTTCCGCGCCAAAATCTCCAAGAGCATTTTTGATCCAGCTAAACTTTTTAATAGCCGAAAAACTTAAGCTATCACAAGCATACAATACCTTTTTGATATCTAAGAAACGTGCATTTTCTGGAACAGCTAAAACCGGAATAAGCAAACTTTTAATCGCTGTTGTAGTTGAATTCCCTAATAATTCCTGTTCAAAAGAACGTTCTGCCATTCCCATTACCACAACATCTGCATTTGTTTCTTTGATAATTATAGGAAGTTCATCTTCAAGAAAAGAATAAGTACAAATTGAAGCGGTTTCAATTTGATGCGAATCAGCTATTTCTTTGGCTGCATTCTCAAGCTTAGAAATAGCTCTGTCAATCTGCTTTTGCATTGCATCTGCAGTGATATGTGAGTTGGCACTGTGTACACTTAAAGAAAACGAATTAAATAAAACCAATTTTGCGCCAGTAGCTTTTGCTAGTCCAGCTGCGTAGGCAACGGCGTTATTTGCAATATCAGAAAAATTTGTCGCGGCGATTATAGTAAGAGGTGAAATCATAAAAAATAGAATTAAGCTTTCTGCAAAATTGCTCAATTATATGCTTTAAACCTTTTTTATATAACTGAATAATCAATTTTCACGACCCAACCGTAAAATATCATTCCTGAAAAAATAGCCTTTCCTTTTTTGTTTCTTACTTTAAAAAAGATAAAATGCAGGTGTGATTTAACCGCGAAGCACGCAAGGTTTTTTACCCGTTGGAATTTGTAAAAACGCAAAGATCGCAAAGCTGTATAGATAAAGCTGATGAAAATTACTCGTAATCGTGATAGCTATCGAAAGCTAAGTCACGAAGGATTATATTTTTAAAGCCACAGATTAATAAGATTAAAATGATTTTGTTTCACGCAGATCCTGCAGGTTTTAGCAGATTTTAATTTTTAAATCTTAAAAAAATCTGCGCTTATCTGCTTAAATCATTTAAAATCTGCGTGAAATAAACCTTTGTGAACTTAAAATCTCCAGAATTTATATAAAAAAACCTTAGCGCACTTTGCGATAAAAAAACACCACCTCTCTCCCTGTCCAGTTCACCCTAAAGTTTGTCCGTTTCAACAAGTTTCCGATTTCGTTTTTAAGGCTTTCAACGCACATTTGTACCGTTAAATAACTTTAAATATCAAAATCATGAACTCAAAAACAACAAAAATTATCTATTGGACAGGCGCAGTATTAACTTCTTTATGGTTTGGCGCAAGTGGTTTCTTCGAATTAACAAACAATCCATTGGTTTGGGGAATTACACAACAATTGGGTTATCCAGCACATTTTATTTATATCCTTGGCGTTTTTAAAGTAGCTGGTGTTATTACACTTTTAATTCCGAACAAATTATTACGATTGAAAGAATGGGTTTTCGCAGGTGTATTTTTCGATATCATCTTTGCTTTCTTTTCAAAAATTGCCGTTTTAGGTTTTGGTGCTGCGACAGATGCGATTATTGCCTTTATTATGGTAAGCGTAACGTATGCAATGTATAGAAAATTTTATACAGCAACTTATACTCCGTCTACCGAAAACTTTTAATAGAGATAGAAAAAACAAGAAGCTTTCTCAAAGGAAAGTTCTTTTGTATTTAACTGAATATTAAAAACCAATTTATAAAGAAGAGCCTCAGCGGGGTAAAATATTTATAGAATTTCAAATAGACATATAAAACAAGCTCCAGCGGAGCGACATATATTAAAGATCATGAAATATGTCACTCCTCCGGAGCTTTATATTGTAACCGCATACTTTTTTCTATAAATATTTCGCTTCTCTGAAGCTTAAAAAAGAGAAACTAAGCTTTTGATATGGTCTCTACGAACTTTAAATTTAATTTTTTGCAATGAAAAAAATCATTCTAATTCTCTGTTTTATACTTTCAGCTTTGTTTTTCATAAGCTGTTTTATGTTTCCAGGATTATAAAATCAAGCCAATTAGTTTATCTCAGAAAATGATGAATTAATTGGTTTTATCGGTTTTCTAACCAGCTTAAAAATGCGGTTGCTTTTTCTTTTCCAACCAATATTTTTTCTTCTGTCGGAACACTTAATTTCACGATTATTTTACGCGAAAAATAATGTTCTGCTTCGCGAATTGCTGAAAAATTAACCAAATATTGTCGGTTGATTCTAAAGAACTGAATTGGAGATAAAAGCTTATAAATTTCATCTAACGACTGTGTTAATGGATATTCGTTTTTATCTAAAGTCATAATCGTTGGCGTTTCATTTTTGATAAAGAAAAACGCAATATTCTCCGTTAAAACGGTTTGATATTTGTTGTTTTTGAAAACTAAAAAGCTGCTTTTACCTTTATTTTCACCAGTTCTAGTCAATAAATAATCAAAATCGGGAATGGCCTTTTTGTTTCTCTGAAAGAAGTTTTTTAGTTCTCCCGCTTTCTTTAAAGCCTGCGAAATGCTATCTCTCGAAAAAGGCTTCAAAACATAATCAATTCCGTTTGATTTGAATGCTTCAATCGCATAATCATCAAAAGCAGTACAGAAAATTACAGGCGACAAAACCTCAACATTCTTAAAAATCTCAAAACACTGACCGTCTGCCAGCTGAATATCCATAAAAATAAGATCGGGCTGATCTTTTTCTAAAAGATAATCTACTGCGCCGTCAATGCTTTGTATATAAGACAAAATCTGAACATCGGGTCTGATGCTCAGAATTAATTGGCCAAGTGCTTTGGCTGTTTTTACTTCATCTTCAATTATTATGATAGTCATAATTTAGGGGTATTTTTACTTTAAAGGTAGTTTCGTCTTTGTCAATTTCGATTTCTTTATGAATCAGGTGCATAAAACGCTGGTTGATATTATCTAAACCAACACCTGTAGACACGGCGCCTCTTTTGAGCTGAATTTTATTTTCAACTACCAGAAACTCGTTTTCTGTATAAAGTCTTATTTTTAAAGGTTTGTCTAAAGAAACGACATTGTGTTTGATACAGTTTTCAATTAATAACTGCAGCGTAAAAGGCGGAATTGCCGAATCGTATTGTTTCGAATCAATTACGTTTTCTAAGACAAATCCGTCTTCAAAACGCGCTTTTAACAGATATACATAAGAATCTAAAATCTGAAGTTCTTCGCGAAGCGGAATCAAATCCATTTTTCTACTTTCTAACGTAAAACGATAAAAATCGGATAATTTTAAGATAAAATCTGAACTCTGCGGATCTTGGATATCCACCATCGATTTTAGCGTATTCAAACTATTAAACAAAAAATGCGGATTTACCTGCTGTTTCAATAATTCGTATTGAGCACCAAGATTTACGGCTTTTGTACGTTCTAGCTCAACTCCCATTTGCTGTGTCTGATAATTTTGAAAAAGCAAATGCAGAAACATATACACAATCAAGTTGATTAAAACTCCACGAAGTTCAAACATGATTGGCGCATCCATTTTTGAAACCTGAAACAGTTCCTGATGCGCAATTACTAAAATCACCATTAAAACAATCCCCAAAATAACACTCAGTAAAAGTTTCCAATTAAAGAGACTTTTATTGGCATGATTAGCAGAAAACTTTGGCAAACTGTAAATGTTGTAATACCATATAAAAAGGGAAAACAACAGCGTAATCGAAGAATTTATAATAAGGTCTCCAAGTGTAGAATCGGCATCAAATAATTTAGGTATCGAAGCCATAACTGCCAATGCAATCGAACTTCCCCAAATGACTTTGAGCGAAACCTGAAAACGTTTTGTTTTTTCCATATTGTAATTGGTTTGTTATGATCAAAGATAAGTTTATTTGAAAAAGATTTGACGCAGATTTTTAATGATTTTAGGAGATGTAAGCAGATAAATTTTAATCTCGCAAAGCTTTCTATTCTCATTTTTTGTCATCCCGAGGAACGAGGGATCTCCGTAAGAAACTCCGCAAACAAAATCGACAATCTTTGTAGAGCTACTCGTGGAGATCCCTCGTTCCTCGGGATGACAAACTGTGTGGCAAACTGAAAGCAAAGAAATCCCCGTGACACAAAAAAATCAAACCCGTTTAACTCCCAAAATAGCACCTGAATTCATATCTTGAACAAAGCCAATAATTTCAAAATCCTGTGCATTGTAATTTTTAGGAAGATGAACAGATGCCGTTCCTTTTTTATTTTTATTTAAATCTACAGATTGCAGATTCCGAACAATTTGATAATGCGATAAAATACGATGTGCATTCTCGCCTCTTTTTACATTACTTTTGGCTTCTTTCTGAACAACTGCAAGCAATAGACGACTATTTTTTGAAGTGCCTTCAACACTATAATTTACAGAAATTGAATTTTCATTTTGATTTGCTTCTAAATTTAAACTTGCTAGAGCTTGTTTAGAAAGTGCCGATTTAATTCCGTTTCGCAAACTCGTTTCTTGAGAACCTATATAATCTGTTTTTCCGTTAATGATTACTTGAGGCGTGTAGATTGGTTCTTTTCCTAGAAATTGAGCGTAATCATATTGTCTTTTGGTGAAATCGGCACTACTAAAAATATCTTTCCAACCTTGCTTGTCCCAATAATCTACATGATACGCCAATACAAAAACATTTTTATCTCGGTATTCATTCTGAATTTTTCCCAACAATTCATCTGCTGGCGGACAACTCGAACAGCCTTCCGAAGTATATAATTCTAATAGTGCAAAACCTTTTTTATCTGTGTTCTGACTGAAAATGCTATTCCCTATTGAGAAAAATAGCATTATAAAAGTGATTAGTAGTTTCATGTTTTTTGTTTTTGGTTGATAGTTGCCGGTTGATAGATTGCATTATTTTAAAAAGCCAACAACTATCAACCAATAACCATCAACTAAATTTAAAGAATATTAATCTCAACGTTTATATTTCCTCTCGTTGCTTTAGAATATGGGCAAGTCTGATGCGCTTGCGCCGCCAAAGCTTCTGCTGTTGAAATATCAATTCCTGGAAGACTAATATTTAATCTTGCCTGAAGCGAATATTCTCCTTCTATTACGCATAAATCTACCTCGGCATCTACAGCGGTTTCGGCTGGAAGTCTAACGTCAAGTTTAGAAGCTGCAATTCCTAAAGCTCCAATAAAACAAGCCGACCATCCTGCAGCAAACAACTGCTCTGGATTTGTTCCCGGACGCGAAGATCCCGGTGCGCTTAATTTAATATTCAATTGTTCGTCTAAACTTTGAGAAGCTCCTTCTCTACCGCCTGTTGTGTGTGTTTTTCCTGTGTATAAAATTTTTGTTCCCATGATTTTTTTGTAAAATGTTATTTGTAAAATGTGAAATGTTTATAGTTATTATTTTTTGTTATTGATTTTGGAATTTGGGATTTAAAAAATTGGAATTTATTTTAAATTATCTGCGTCAATTATCGCTTGTGCAAACGCTTTTGGATCTTCTTGCGGAACGTTGTGTCCGATTCCTTTTAGAATTCTGTGCTCGTATTTTCCTGTGAATTTGTTTGCGTAGGCTTTTCCATCCGCGAAAGCGCCATCAAAATCACTTCCTATTGTAATGGTTGGAACTTTAATCTCTGGTTTTGCAGCAAGGCGTTTTTCTAGATTATCGTATTTAGCTTCACCTGCTTCTAGAGACTGTCTCCATCTGTAATTGTGAATCACGATTGCTACGTGATCGGGATTGTCAAAAGATTGAGCTGTTTGATCATAAGTTGCTTTGTCAAAATTCCATAACGGAGAAGCAATTTTCCAAATTAGTTTATTAAAATCGTACGTGTTTTGAGTGTAACCTTGTTTTCCTCTCTCGGTTGCGAAATAATATTGGTACCACCATCCTAATTCGGCTGTTGGAGGAATCGGTTTTAAGTTTGCTTCTAAATTCACCACCAAATAACCACTTACAGAAACCAAACCTTTCACACGTTCTGGCCAAAGTGATGATACGACAACCGCTGTTCTCGCGCCCCAATCGAAACCGCCAATTACGGCTTTGTCAATTTTTAGTGCATCCATAAAAGCGATAATATCACTTGCTAAAGCTGCTTGCTGACCGTTTCTGAAAGTTTCTTTTGATAGAAAAGTCGTTGTTCCGAATCCGCGTAAATAAGGTGCAAAAACGTGATAACCTTTTGAAACCAAAATCGGAACGACTTCGTTATAACTGTGAATATCGTAAGGCCAACCGTGAAGTAATATCACTGGAGTTCCGTTTGACGGACCTGCTTCTGTATAACCAACATTTAATAATCCAGCGTTGATTTGTTTTAATGTTCCAAGTGAACTGCTTACTTCAATTGTTTTTTGTTTTGAAGTTTGTGCTTGAGTGAAAGTTGCATTCATAAAAAGAATAGCGATTAGAATATTTGATAGTGTTTTCATAATTTTTATTATTTGATTAGTTGATTATCAGTTAATTTCTTTGTCAAAGGTATTTTGACAATGCTTGTTTTAAAAGGTAAAAAAGGTGAGGTGGACAAAGTTGAGGGTGAAATGGACAGGCTTTGTTTTTTAACCGCAAAGAGCGCTAAGAGTTACGCAATGTTCGCTAAGTTTTTTACAAAGCTTTGCGCTTAGTTATTTTTGCCACAGATTATAAAGATTAAAAGAATTTAATAATCTGTGGAAATCATTTTAATCTGTGGCAAAACTTTCAACACAAAGCTTTGCGAACTTTACGCATTTCAGCAGAAACCAATAGTAAAAAAGCCTTGCGTACTTTGCGGTTAAAATTTTTAGTTTTTCATTACAAGTATCGGTTTCCCCTTTTCTACAATATAAGTCGCCAGTTCTGATGCTTTAGCATTTGTATTATTTTTAGCCGAATGCACCACGCCTGCCGGAATAAAAAGTACTTCGCCTGCTTTTAATGTTACAGGTTTTTCGCCTTCGATCTGATATTCCAGCGAACCTTCAACAACATAAATGACTTCTTCGCCTGGGTGAGAATGCTTTCCAAAAGCTGAATGTCCGTCAAAATCTATTCGTGCCTGAACCATTTCTTTTCCTAGAGTACTTAGATCATGTTTTTGCAAATCGACGCGTTTTACTCCTTGAGCTGCAATCTGATTCGGAACTAAAAAGGCAATGATTCCTAAAACAATAATTGCGATTATAACCCATGTTTTTTGTTTTTTCGTTTCCATAACTTCTGATTTAAATTATTTGTTTTCGTTAATTTCTTTGTCAAAAGTATTTCGATAACCCTTCTTACGAAATCAGAAAATAGGTGAAACGGACAAACTCTAAGGTGAACTGGACAGCGCGTGAGTTGTGATTTGTAAGATGTGAAATGTTTGAGGTTTAACCGCAATCCCGATAGCTATCGGGAGCAAAGTTTTTTTGCTTATAGGAATTTTATAAAAACGCAAAGAACGCAAAGCTTTGTTTTTATTTTTTTTGCCACAGATTATTAGGATTATAAGGATTATCTAATCTGTGGTAATCTGTGAAATCTGTGGCTATAATAAAAATTCGCACAGCTTTATCTTTATTCTTTTGCCACAGATTATAAAGATTAAAAGGATTTCTAATCTTTATAATCTGTGAAATCTGTGGCTATAATAAAAATTCGCACAGCTTTGCGTGCTTTGCGTATCCCGATAGCTATCGGGATTGCGAACATTGCGGTTAAATAAACAGTTATCAAAAAAAAAGTCAGGACTAGTATGTTACTACTATTCCTGACTTATATAATCCTTCTGTGGCTAATTTTAGTTCTCTAATTTTAAATAATTACCATCAAAACTAATCATGACCTTTTCAAATTGGCCAAGTACATCCTGACCAATATTCCCATAGTTTACTTCGCCATAAACACCGTAATCCTTTGGGGAAATTTCCATTTTTGGAAGCTGAATAATTTTATTTCCAAGTGATATTGGCTGATCTTTTAAAACCAAAACTTCCGTCGAAACAACTTCTGCACCGGCACTAGCGGATTTTGTCGTTTCTAAAGCACCTATAGAATCAAGATCCGTTTTGAAAGTTTCATAAAACGCTCTGTTAAACAAACTTACTTTTGCACCACTGTCAAAGTTAAATGGCAAGGTTTTGCTTTTATACTTCAGCATTACAATCGCTCTTAGTTCGTCTACAAACAAGTTTTTTTCGTTTGTTTCAGATTCTAATTCTTTAGAAAAGGTAAGTTTATCTTTTTCAATTGTAATCGTTCCTAACTCTTTTATTATCGGAAAACCAATAATTCCGTTAATCACATACGCTCCATCTGCAAAAGTAAAAGCCTTATCGGGATATACTAAAAACACTGCGTTATAAATTTTTAATTCTCCTAAATTAATCTCCGACGCGACACCAATACGGACTTTGTTTTTCTGTCCTGTAAAACTCTCCACCGAAATATCATTGTCTGGAAGAATTTTAAATCCCATTTTCTTTGCAATGCTTTCTGTAATACAGCTAATTCCTGCTCCAGTATCAAAAACAAAATGAGACACCGTATCTTTTACTTTAACCTCTGTTGTAATCAAACCCGCTTTGTCTTTTACAGCGGCAACAGTAATTTTAGTAAACTTATCTATAGATTGTGGCCTAGTACCTCTAAGCGTCTTCCAAATTTGCTGTGTATTTATTTCATCCTGAAGTTCTTCTTTGGTAAAACGCTGCTGAAATTTCATCGTCAAAACTTTAGAAGCCATATAAGCAGAATTATAACTAAAGAGTTTGATATAATTATCATCTTTCAGCTTTGTAAATTCATAACTATTTATAAGTTCGTTATTTTTCAGACTGTCCAAATACTGATTTGACAGCTTTGGTTTATTACACACATTGGCATATAATCCTTTATAGAAATAATAATCTTTACCCTTTTCCTTGCTGTTAAGACTGTCCATTTTAGCAAACTGATGCTGTTTACTCAGCTGTTTTAAAATAGAATCTGATTTCGTCTGCCCTAATACTATTTGTACCGCAAATAAAAGACCCAATAAAAGTTTGTTAGAATTCATCTATCTGATTTTTTGAATGTTAAATATAAGGAAAATCGGAAAAAAATTGAAGTTCAAAATTCCGATTATTTGATTTGGAATTTGGGTTTTCAAAAATTGAAATTTCAAAAAAAAATCAGGCTTAGCATTTAACCGCCATCCTGATTTTCTGAATTAAAATTAACCTTCACTTTTATCTTCTGCCTCTAAAGCCACCTCCGCCGCCTCTAAAACCTCCGCCGCCGAAGCCACCGCCATTAAATCCGCCTCCACTTCTTTGGATATTTTGGAAATTTCGGGTTTGCATTTCACCTCGATCTCTTGACATAGCCGAACGATCAAGATCGTTTGTAATATCTGGACGTCCAGGTTCTCCAAGCGGTTTATTGGGCTGTCCGAGTGTTTGATCTGCTTTAGGGAAATTATCGCGTTGCATTCCGTCTCCCATCCGAGTTTCACCTCCTAGATTTTGACCCGCTTTTGGCAAATTATCACGCTGAATTCTTTCGCCTGCACCATTTGCCCCAAGTCCTTCATTAGGTCTGTCGCGCTGAATCCTTTCACCTGCTCCATTTGCTCCAAGTCCTTCATTAGGTCTGTCACGCTGAATTCTTTCTCCTGCTCCATTTGCGCCAAGTCCTTGATTGGCTCTATTCTGAATCCCTTCACCCGCTTTTTTGGATGATCCCAAAGTTCCCGCTTGTGTCCAGCCACCGTTTCCGTTGTTATAATGACTCCAGTTTCCGTTGGCATCTCTTTTATAAACATGTCCGTCGTGACCAGCATAGAGATTATTATTGGTATGAATTGTAGTTCCTCCGCCTCTTCTGTGTGTAATTACACCTTTATTTCCACCAGAAGTTTCATAACCAATCGCTGTTCCGCGTCGTGTAGTGATATGTCCCGTCTGCGCCCACTGATTTCCGTTTGTCGCAGCCGAATGTCCCCATTGCGCATACGCATTATGCCCTTGATTGGTTCTCGCATAATTTCCCGTCCACGGATTGTATGTACTTGCAGCCGTGCGTCCGCCATACCATCCTTGCACACTTGCAGAACGACCGTATCTTCCCGTTGCAGGATTATACCAAGCCGAAGTTCCCGCAGCTCCATAAGGCCCGTAAACACGTCTTCCTGCGGCATAACCTCCCGTCCACGGATTGTAAACCGCTCCTCCTCCGTACGCATAAGGCCACGGACGATAGATTGGATACAGTCCGCCGTAATACATATAAGGCGGATAATACCATCCTGTGCCATAAGTTAATATAGCGCCAAATGTTGCACCAATAATAAAAGCACCTAAATAACCTGCTGTTGCACTACTTTCAACCGTTGTGTCGGTTGTAGTTTGCGTCACATACGTAACATTATAAACTGGCGAACTTGGCGGAATCGTATAAATTTCTTGCGGAACAGAATCGCAGGTTTTCCAAGGTCCGTTTGGACTGGTCGACATAAACCAAACCGCCTGAAAGCACAAATAATACAAATCGCCTACTTTTATAATCTTCTCCTGCGTGTTGCTTGCATATTGCATTTTCGTTCCATCGATAGGTTTAAACTGAGGTGTTCCGCCATCATACGATACTTTTACTTTCGCTTCAGCATCCGATTTCTTTAAAATAGCCGTTGTTGGAACCTGCGATAACATTACAGCATCATTGGCTTCCTGAGTTCCAGGCACAGACGACAATACATTGGCACGCGGAGAATCTTTCGGAATTTTAGCAAAATCAGCAGGAAGACTATTACTAGCATAACTCCACGGTCCAGTTAGATCTTTAGATTTAAACCATCTTCCAGACAATAATACATAATACTGACCTTTGTTTTCATCAGCAAAAACATCATTCTCGGTATTGTCAATATATAACAATTTAGTTCCTGGAATTTTAACGAATTTCGGACTTCCGTTTATGGCAATCAACTCAGCAGGTTTATTGCTGTAGAAAACTTCAGGAGCTCCACCAGAAGACGGAGGCGGAATCATTTTCTTAACATCATCAAAATTCTGACCCGAAGGCAGATTGTTTAAACCCGAAGGCAATTTGGTTGTTTTGGTCCATTTGCCCGCGACATTTTTCGAAGTCAGCCAGATATTCTCTACCAATAAATAATAATCCTTTGTCGTTTTATCAAAAAACAAATCCCAATTGGTATTTACCACATATTGAATATCCGTTTTTTCTACAGGCACCAAAACCGGTTCGCCTTGCACGATAAGCAAAATTGACGGATTTGTGCTGTAAAAAATCGCAGGAGGATCGTTTTTAGCCGCAATTCCCTTTGGCGGACTTTTGGTATGACTCAAATCTGCCAATATACGATCTACCGAAATAGGATCTCCACTCTGAGGCAGCGTTTCTTTAAACAGCTTTTCCATTTCAGGAACTTTCTTTTTGTCAAGAGCTGGAAACCGGATATCGGTTACCTGAAGATTTTTTATAAAAGCGCTTCGGTTATCTTTGTCTACCAAAGTTTCCGCTTTCAAAGAAGCCACGCCCAAAACCTGTTTTCCATCTTTTGGAGTCAGCGAAAAAGCCACTCGAGCAGTAATTTCTTTAAAATCTTTCCAGTCGTCTACCTGAGGCTGATAATAAACCAGTTTTGTACCGTTATTTTCAGCTTCGCGAGGCCAACCTCGATCTGCAATTAATGTAGAGTCGGCAGTTTCAGACTTTCCAGTTTCAGAACTTGACTGCTCCGTATTTTTATCTTTTTTGCAGGAGAACAAAATTGCACTCAAACAAACTCCAAATATTAGAAAAGCATTTCTCATAAATTTAAAAGTTAGATTATTCATTGAAAATTTATTTTCTCGATCTTCGTATAAAATTCTTTCCTATAAAATTAAATTCACTGTATAAATAAAACTAAAAATCAGCCACTTACTTTGTTTCACATTATAATTTGAAACCAAATAAGTGCCAAAATGACCTTTCTTTTCTAGAACCAAAATTTTAATCTGAACCCATAAATTGAGCCAAAATGAAGCATTGATATTGATTAGGAGCTATTTCCTGCTATCCGCTATATCTTTTGTGGCGAACCCCGCCACAAAAGGATGCCGCTACTATCGGGGCTAGGGCACTCATTTTCAAAAGGAAGTTTTTGGGAAATTATTATTTAAGAATTGTATTACTTTTTACAGTATTAAACCAACTTCTTTTTTAATATATTTGCAGTCCTAAAAGTTAAGACATGATTACAGAAAAAAAGTTTGCCCGTGTGGTATGGTGGCGGTATTGGAAACAACTGCAACGCGTTCTTAACTGCGTAGGACACCTAACCTACGCGGGTTTTATATTTCCCTAAAAGTTAAGATTATGAGTACCAAAACCCTTTCAAAAGAAGCCGAAATCGGTCTAATGAATTTCTTCAACGACAGAATTGACCCACTCGATATGGCGAGAGCCATAAGACAGGTAAATCTAACCCTCGCATTGGGCGTTCTAAACGATCAAGAAAACATTCAGTTAAACGCTGCCAAACTTGGAGACAGCTTCTATTGGCTCAATGAACTAGCCGAAATTTTAGATCCTTATCTGGATTTGGAGTAATTAGTTTTTTTTGAAAATTAAAACCCTTGGTCTTTTAGGAGATTGAGGGTTTTGTTTTTTGATATGTTTTAGGAAAAAAAGCGCAGAAATACTTATTGTTCGTTTTTATTATTTTAATGTTTATCAATGTACATTCAAGAATTATTAGAGATCTTTATTGAAAAAATGATACTTTAGCAATTGAATAACTTTTCAAAATTACTTGGAACTTTATAATCAAGATTATTGCTTTAAAATATTCTTCATTTTCAAAAATAACAAACATAGTTATGGATAAGTACAATAAAATCATTAATGAATTAATTCAATTTAGAAATGAAAGAGACTGGAAACAATTCCATGACTCAAAAAATTTAGCTTTAGCTATTTCTCTTGAAGCTGCTGAATTAAATGAGCTTTTTTTATGGAAAAAAGATAACGAAGTAGAAAATATCAATAAAGATCGCTTAAAAGAAGAAATAGCTGACATACTTTCCTATACTTTTTTGCTTGCTGAGAAACACAATCTAGATGTTTTTGACATTGTTTCAGAAAAGATAAAAAAGAATGCTCAAAAATATCCTGTAGATAAGGCTAAAGGAACAGCTAAGAAATATAACGAACTATGAATTTATCATTTGGATTGTCTATTGAGGTTTCTGAACAATATGATTTTAATAGAAATTCTTTATCTAAAATAAGCCAAAATCTTTGGGTAAAAAACCAATGGCCATTAGTTTATTTCATTCAAAATGAAACAGAACGCATTGCCTATGTTGGCGAATCAACCAATGCTTATAATAGAATTCAAAATCATCTCAGTAATCCAAAAAAGTCCAACGTTTTAAATAAAATTTCGATTATAGGAAGTGATAAGTTTAATAAATCTGCAACTTTAGACATTGAATCAAATTTGATACAATACATTACTTCTGAAGGAACTTATCAACTTCAAAATGGAAATTATGGATTGGTTAATCATAATTATTACCAGAAAGATTTATACAAAGATCTTTTCAAAGAAATATGGAATAAACTTATTGAAAAGAAAATTGTCAGTAAATCTCTCACTGAAATTGAAAATTCTGAACTTTTTAAATATTCCCCATACAAATCATTAAATGAAGATCAATACAATTCTGTTTTAGAAATTTTAAATGGCCTATGTTTAAAAGAGTCTAACAGAATTTTTATTAAGGGCAGCGCAGGAACTGGTAAAACTATTCTTGCCACGTATCTAATAAAACTTTTGCATTCTGATGTTTCAGAAGATTTGGAAGAATATAACGATGATGAATTAAGAGAAATAAGTTATATAAGATCTTTTCAATCAAAATATCCGAACGCCAAAATTGGGTTAGTAATTGCAATGACTTCTTTAAGAGAGTCATTAAAAAATGTTTTTAGAAAAGTCCCTGGCTTAAAACCGTCAATGATTATTAATCCTTCGGAGACATTTAATCTAAATGAAAAATATGATTTGTTAATTGTAGATGAGGCACATCGATTGAGGCAATACAAGAATATTGGTTGGATGGGAGCTTTTAAAAAAAATAATCTAAAATTAGGATTAGATGATTCAGGAAATGAATTAGACTGGATATTAAATAACAGTAAAAATCAAGTTTTCTTTTACGATTCTGCTCAATCTGTAAAACCTTCTGATATTGATGAAAATCATTTTACTAAGCTTTTGAACGATCAAAAAACTCTAAATCTTACATTGACTTCACAAATGAGAGTTAAGGGAGGAAATAATTATATTTCTTTCGTTGACGAATTACTTCATAACAAAAGGAAAGAAACAGAATTCTTTCAAATTGAAAATTATGAATTAATACATTTCGATTCATTAAATGATTTGTATAATGAACTCAAAATAAAAGAGGAAAGTCATGGTTTATGTAGATTGGTAGCCGGATATGCATGGCCATGGCAATCAAAAATTGATAAAAATGCTATAGATATTGAAATAGATGGCTTACAATTTCAATGGAATCAAACTGAAAAAGATTGGGTAAACTCACAAAATGCTTTTCAGGAAGTTGGCTCTATACATACTGTTCAAGGGTATGACTTGAATTATACAGGAATTATCTTTGGAAGAGAGATAGATTATGATACAAATACAAGAGAAATAGTTGTTGATGCCAAAATGTATTTCGATAAATATGGTAAAAATGGAATAAATAATTTAGAAGATTTAAAGGTTTACATTATCAATATTTATAAAACGATAATGTATAGAGGAATTAAAGGAACCTTTGTTTATGCTTGTAATGAAAATCTACGTAATTATTTAAAAAACAACATTGAAACTTTTAAATATAAAATTCCTTTTAGAATATTACCTTTTTCAGAAGTGAAACCATATGTTAATTCTGTTCCTTTAGTTGATGTTACCGCTGCCGCAGGTAGTTTCAGTGATTTACAAATACATTCAGATTTCGAATGGGTTGAATTGCCTTTTAACATTGCTGCAAAGGAAGGTTATTTTGTATGTAAAATTGAAGGCGAATCTATGAATAAAAAAATTCCAAACCATTCATATTGTTTATTTAAAAGGGATTATGGTGGTTCACGAAATGGGAAAATAGTATTAGTAGAAAGTGCAAACATTCAAGATGCTGATTTTGGTGCTGGCTATACTGTAAAAGAATATCACAGTAAAAAAAATATTGAAAATAATCAATGGAGTCATCAAGAAATTATTTTAAAACCTCTTTCTTATCATCCTAACTATAAAGACATCCACTTAAGTAATGATGAATTAGTAAACTTAAAAGTTATCGGAATCTTTGAGTGTATTCTGTAAATGAAATGCAACTTTATAGACTAGTTTCAGTATCTAAGCAAAAGCAATTTGTGAAATAAAGCCATCATTTAACATTGGATGCAGATACTTTTCTACCAGCATCTATCAAAATAATATTTGGCGATTTATTTAGTTTCAATTCTTTCAATATTGCTACAACTTTATTGTATTCTATTATATCAAAATATAATATAACTTTTATTGATTTATTTGTATTGTTAGCTTTCTCGTAAACTTCCACTTGGTTTTCAAGATTCTGTTTTAACTTAGAATTAGAAGCTAATTTAAACTCAATAAGGGTTTTATCCTTTGATCCTTTTGAAACAGCATAGTCAACAGGACCACGACCATTATTAGTTTCTCTATTAACATCAAAATCAGAAGCAAACCATGTGAGTCTATAAATAATTTGTAAATCTTCTTCTCTTTTAATTGGAACTCCACCGATATAAAAAAGTCTATAACCATCATTGTCTTCAATAACTTTTTTTAAATATACTATCCTATCTAAAGCTTCAGCATAAGAGCTTTTTGCTGGAATTTTATAAAACTTCGTATTTGATAATAATTCTACAAAATTTTGAACTTGACTTATAAATAAGGTTTCTACTTCTTCTACCTTTGATTCTGAAATACTTTTAGCTCCTTCTTTATTCTCTTCCTTAATTTTAATATAATATTTTATAATTTCAGGAAATTGCTTGATTGTTTTATGAATCGCTGTCGAAATTTCTTTTTGAGAATTTTTCTTATTCTCTTCAACTTTAGGCAAAACTTGAAAATAATAATTAAAAACTTCGTGTCTCAATTGTTCATTTGGTATCCCTGTAAGTATTCCTGTAAAATTTCCTCGCAAGTCTTTACTATTTATCCAGTTATCATCTTTTGTTAGTAAATCTCGTGGCGTTAGCATAACATAATCTCCATAAATATATGGCAAAGTATATTCTTTAGGCATCCATCTTTCAAACTTATAATCAAAAAACACTTTTTCAACATAAACTTTACGTAAAAATTTAGTTTCAATATTTTCCAATGAAAATTTTTCAGTGTATTCTAACAAAAATTGTTTAATTAAATTTGTTGTAAAATCACTAATATTATCTTTTCCAACTCCTATTTCAAACAATCCCGCTTTTTCAAGGTGAGAAGTCTGATTTACCACTTCTTTACCTAAATCATCAAAAACAATATGTATAGATGAAGAAAAAGCATCACCAAATTTTTTACCTAATCCACTTCCTTTATTGCCAACTTTACTATACCCAAACCAATTTTGTTTAACCTCAGGAAATAAATACCATGATTGCACTTGATGCTTTCTATTTCTTCCCGTTTCTGCTTTTCCTTTTAAAAAAGTTAAATACTTAATTATATCATCATGTAAATTTTGATATTCCTTTTTCTTATTTCCAAATAACAAAAATGGATCAATAAAAAGAGGCAAATCATTTATTAAAGAAATATTAAATGCGCCATAGTTTTCTAATGTTTCTACTTCAACATTAAAAAAATCTGTAAAGTATATTTTCATAACCTTAAATTTTTACTGTTACTATTTAAAACAAAGATTATTTTTTCCCGTAAATTTAATTTATGGAAATCCGTAATACATTAAATTATAATGCAATAGCAATTTTATAAAATAAAAACAAATAAGTTAACAAGTAGTTATACGTGTTTTTATCTTTCTTCAGCATTAGTCTTTTTTAAGGTATTTTTAATTTCAAAATATTAAAATCAATTAAAATAGAAAATGAACCTACATTTTCTGCAAGCTCATTTTTCATTTTAAATCAAACAACAATAATTCACCCCAAACTCATCCCACCATCCATAATAACATCAGCCCCAGTCATAAACACTGCAACATCACTACTTAGATAAGAAACCATTTTAGCCACATCTTCTGCCCTTCCCATTTGTTTTAGAGGGACTTTTTCTACTACGACATCCATAATACCTTTTACAGTGGCTTCGTCTAGGCCTACTTTGTTCATGACTTCGGTTTGGGTTGGTCCTGGGCTAACCGAATTGACACGAATCTTTCTTGGCGCTAATTCTAAAGCAGCGGATCTCATAAACGAATTCAAAGCTGTTTTACTCGCCGAATAAACCGAAGATCCCGGGCCTGGCATACTCGCAGTATTTGAAGAAAGAAATACCACCGAAGCGCCATCTTTCAAAATTGGGATAAATTTGCTTAAAGTGAAAAAAGCACCTTTCAGATTCACGTTCATAATGCTGTCATACAACTGTTCTGTAGTTTGTTCAATTGTTCCTAAACCCGCGATTCCAGCATTGATAAACAAAATATCAACCGAACCGAAATCGGCTTTTACCTGAGTGGCCAGTTTTTCGATATCCGAAATATTCGATTGGTCTGCTGTGATGGCTGTAACGCCTAGTTCTAAAGCTGCTTTTTCTATCGCCTCTTTTCTTCTTCCTGTAATAATTACGTTTGCGCCTTGCTCTTTTAATTGTTTGGCTGTTGCGTAACCTATTCCGCTGTTTCCGCCTGTTATAACGGCTGTTTTATTTTTTAGATTTTCCATCTTTTTGATTATTTAAAGTTTATTTGGCAAATTTAAATTCAAATTGATATAACTTTGTAACCAGTGTCATGGAGTATACCAAACTAAATAATTTGATTTTTCAATGGAAAAAAGTATAGCCACGAATTGCTCCGCCTATTCGCTGTCGCTCGAGTCACGAATTTATTTTTATAATCTATGCCTAAAAATGTGATTAATTATACGAATTGTATTGATTGAATATCAATCAATATAATTCGTGAGGAAAAACTTTGAAAAAGAAAAAATTCGTGAATTACTTCGTCTGTCCCTTCGGTCGAGTCGTGGCAGAAAAACTTTGATAAAAATTAAGCAAAATGGAAAGAAACCAGAAAGAAGAAGTACAAGCGCTTCAGGACACGTTGCATGTTTTGGGCGGAAAATGGCGTTTGCCAATCATCAACTCCATCTGCAACGGAAATCATCGTTTCAGGGAAATCGAACGCAGTATTCCAGGAATTACGACACGTATGCTTTCGCGAGAACTCAAAGAAATGGAATTGAACATGCTGATTAAAAGAACCGAAGATCGCGATGCCGAAATTCAGGTAAAATACGAATCGACACCTTATTGCAAATCTTTTGGTCCTGTAATCGAAGAAATGATCAAATGGGGAAAATCGCATCGGAAGGAGATTATCCGAAATTCTTAAAATATTCTCTCGCAAATTTTGCAGATTTCGCAGATTATACAAATTAAAAAAATCTGCTTTATCAGCTGAATCTGCGAGAGAAAAATAGAGAATCGCTAAAATTGTTTAAACACAAAGCCAACTTTGTCAAAGTTCGAAACTTTGACAAAGTTTATACAGCTTAGGAAAATCGCAACGAAAGAAATCGTTTAAAAATTCTTAAATTGAGTTGTAATTTTATTTGGTCAAAAATCTGTTTTTTGATTCAAAAAACGCCCTAATAAACTTAAAAAGCGCTTAAAACTGCCTTTTTTTATCATTTTTAGCTATAAAAGTTCTATCTTACAAAAAAGGCAAACGCCTGTTCTTTTGTCCTATTATTCTAAAAACTACAAAAAATGAAACAATTATTACAGTGGACCATCATAATTCCGATTCTCTCATGGGCGCTCTTATTTAGCGGACTGATAGTAAACAGCACTATTTTTCAAATCGTTGCAAGTATTCTGCTTATTTTAAGTGTGATGTCGGCTGTACATCATTCAGAAATTATTGCCGAACGTGTTGGAGAACCTTACGGAACTATTATTTTGGCTATTTCGATCACTGTAATTGAAGTTTCTATTATTGTTTCTTTAATGCTTTCTGAAGGTTCAGAGGCAGCTTCTTTGGCCAGAGATACGGTTTATGCTGCAACTATGCTTATCTTAAATGGAATTATAGGTTTGTGTCTTCTTATTGGAAGCATTAAACATTACGAACAGAATTTCTCTCCTTCTTCGGTAACCATTGGTTTAGTTTCGCTTATTTCGATTATTGTATTTACTTTAGTGTTTCCAACATTTACAGAAAGTGTTCACGGTTCTTATTATTCAACCCCTCAGCTCATTTTTGCTTCGATTGCCTGTCTTATTATTTACGGTTCTTTTTTATTTGCACAAACCAAAGGATATCGCCAATATTTTCTAACCAATACTACAAACGAAGACGAATCTAAAACACATCCAATTGAAATCAATAACAAAACATTTTACACTAGCCTAGTCTTTTTATTAGTGAGCTTAGGAATTGTGGTTTTACTGGCCAAAACCCTTTCACCTACTATTGAAACTATTATTATAAGTCACAATCTTCCAAAATCTTTGGTTGGGGTTATAATCGCCATCATCATTTTATTGCCAGAAGCCATCGCCGCGATAATTGCAGCCAAAAAGAACAGATTGCAAACGAGTCTAAATCTAGCTTTAGGTTCTGCACTTGCCAGTATTGGTTTGACTATTCCAACTGTTGCGCTCGTTTGTATCTTATTGGGAATTCCTATTGTTTTAGGACTTGATATTAAATCTATTGTTCTTTTGGCACTGTCTGTTTTTACCGTAATGCTTTCTCTTAGCAAAGGAAAATCGAATATCGTTTACGGCGTTGTGCTTTTAGTCAATTTGTTTGCTTATATGTTTTTGATGATTTATCCTTAAGCTTTCAATTAATTTTAGTTGCTTAAATGTGTATTCGGATTCGATTCCTGGCGACTCTAAACTGTAAAACCAATATTTACAGGATTTTTTTATCATTTTTTAGAACAGTGTCAATCCAAAACTCCATCCTATCCATCCCAGAATATCTTTGCTATTATTATTGATTATAGTATAGCGTTTGGTACGATCCTGAACAAATGTAGAAGTATTTATATTGCCATTTTTATCTTGTTTCTCAGACCAATAGAAATTTAAAGAAGGTCCTGCAGATAGCGCTACACCTTTACACAATTGAAAAGAAAAGGGAGAATCAAATTTAGATAAGGAATTATAAATGTCCCAATTTCCTAAATAAAGATACTGCGTGCTAAATTCGGGATTAAAAGTAAAACGTTTCCCTAACGGAATGTTCTTTCCTAGTCCGATTCCGAAAGAGAATAGTTTTTCTTCATCGGTTCTATCGCTTCTTCCCGCCATTAAAATAGTATACATTTTATGATCTCCTGTTTTTACAGCAAGATTTATATCTGAAATTTCGTTGCTCGTTATACTGATTTTTTTATAACCGCCTTTTTTAAAGTTTAACAAACCAAAACTATAACCAGACGGTGAATCTGTAATGTTAACTAATCCAAATTGGACTCCATGCAATTCTTTAGCATAATTAAAAAGACCTGTAATTTGAGCACCTCGCACGGTATCTTTTCCAATATTGTAAATTCCCGAAAGCTGTAATCCATTTTGAGAACCCTTTACTGTATTACCAATTCCTGCAATTTGAAGTCCTTTAGAATCTTTATATACATTGTTGTAGATACCGCCCATTTGCAAACCGACTTGCGAACCTTTGACACTATTATGAATACCACTTACTTGCAATCCTCTTAAATTGCCAAAAACATTATTATAGATTCCGGCTAACTGAACTCCGTTTACAGATCCTCCAACGGTATTAAATATTCCGGCTATTTGAAGCGCGTCAACATTCATACGATTGATGTTGTAAAGTCCTGCCATTTCAAGCCCGCGAACTCCAGCATTATAACCTCCTAATATATTCAGCGAAAAATTATTGACAATCTGCGTATTCAGCATTCCTCTTGTACTGATACTCGGAATTAAAGAAGCCTGCAAAGGAACCTTAGAAATAAATCCTCCTAGATTGAGCGCTTGTATTTTTTGTTTGGAGGAAATAAAGAAACGGCCAATTCCTGATCTTTCAATTTCAGAGAAATCACCATCAATATAATCTGTTTTATTTTTTTTGTCTCCCATCTGAATTTTAATTTCAGAAAGAAATACCATCGTTACCGTTTTATAATTCTCCTTAACGGCTGTAAGTTCTATAGCTTGAGGTGCATTTTTTAATCGAAGTTCAAAAAAACCATCTTTATTGGTTAAGGTAGACACTAGTGCATTCTTCTCTAATACACTCACATTTTCAATACGATTATTGGTTTGTGTATCTACAATATAACCAATAACAATTTGCTGTCCGTCACTCATAACAGTGTTTTTTTCTAACACCAAAGCAAGTTCTAAAGGCGCATAACGAACAATAACAAATCCTGGCGATTCTTTAAATTCATATTTAGCACCTAACAACTGATCTAAAACTCCTTTTATGGTATTATTATCGGCATGAATGCTAACGACGCTATCTTTTACAGCCAGTTTGCCATAATAAGCAAATCTAAAATTTCCTTTTTCTTCCATTAAGTCCAAAACACTGCCTAATGGTTTCTTATCTGCTTGAATAGAAATTTCATTTTCTAGTACCGATTGTGCATTTGCTTTAAAAAAGATACCCGAAGTAAGGGTTAAAAAGACGGCTGTAAAAACAAACTTTATGTTTCTTGGCATAAAAAGGATATAATACTTTAATGAATTAAATCTTGGATCCAATGATTGGGTTTCCAAAATTACCCCAATTCCTATATTTTCAATAACCATTTTTATAATTTTTTACATCTTTTTTCTTACGAGCATGAAGATGCTGCTAATAAAAGTATTCGCAAAAAATAAGACAAAAAAAATCACAATTGAGAGGCTCGCTTCTCATATTCTATATCTTCGTTTTTTTACGTACTGAATTACGAGAAATACAATTAGTCCAACTATTAAATAAAAAGAAATTTTAAAATAAATATTTACATAAAAAGAATTTATTTCAGAATTATAATATTCCTCAGGAGCATTCTTTAAAAAAAAATCTCCAGTTAATTTACTTTTATAAAGAGGCTGTTTATTAAAACTTGATTGAAGGTAATCAAGTTTAGTTACTCTTAATTCTAATTTAGAATTGTTACTCAAAACTATCCCTTTTACAAGGTAAGATAATCGAGTTCCTTCACCTGTTCCTGTATCTTCAGAAATTTTCTTTATCAATAAAAAATCATCACTCATGTATAATTTTTTATTTCTAAAGCTTTTTAAATTTTCATATTCACTCAAATAGCTGTGGGAACAGATACTTCCAATTGTTATTGTTAATGAAATTATTACATTGCAAACAAAAGCGAAAATTAAAAAGGAGATTAGTATTTTTTTCAAAATTTCAAATTATTATTCATATTGTACATATTAAAAAATGCGAATAAATTTCAATTTTTATAAACGTTTTCAAATTATCTCTTTTACTATGATTATATCATCAATAAAGGAAAATCATATCGAAAGTAAATTATTAGAAACTCATAACCAAACAATCGTACTATTACAACGTTTTAGTAACATAAACTGATAAAAAACAGGAATAATAAATGTTATTTTTACACATAAAAAGTATCACAATAAAGACCAAAACTGAACGATTTTACCCCTCATTTTTCAGCATTTTTCTCTAACTTAGCGCTCTACATTTTGAAATGTAAGATTAAAATAACCATTGTTTTTTGGCAAAACATTGAATGAAAAAGAATTACCATACTTTCTCTTACTTTTTGCTGCAAAAACATTCTTCTAATAATTTAGTTAATTGAAAACTATGAGCAAATTTGATTTTGGAATTGTAGGACTCGGCGTAATGGGTCGTAACTTACTTTTAAATATCGCCAGCCATAACTTTGCGGCTGCAGGTTTAGACTTAGACACCGAAAAAGTCAATTCTCTTCAACAAGAAGCCGATGCTAATCACACTATTGAAGCGACAACAGATGTAAAACATTTTGTAGAGCTTATTCAGCAGCCAAGAGCGATTATGTTATTGGTTCCTGCTGGAAAACCAGTTGACAGCGCCATCGCTAGCTTATTGCCTCACTTAGATAAAGGAGACATTATTATTGACGGTGGAAATACTTATTTTACAGATACTGACAGAAGATTTATTGAATTATCTGAAAAAGGAATCCACTTCTTCGGAATGGGAATTTCGGGTGGTGAAAAAGGTGCTCGTTTCGGTCCTGCTATGATGCCAGGAGGAGATCAGAAAGCGTATGAAAGATTACGTCCTATTTTTGAAGCAATTGCAGCAAAAGTAGAAGGCGAACCTTGCGTAGAATATTTAGGAAATGGTTCTGCTGGAAACTACGTAAAAATGGTTCATAACGGAATTGAATACGGAATCATGCAATTGATCTCTGAGATTTATGACTTAATGAAAAGAGGTTATAACTTGGATGATGCAACGATTCAGAAAACTTTTGAAGAATGGAACCAGACTGATGATTTGAGATCGTATCTGATTGAAATCACTGGAAAAATCCTAAAACAAGAAGATACAGACGGAGGTCTTTTAATTAATAAAATTTCGGATTGGGCAAGATCTAAAGGAACAGGAAAATGGACTTCGCAAAATGCAATGGATTTACAAGTTCCAGTTCCGACAATCGACGCAGCGGTTAACATGCGCGATATGTCTAAAACAAAACCAGAAAGAATTGAAGCGGCTACAAAATTAGTTTGGAACGCTGATGGAACAAATGTTTCTCAAAGCGAAGCAATTGCGTCTTTAAAATCGGCTTTGTTCTTTTCTATCGTGGTGACTTACGCTCAAGGTTTAGCACAGCTTCACACGGCTTCTAAAGAATACAACTATGGCTTAAATTTAGAAACAGTTGCTAAAATCTGGCGTGGCGGATGTATTATTCGTGCGACAATTTTAGAGGATTTCAGAAAAGCTTATGTTGCAAAATCAGACTTGCCAAACTTGCTTTTAGATAACGGAATTGCTTCAAAACTAACCGAAAATCAAGCAGGAATGCGTGCTGTAATTCAATTTGCAGTTCAAAAAGGATTACCTGTTTCAGGATTAATGAATTCGCTGGCTTATTTTGATGCTTACAGATCTGCAAATCTGCCAACAAACTTAATTCAGGCACAACGTGATTTCTTTGGAGCACACACTTACGAACGTATCGACAAAGAAGGTGTTTTCCATACCCAATGGGCTGAATAAGACAACTAAAAAAACAACACAACTAAACCACACAATGACTAAAAATAAACTAAAGAATCCAACAATCATTGTTATTTTTGGTGGAACTGGAGATCTAGCAAAGAGAAAGCTATTCCCCGCTTTTCAAAATCTGTACCTTGACGGACGTATGTCTGAAAAGTTTCAGATTATTGCTCTTGGAAGAGCTGAAAAAACCAATGAAGATTTTCGCGCTTATGTAGCAGAAAATCTAAATCTATTCTCAAGAAGAAAAGGAATTGATGATCCAGAAACAGAAAAATTTCTTTCGCACATCTCGTACCACAGTCTTGATATCGATAAAGAAGAATCGTATATTGGATTAAATGAAAAAATAAATAATTTTGACCTTGCTTTTGGCGAACGTTCTAATCGTCTTTTCTATCTTTCGATTACGCCTTCTTTCATTTCAACGATTTCAAGCAACATCAAGAAAATTGGCCTTGCGGCGAATGCCAAACAGGATCGCATCATTATTGAAAAACCTTTTGGTTACGATAAAGCTTCTGCAATCGAGTTGAATGAAATGCTTTCGCAGACTTTCAAAGAAGAGCAGATTTACAGAATTGACCACTATTTAGGAAAAGAAACTGTTCAGAATATTTTGGCTTTCCGTTTTGGAAATTCAATGTTTGAGCCTTTATGGAGCCGTAATTTCATTGATTTCGTGCAGATTACCGTTGCAGAAGAAGTCGGCGTTGAAGAACGCGGCGGATTCTACGAAGGTGTTGGAGCATTGAAAGATATGATTCAGAACCACTTGTTTCAGATTTTATGTATGACAGCTATGGAAGCGCCTGCTTCTTTAAATGCTGATGATATTCGTAATCGAAAAGCAGATGTTTTGAAGTCAATTCGTCGTATTAAACCAGAAGAAGTTGATCATTATATTGTAAGAGGTCAGTACGATGCTGGAGAAATAAAAGGAGTTCCTGTTCCGGGTTACCGTCAAGATAAAGGCATTGCGCCAGATTCTAATACAGAAACTTATGTTGCCATGAAAATCTATTTGGACAACTGGAGATGGCAGGGAATTCCGTTCTACTTGCGTTCAGGAAAAAGAATGGAAGAAAAACAGTCTTCAATCATTATCCAGTTTAAACCAGTGCCGCATTCTTCATTCTCATACGGAAAAGAAGGCATGACACCAAACCGATTGATTATCAACATTCAGCCTTCAATGGACATTAAACTGCAGTTTATGACCAAAAAACCGGGCTTATCGATGTCTTTAAGACCTGCAGAGATGGTTTTTGATTATTTTTCTTGTTCTACAATGTCGCCAGAAGCTTATGAAACCTTAATTGCAGATGCATTATTAGGAGATCCTACCCTATTTATGCGTTGGGATCAGGTGGAAGAAGCTTGGGATGCAATTGAAACGATTCAGCAAGTTTGGAAAACAACGCCTCCAAAGAATTTCCCAAATTACAAAGCAGGAAGCTGGGGACCTGAAGAAGCTGATGAATTGTTAGCGCGCCAAGGCCACAAATGGATTCCGAATACACAAACAAAAGAAGAAGTTTTAAATGATACAGATTTATAATAACATAGAAGAAATTAATACTACAGCAGCAGATCTTTTTGTAGAATCGGCTCAGAAAGCAATTGCTGCAAAAGACAAGTTTACAGCTGTACTTACAGGAGGTTCTTCTCCTGCTGGGATTTACAAATTATTAGCTTCTGATGCTTACAAAAACAAAATAGACTGGAGTAAAGTTTATATTTTTTGGGGTGATGAAAGATGGGTTCCGCTTAACGATGATTTTAGTAATGCTAAAATGTCTTACTCCACTTTATTGAGCCACGTTCCTATTCCGCAAGAGAACATTTTTGAAATGTACAAAGACGGCGTTACACCAGAAGAATATGCTGCTGAATACGAAAAGTCTATAAGAACAGTTTTGGGCGAAGAAGGTAAATTTGACTTGATTCTTTTAGGTATGGGAGATGACGGACACACGGCTTCTCTTTTCCCAGGTGAAGCGGTTCTAGAAGAGCAAACTAAATGGGTTGATGCTTATTATTTGGCGCCGCAAAAAATGTATCGCATCACGCTTACTGCTCCATTAATCAATAAAGCTGAAAAAATTGTTGTAGTGGCTTTTGGAGAAAAGAAAATCAACGCTTTAAAGGAAGTTACAACTGGAGCTTACAATCCAACATTATATCCAATGCAATTGATTAAACCTGTTTCTGGCGAATTATTGTTTTTGGTGGACAAAGTTGCTGCTGGAACAAACTAAGAAATTGTTTATTTCCATATAATTTAAGGTCTATACTGAAAAGTGTAGACCTTATTTTTTTGATTTTTTTTCTCTCGCAGATCTTGCAGATTTGGCAGATATTATAAGTAACAAAATCTCCTGAATCTGCTAAATCTGCGGGAGAACTATATGCTCAAATAAATTCAAAATTGATTGCAAAACACTGAAAAACAAATATTTACAGAAACCTATTTCTTTTTTATTTAATTTTGTTTAATACTCTCCGTTTCAATCTATTAGATTATAAGCATCATTTTTATTCTTCTCGAGCTTTTACACTGATTATATAATTTCAAATCCATTTTGCAATGAAATATAATTACTTTTTAATTGCTGTTTTTCTTCTTTTTATTTCCTGTAAAGAAAAAAACACCGAACCCAAATCAGTTAAAGTCAGTGCTTCGCAAGGATGTTATATTCCGAAAACGAACGATAAAGATTGGTATACCCAAAACAAAAAAGCGCCTAAGTTTAGAGGTCTTGATGGTGTGAATTTTAAAATTACAACCAATAATCCTGAAGCGCAGGAATACTTTAATCAGGGAATGATGTTGGCGTACGGATTCAATCATGCCGAAGCAGCAAGATCATTTTATGAAGCTTCGCGTTTAGATCCAAATTGTGCTATGGCGTATTGGGGTTTTGCTTATGTTTTAGGTCCGAATTACAATGCGGGAATGGAAGAAGATAATTTTCAGCGTGCTTATGATGCGGCTCAAAAAGCTAAGAAACTTTCTGCGAAATGTTCTCCCAAAGAAATGGCTATGATTGATGCATTATTAACGCGTTATGCTAAAAATCCTCCTGCCGATAGAAAACCGCTTGACATAGCTTATGCCGAAGCGATGAAAAAAGTATATACTCAGTTTCCCTCAGATCCCGATACTGGCGCGCTTTACGCGGAATCTCAAATGAATCTCCATCCGTGGGATTTGTATGAAAAAGGCACTGGGATACCTAAAAAATGGACTCCAGAAATACTAGCTGTTTTAAACGAATTGATTACAAAAAATCCGAAGCATCCTGGCGCGCATCATTTTTTGGTTCATGCGGTAGAAGCTTCTTCACATCCAGAAAACGGACTTAAAAGTGCTAAATTACTAGAAACTTTAGTTCCCGGTTCTGGACATTTGGTGCACATGCCTTCTCATATTTACATTCGCACAGGAGATTATCACGAAGGCACACTTTCCAATATTGAAGCAGTTAGAATTGATAGTTTGTATTCTACCGCCTGTAATGCACAAGGCGCTTATCCTCTAGCCTATTATCCGCACAATTATCATTTTTTGGTGGCTACAGCGGCTTTAGAAGGAAATTCAAAATTGGCTTGGGAATCGGCACAAATCTTACAGCAGCATATGTCTCCTAAAATCATGCGTGAAGCCGGTTGGGGAACTTTGCAACATTATTATAGCATTCCATATTATATCTCTGTAAAATTTTCGATGTGGGATAAAATCATGGAGATTCCACAACCTGAAAAAGACCTCGTATATCCGAATGCGATTTGGCATTATGCAAGAGGAATGGCTTATCTTGGGAAAAATGATATTGCCAATGCCGAAAAACAGCTTGCTTCTCTGAACCAATTAGCAAAAGACAAAACCTTAAAAGAGGTTACCATTTGGAATATCAATACCACTTATGATCTTGTTCAGATTGCTGCCAATGTTCTTTCAGCAGGAGTTGAAGCCAAAAAGAATAATTTGGATAAAGCAATTATTCTTTTAAATAAAGCAATCGCAATCGAAGATCATTTAAATTACAACGAACCGCCAGATTGGTTTTTCTCTGTTAGACATTATTTAGGCGCAGTTTTACTTAAAACTGGAAAATACGCCGAAGCTGAAAAAATCTACAAACAAGATTTACAAACGCTCCCAAAAAACGGCTTCGCCTTAATCGGACTTTATAATGCTTTAAATCAACAGAAAAAAGAAAAAGAGGCTTTGAAAATTAAAACCGCTTTTGATGATGCTTGGCAATATGCCGATTTTGAGATTAAGGATTCTTCTAGTATTATGGAGTGATTTTATTTTTTAAGATGTCATCGTAAAAACTCGGAGACTTTTATTACGTTTAGAAATTCTAAGACCAAAAAAAATTGCGCAAAGTCAGAGACATTTGCGCAGCTTTTCAATTAAAATTCAGAACTCTTTGCGGAGCGGAGCATAAATTAAAATACTTTACCCCATACTCAACAACTGTTTCTTTTTTAAGATCCATTTATTATTCATTTTCTCAAAATAATATTTGTCTTTTTCCATGCTTATGCCTATTCGTTTTTTTACTACGACCTGAGCAATATTATCCTCTAATGTAAAATTTGAAAATTGAACAAACAAGTATTTTAAATCTTCGTCATCTCTTGGGACGAGTTTTATTTCATAATCCGATTTATAATTTGCTATACATTTCTCATCTAATTTAAAATTCAAAAAAGCACCAAAAGAATTTTTGTCTGTTACTATAGAATCCACTAAAGCTATTTTTAATTTCTCTATTTTAATATCTTTAAATTTAGGAACTTTACTCATGTCAAAATTTTCGACTGAGTCAATCAAAATTTTTATATTTTTTGTTATAAATTCTGATGCTATTTGCTCTTTTAAATTATCACTTTTTGCGTCTCCATCGACTTTATTTTTACAATTTAAAAATAACAATGAAATTAATAATATTATAAACTTACCATTCATTTTTCTTAGTATTAATTGTTGAACCATTAATTCCATTTATTTAACCAAACGCATTAACCTCTCCCCAACTCTCCGAAGTTTTCCTACTAGCGCTACGAAAATGTCCCAAGCTCTCCGAAGTCTTCTTGCTAGCACTACGCAAATGTCTCCGCCTTTGCGCAACCTCTAATACTTTTTAAAAATACAAAACGTCTAAAAAGTCTCTGACTTTTAAAACGAATACCAGTTATCTATCATCAAGAGAAATAACTTCTATATTCACCTCTTGGCCCCTGCTCTCCAAAGTCTTACTTGAGAGCGCTGCGCAAATGTCTCTGACTTTGCGCCACCTCTGATGTTTCTCAAAAACACAAAAACATCTAAAAAGTCTCTGACTTTTAAACTAATACGAGTTATAAAGATTTATCGATTTCGGATCTAGTACATTAACTATTGGATTATCCGCTTTCTCAATTTTTAATAAGCCCGAATCGCTTATATAATTACTTGCACTTGAATAAATGTAATCTGAAGCTTTTGCTACCAATCCGGCTCTCACAGGATTCAAATGTACATAATGAAGCTTTGACCACATAAATTCTATTGAATAAATTTCTTCTGCGTGATTTCCGTACTGCCAAAATTGGAATTTTTTATTTCTCTGATGGCTTTCTGTTGCCAGTTCAAAACGTTGCAGCATCCACTCTCTTCTACTTTCAGGACCATTTTGAATCTTTTCCAAAATATTTTTTGCAATAAACTTTTTAAAATCTCTTATCAAATCTGATAATTTTCCATCTTCAGATTGTATTATTAAATGAATATGATTACTCATAATTACGTAACCATATAAAATCATTCCTTTGTTTTTAATGCAGTAATCCAGACATTCAATAACAATATCACGATAACATTGACGTGTAAAAACATCAATCCAGTCTACAACTGTTGGCGTAATAAAATGAGGCAGTTTTTGATCTCGAATAACATAACCTTCTTTCATTTGATTTTTTTTATTCAAAAATAATGATTTTTCTTACTTATTGGATTTTTAGAAGTAATCATAAAAAGTCGGAGACTTTTATCACGTTTAGAAATTCTAAGACAGAAAAAAAATGCGCAAAGTCAGAGACATTTGCGCAGCTTTATAATTCCAGTTTGGAACTCTTTGCAGAGCGCGGAAATAATTAATTCTCAATTAACTCAATATCCATCGTTTTAATCAATCCGTCTTCAAAAGTATAAATATGCTTTACAAATCCTTCAAACATCAAATTACCTTGAAGATCCTTTACTGTTTGGTGAACTTTTACTTCTAAACTTCCATTTTCTCTTTCATCAAAACCAACTGGTAACACTTTCGGATTTATTTCTGTCCATTGTCTTGTCCAATACTCTCGAATTTCATCATGACCACTAATATAACCACCTTCCCAAGCTTTTGACCATTGTACATCATCTTGCATTGTAGATAAACAATTAGCTATATTTCTTTCGTTAAAAGCATTGTAAGCCTTTTCTATTATTGGTTGAAATTGATTTGACATATTTGATTGTTTTTTAATTAGTTCTATAAAAGTAGCACAGAAACAATAACTTTTTAATACAAATCTCAATAAATATCAAACCCCTAAAAATCAACTCCAATTATTATCAAATTTTTAAATCTCATGGTTTTTAGAAAAATTTTAAGAAACCTTGTTTTTCAAATTACTATATTTGGCGCACTTTAGAGAATAATTAATCCACTTTCTAAGAAACAAAATTGTAATTCCTGCTGTAGTTGTATGAAACCCACTAAGTTCATATATATCGTTTTACTTTCGCTGCTTTGTTTTTTCAGAGGCACCGAAACGTATTCGCCGATTTATACTTTCAGCAACTGTATTACTTTAGATAGCGTTGCGGCAGACGACACGCAGATTTTTTCTTCTGACTTTTCTTCTTCTAAAAATCTAGAAGTTCATTATAAGCTCAAAAAGAAAATGAAATGCAGAGCGACTACTTTAGAACAAAGTACGATCAAAGCTCCTTATTTCAGTAATTTGGTTAATTTTAAGCTTTATAAAGAAAGCTTAATCTATGGTATAGCTTCAATATACCATATAGAAAGACATCCTCATCTTCATTTGTACCAACTTTTCTAGGCTACAAAATTTCGTCGTTTTTATATTCTAGTGTTCTGGAAAAATACCTCATTTACGTATGTGATTGAGCTGTTATTGCTATAAAAACATTTCCCTAAAACGGTACTTTTTCAAATAAAAGCATCCGTAAACCTTATTATTTTCAAAATCCAAATTCAGACTCCCGATATTTTAATATCAAGGGAGCACATCTATTTATTCAAAAATTTAAACCTAATGATGAGCATTTATAAAAATCCATTTCTTTTATGCACCTTGGCTTTATTCGTTTTAGTCTCGTGCGGTGATAAAGCAAAAAAAGATTCAAACAACATAAAAACGGTTCCTGTTTATAAGGTAACTCTAAAAGACACCATAGTTTCGAGCAAATTTGTTGCCGATGTACATGCTAAAAACAATGTAGAAATTCACGTTCGTATTCCAGGTCTGTTAGACAAAGTTTACGTTAGCGAAGGACAAAAAGTAAAAAAAGGGCAAATCCTTTTTAAAATAAGTGATGTTGAACTTCAAATTCAATTGCTAAAAGCCGAAGCCGTTTACAAAAGCGCAAAAGCCGATTTACGAATTGCAACTGTAGAACTAGAACAGGCGCAAACCCTTTTCAATAAAAAAGTAATTGCAGATAAAGAATTAGAATTATCGAAAGCAAAAAATGACGCCGCTTCCGCGAAATTAGCGCACGCAGCTGCCGAAAGAAAAGCTATCAATCAACAAATTAGTTTTACCACAATCCGCGCGCCATTTGACGGAACAATTGACCGTATTCCGTTCAAAGAAGGAAGCTTAGTCGAAAACGGTTCATTATTGACTACTGTTTCTCAATTAGACGATGTGTACGCCTATTTCTCAATTCCTGAGAATACCTATTTCCAAATGATGGAAGACAAAACCTTAAACACTCAAGGCGATATCAAATTGGTATTGCCAAACGGAATGGTTTATGGACAAAAAGGAGAATTAAGAACCGCTGACGGAGAAATCGACAGAGAAACTGGTTCTATTCAATACAAAGCAAAATTTCACAATCCGCAAGGATTTATCAAGCACGGAACTTCTGGCAAACTGATAATTTCGGAGCCAAAAACCAATGCAATTTTAATTCCGCAGAAAGCTGTTTTTTCTATTCAAGACAAACAATACGTTTTCCGCGTGAACAAAGATGGGGTAGTTAAAATGACGAATGTTACCATTGAAACGACTCTAGATGATGTGTATATCTTAAATGACGGTCTAAAAAGCGATGACCTAATTGTACAAGAAGGTACGCAATCATTAAGAGACGGCGATAAAATCAACATGAAACAAATGTAGGTTATCGACTTGTAAAACAGTTATTTAATTATTTATCTAAAACATTTAAAATGATAGAGTTATTTATCAGAAGGAAAATATTGTCATTAATCATCTCGGTTATGATAGTCCTTCTGGGATTGCTGGCATTGTTTCAGCTCCCTATTACCCAATTCCCAGATATTGTACCACCGTCTGTAACCGTTACAGCAAAATATACAGGAGCAAACGCAGAGGTTTCTGCCAATGCTGTTGCTCTTCCGTTAGAAAGAGCCATCAATGGTGTGCCTGGAATGACGTATATGTCAACCGTTACTTCCAACGATGGTTTAACTTTAATTCAAGTTTTCTTTGAAGTAGGAACCGATCCCGATTTGGCTGCCGTAAACGTGCAGAATAGGGTTACCACGATTTTGGATGAACTTCCAGAAGAAGTAATTCGTGCCGGAGTTACGACCGAAAAAGAGGTAAACAGTATGTTGATGTACTTGAACATTACAAGTACCGACAAAACTCAAGATGAACAGTTTATCTTCAACTTTACGGATATTAATATTCTTCAGGAATTAAAGCGTATTGATGGTGTTGGACGTGCCGAAATCATGGGGCAGAAAGAATATTCGATGCGTGTCTGGTTAGATCCAGAAAAGATGCTTTCGTATAATATTTCGGCAAATGAAGTTATTGCTTCACTTCAAAAACAAAACATTTCTGCCGCGCCAGGTAAAGTAGGTGAAGGTTCAGGACAAATGAACAATCAATTACAATACGTAATTAAATACGGTGGAAAATTCTTCGAGCCAAAACAATATGAAGAAATTCCGTTAAGAGCCAATTCAGACGGAACTATTTTAAGATTGAAAGACATTTCGAAAATTGAATTTGGTGCGATGAGTTACGGAATGGTTTCTAAAACAGATGGAAAACCTTCGGCATCAATCATGTTGAAACAACGTCCAGGTTCGAATGCTTCTGAAGTAATTGCGAGCGTAAAAGAAAAAATGACCGAACTGAAAGGTTCTTCTTTCCCCCCTGGAATGGAATTCAACATTGCTTATGATGTATCTCGTTTCCTTGACGCTTCGATTCATGAAGTATTGAGAACTTTGGTTGAAGCCTTTCTTTTGGTAGCATTTGTAGTTTTCCTTTTTCTTCAAGATTGGAGATCGACTTTAATTCCAGTATTGGCCGTTCCTGTCGCGCTTATTGGTTCGTTTACCTTTATGTCGATGATGGGATTTTCGATCAACTTATTAACGCTTTTCGCTTTAGTACTTTCGATCGGAATTGTGGTCGATAACGCGATTGTCGTCGTCGAAGCCGTTCACGTAAAAATCTCCGAAGAACATATGTCACCAATGGAAGCTACCATTAGCGCCATGAAAGAAATTACAGGTGCCGTTATTGCAATTACGATTGTAATGGCAGCCGTATTTATTCCCGTTGCATTCTTGAGTGGTCCTGTTGGAGTTTTCTACAGGCAGTTCTCATTGACAATGGCGATAAGTATCGTAATTTCAGGTATTAATGCCCTTACCCTTACTCCTGCCCTTTGTGCAATTATGCTAAAAGCGCATGATCCTAACAAAGAGAAAAAATCATTATTAGACAGATTCTTTCACAGATTCAACCATTGGTTTGATAATATTACTTCAAAATACATCAAAGTATTAGTAAAATTTGCTGATCGCAGCACCGTAACTATTGGGTTATTAGTATTGTTCTGCATATTAACTTGGGGAACAACTAAATTTTTGGCGTCAGGATTTATTCCAACTGAAGATCAGGGAATGGTTTACGTAAGTGTTACAACACCACAAGGAGCAACGGTAGAACGTACTGAAAAAGCTTTGGACGAAGTAACTAAAATTGCTCAAGGAATTAAAGGTGTCGACAACGTAACCACTCTTGCGGGATACAGTATTGTAACTGAAATTGCAGGTGCTTCATACGGAATGGGAATGATCAACCTAAAAGACTGGAGCGAACGTGATATTTCGGTTACCGAATTTATGGCAGAGCTTACAGAAAAAACCAAAAACATTTCCGATGCCCAAATCGAGATTTTTGCACCGCCAACAGTTCCAGGTTTTGGTAATACAAGTGGTTTTGAGCTTCGTTTACTAGATAAATCTGGAGGAAGTATTACCAATACCGATAAAGTAACCAAAGAATTCATCAAAGAACTGAATGCATCGCCAGAAATTCAGAACTCTTTTTCGAGTTTTGATGCTACTTTCCCGCAGTATTTAATTCATATTGATTACGATTTGGCGGCCAAAAAAGGAATCTCTGTAGACAATGCCATGTCAACTTTGCAAACCATGTTAGGTTCGTTTTATGCTACCAACTTTATCCGTTTCTCTCAAATGTATAAAGTAATGGTTCAGGCAAGTCCGCAATTCCGTCAAAATCCAGAAAGTATTTTAGATATGTATTTGAAGAATGACGCAGGCGAAATGGTTCCGTTTTCTACTTTCATCAAATTAGAAAGAGTTTACGGACCTGAGGTTCTAACACGTTACAATATGTACATGTCCGCTATGATTAACGGTGAACCTGCCGAAGGTTACAGCTCTGGAGATGCGATTGCCGCTGTTGAAAAAATTGCTGCCGAAAAACTGCCTAGCCGTTTCGAATTGGAATGGTCTGGTATGACACGTGAAGAGATTTTATCAGGAAACCAAACCATTTACATTTTTGCGCTTTGTATACTTTTTGTATACTTATTATTGGCCGCGCAGTACGAAAGTTTATTGCTTCCGTTCCCAGTATTATTAAGTCTTCCCGTAGGAGTTTTCGGTTCTTATATTGCGCTTGTAATGGTTGGACTTGACAATAACATTTACGCTCAAGTAGCACTCGTCATGCTGATAGGTCTGCTTGCCAAGAACGCCATTCTGATTGTAGAGTTTGCAATGGCACAAAATAAGCTCGGACGAGATATTGTCGAAGCAGCGATTGAAGGAGCAAGACTGCGTTTTAGACCTATTTTGATGACCTCTTTTGCTTTTATTTCAGGATTAATTCCGTTGTGTATCGCTTCTGGTGCGGGTGCAATTGGTAACCGTTCCATCGGAACAGCAGCTGCAGGAGGAATGTTAATCGGAACTGTATTTGGTCTTTTAATTATTCCGGGACTTTACATACTGTTTGCGAAATTGGAAAAACGAATGAATAAAAATTAAACAATGAAAGAGATATTAAATCAATATAAAAATGCTGATGTGCAGTTTCTAAGGACAACCAAATGTGCCGTTGTAATAACAGGAATTTTACTTTTGACAGCTTGTTCTGCACCAAAAGTCAGTATTAAACTAGACGCTGCAAAGCTTCCAGAAAATTTTGATGCACAAAGGAAAGAAGCATCAAACGAGACTTTTATTCCATTAAAAACAGAAACTTTTTTTAAAGATCCCAAATTAGAAGCTTTATTAAAAAAAGCCATTGCAAAGAATCCTGATTATTTAATCATGCAGGAAAGAATCCTAATTGCCAATTCGCATTTAAAAGTGGCAAAACTGGCGCTTCTTCCCTCTTTAGATTTTGTTGCCGATGCATCGGGAACGCATTACGGAAAATATACAATGGATGGAGTTGGTAACTTTGATACTAACTTTTCTCAGAATATTTCCGAAAAACAAAGAATCAACGAAGATGTAACTCCGAACCTATTTTTAGGCGCGAAAGTTTCCTGGGAAGCTGATATATGGGGGAAACTGAGCAATCGTAAAAAAGCAGCGCAACAGCGATTTTTTGCTTCACAGCAAGGAATGCGATTGTTGCAAACTCGCCTTTTAAGTGATGTTGCCGACTTGTATTTCAAATTGATCGCTTTAGACAAACAAAAGTCGATTTACGATAATAACTTGAAAACGCAGGAAAGAGCTCTTGATATTGTATCGGCACAAAGATCTGTTGGAAAAGCTACAGAATTGGCTGTACAACAGTTTAATGCGCAAAACAATAACATTCATGCAGAAGCTTCAGAATTGCATTTAAGCATTGATCAGACAGAGAAAGCTTTATTGACTCTTTTGGGGGAATATGGCGGAAAAATTGACCGAAGCAGCGATTTCTTAGCTGGACATTTAGAGGTTTTAAACCAAAAAATAAGCGTAGATTCTATCATTCATAAAAGGCCAGATGTATCTGAAGCTTACTTCGAATTATTAGCAAGTAACGCAGATGCTAAATCGGCTCGCGCTGCCTTTTTCCCAACGATAAATCTGGGCGGTTATGCAGGTTTCAACTCATTCTCATTCAACACTCTTTTTGATGCGGGTTCTTTTGCATGGCAATTATTAGGAGGTTTGACAGCTCCTGTTTTTAATAAAGGACAAATCAAACAGGAATTTTATGTTTCGAACAGAAGACAGGAAATCTCATTCCTTCACTATCAAAATGCAGTGACTACAGCGTTCAACGAATTGAGCGCTTTACTGCACCGAAATGAAGCTTATGAAGATGTTTTAAAATATAAATTGAACGAAATTGATCATCTCGAAATTGCCGTAAATGTCTCAAACGATTTGTATTTGAGCGGTTATGCCAATTATCTGGAAATCATCAACGCGCAAAAAAATAAATTGCAAGCCGAATTGGATTTTGTTGATATCCAACTTCGAAATGCAAACTCTCAAGTACTGCTTTACAAAGCTTTAGGCGGAGGAATAAATTAGTTTATATGTTGGTCAAAAATGGCTTCTGTTTATAATAGCTCATCGCAGAGGTTGTTTTTAAGTCCCGTTTCTATTTTGAAACGGGATTTTTTTTATAAAACCAACACTCATTTTACCGTTTACTTTTTACCTTTATTCCAAAATACTAAAATTCCGTTGATGGATATTTCCAAAATTCTCGATTACATACACGAACTTCCTGAGCAATCTAAGTTCGCTTTGCAAAACAATGTTACAGAAATTGCTTTTGCTAAAGGGCATATTTTGCTAAAAGCCAATAAAGTAGAATCTAATATTTATTTTATAAAAAAAGGATTAGTACGAGCTTATGTAGAAAGAGATAATGAAGTTACGTTTTGGTTTGGAAAAGAAGGCGAAACCATTATTTCGATGAAAAGTTATGTGGAAGACCAACCTGGTTATGAAACCATCGAACTTTTGGAAGACTGTGAATTGTACGAACTTAAAACGGAAAATCTTAGAAAACTCTTTAATGAAGATGTTCACATCGCCAATTGGGGACGTAAATTTGCAGAAAAAGAATTAATCAAAACCGAAGAACGTTTGATTTCTAAACAGTTCAAAAATGCGTCTGAACGTTATTTGGAATTAATGAAAGATCATCCCGAACTCTTGCAAAGAGTTCAACTAGGACATATTGCTTCCTATTTAGGAATTACACAAGTCAGTTTAAGCAGAATACGTGCAGAAATAAAATAACTTCATTTTTTATCATTTGTTAATTTTTTTCTGATTTCCATAAAAGAACTTTGCATCACAAAATTTTAACTATATGAACTGGATTATTTTAATCATCGCGGGTCTATTTGAAGTAGCCTTCGCATCATGTCTTGGAAAAGCAAAAGCAACTACTGGAACTGAAATGTACTATTGGTATATTGGTTTCTTTATTTCGTTAACCGTAAGTATGCTTTTATTAATGAAAGCTACAGAAACCCTTCCTCTAGGAACGGCTTATGCTGTATGGACAGGAATTGGAGCTGTTGGAACGGTTCTAGTGGGTATCTTTGTTTTTAAAGAACCAGCAGCATTCTGGAGATTGTTTTTCTTGGCTACTTTAGTTGGTTCTATTGTTGGTTTAAAGGCAGTTTCTCACTAAAAATATATTACACGAATTGGATACAACTTTGTCAAAGTTTTAAAGCTTTGACAAAGTTTTTTTGTTTTTAAACTCATGGAAACGTAGATTTCCCTCTCTAAAAAAAAGGTAATTGAAAGAAACTAGTTTCTAACACATAGAATTTTCACCCAATCTTGTCATTCCGACGAAGGAGGAATCTCCGCAAGTAGCTCCGTTCAGAATAGTTGCCAATCTTTGTAGAGTTTCTTGCGGAGATTCCTCCTTCCTCGGAATGACAAACTGTTGACGTAAACTGTTGCCTTAACTTTGACAAAGTTTCCACTTTCGTTTTGTGTTTTCGGCTTGTAATTTGGAATTTAAGATTTGGAATTTAAAACAACTAATGCAATTCCAGCATCACATGATAAAAAAATAGCATTTTTAATCATTATTCTCTCCTTTATCTTTGCCAAAAATTAAAGCCTAAAATTAAAAATGACATTCAGCCATTCCATTAAATCTTTTGACGAATTAACCAATCACGAAATGTACGATATGCTTCGGTTAAGAAGTGACGTTTTTGTAGTAGAACAAAACTGTCCTTATCTCGATTTAGACAATAAAGACCAGAAAGGTTTTCATTTATTGTATTATGTCGATAACGAATTGGCAGGTGTCACGCGCTTACTTCCAAAAGGAGTATCGTATGATGAAGTTTCAATAGGAAGAGTTGTAATTGCCAAATCGCATCGCGGATTAGGTTTAGGAGTAAAACTAATGGAAGCTTCGATTGCAGGCTGCGAAGAGAAATTCGGAAAAAGTCCAATCCGAATTAGTGCGCAATACCATTTGTCCAAATTCTATCAGTCTTTGGGATTTGCAGAACAAGGCGAAGTTTATGATGAAGATCGAATTCCGCATATCGGAATGCTTAGAGCTTAACGCTTTACGGAATAATCAATTTTAAAACATTGGCTAATACCGGATTATGATCTTCGGTTCTCCAATTGATATATAAATCGGTTTCCAGCGGTAATTTGATAAATCGGATTCCTGGAATTTCATGAAAGACATACGAATCGGGTAAAATCGCGATTCCGAGTCCTTTTCGAACCAAAGCAATTATAGAAGAACCAAATTCAGACTGAAGATAGGCTTCTGGCGCGTTATCCAAAGAATTGAATAATCTCTGAATAAGGTCGCTGTAACTGCTGCCTTCGTCATTGGTTGGCAAAATAAACTTTTGAGAAGCAAGAGTTTCTTTAGTAAAATCCTCTGGCGTTTGATATGGATGATCTTCTGGAACAACAACCGCTAGGTGATCAGTATAGATTTTTTGAGATTGAATATCTTTTGAATTATTGATATCTCTGGTAATCGCCAGATCAATTTTATAATTTCGCAGAAAATCCTGCTGATTCTCGTACAGCACCTGAACCAGTTTGATTTTTAGTTTTGGAAAAGCTTCTGAAATACGGGACAAAATTTCGGGCATTAGAGAAGCCGAAATAGAATCGGGATGAGAAATGGTAATGGTACCACTCTCGCCTAGCTGAATTTGGCGGGCAGATTGATGAATAAACTCTAGTTTACTCAATTCAACCTCCCATTTTTCTTTTAAGAACTGACCGGCAGCAGTAAGTTTAACGTTGCGTTTATTACGCTCAAACAACTGCACGCCAAGCTGATTCTCAAGAGACTGAATCTGACGGCTAAGTGCCGATTGTGTAATATTCATCTTTCCGGCGGTGTTCCAGAAATGAAGTTCGCGGGCTAAGGCCAAAAAATATTTAATCTGCTGTAAATCCATTGATGCAATTTACGCATTTATAAAGAATAAAAAATAGCTTAAACGCATTAAAGAAACAAAAATGAATACGCTAAAAATAACCAAAGCCACAACTGATGACGTCTTAAAACTACAATCAATTGGCAGACAAACCTTTTCTGAGACTTTTGCTGATGTCAACAGCGAAGAAAACATGAAAAAGTATCTGGACGAAAGCTTTGCTACAGCAAAACTAACAGCAGAATTAAACAATCCTTCATCGTATTTCTATTTAGCTGTTTTAGATGAAAAAATAGTTGGTTACTTAAAATTGAATACAGCTGATGCACAAACTGAAAAAGAAGATTTAAATGCCTTAGAAATAGAACGTATTTATGTAGCAAAGGAATTTCATGGTAAAAAAGTCGCGCAGGCACTATACGCTCAAGCAGAAGAAATTGCCCAAGAAATAAAAGCTACGTACATGTGGTTGGGCGTTTGGGAAAAGAATTTTAGAGCAGTAAGTTTCTACACTAAAAATGGTTTCGTTCAATTTGACACCCATATTTTTAGATTAGGCAACGACGAGCAAACCGATTTAATGATGAAAAAAGTATTGAATTAAAATGGAAAGAAGACAGCTTTTATTGTTTCTACTAATCTTAGGCACTGCATTCTGGGGAGTATCCTACTCCGTTACCAAAATGGCAATTGGCCACTATTCACTAAACGTATTTTTATTCTATCGTTTCCTGCTGGCTGTTGTGGTATTGAGTATTATTTTTTGGAAATATGTCAAAGACATTAATCGAGAAGCTATTAAAACAGGCTTTTTGCTTGCTGTACCCATGTTTTTAGGCATTCAGCTTCAAACTGTTGGACTTAAATATACAGATGCTTCTCAGTGCTCTTTTATTGCAGGATTAACCGTAATTATTATTCCGTTATTAAAACTAGCGATTTATAAAACCAACGCTTCACTAAAAATCTGGATTGCCGCTTTGACGGCTTTAACTGGGTTATTTATTATTGCCATTCAAGATAAATTTACCATAAACTTTGGAGACTTATTTACCATTGCGGGAGCCTTTGCTTTTGCAGTTTATTTAATTGCTGTTGAAAAACATTCGGCCACAAAAAACCTTTTGTATTCTATTGTGCCAATGTTTGCGTTTTGTGCGCTTTTTACATTCTTTATAGCGATAACAGACAATACATCAGAATGGTTACCTCAAAATAATACATTTTGGATGGGCGTAATTTACTGTGCTTTGTTTTCTACGGCTTTTATGTACACGGTTTCAAACGTTTCGCAACGCTATTTGTCGGCAGAACGCGTAGCGGTTATTTATTTGTTTGAGCCTGTTTTTGGGGCAATTGGAGCGTTCTTTATTTTAGGTGAAAACCTTTCATGGCGTTTACTTTTAGGCGGAACGTTGATTTTTTCTGCTACAATTATTTCTGAAGTCAATTTTAAAAGTGAAAGATTAAGACTGTTTATTAGAAAAAACTAATACTCTACTGAGTGTTTGGATGCTTAATACTTTACGAAGAACTCTGTTGCTTCGTAAACTTTGTCAAAGTTTGAAACTTTGACAAAGTTCCGTCAATGCTTGTCATTCCGAGGAACGAGGAACCACACTAGAAACTCCGCGCCGAATTTCTCCAATCTTTGTCGAATCCCGCGTGAGATTTGCTTCGCCTGTTCGCTATCGCTCAGGTTTCCTTCGTCGAAATGACAAAAATGCGCAAACTAACTTTAGAGTGTATCTATCAATCCTCAATCAAAGAAATCTCAAAAGTCGTTTTTCCATTTTCGGTTTTATGAGAAATATAACCGCCGTGTGCTTCTATAATGTTCTTAGATAAAGTCAGACCAATACCAGCGCCTTCGGTTCGGGTGGTGAAAAACGGAAGAAATATTTTGTCCTCAATTTCTTTTTCGATTCCTTTTCCTGAGTCCGAAACTTTTATAAAAATGCGATTGTTTTTGGCTTCCGCCGAAATCGAAATCTGCTTCGTATTGCTATTTTCTAAAGCATTAATCGAATTCGTTAACAAATTAATCACTACCTGTTCTAACTGTTGAGAATCGACATTTATCAAATAGTTTTGAGTGACGCCATTAATTACTTCGATATTATTTTTTCTAAACAACGGATTCATAACTTCAATGCAGTTTTCGACCAAATAGAGCAATTCTGCTTTTTCTTTTTTGGGTGAAGGAAGCATTGCCAATTTTCGATATCCCTCAACAAATTTCTGCAAATGGTCGCTTCGTCTCAGCATTGTTTGCACGCTGTTTTTTATGTCTTCTAAATCTTCTGTCGAAAGCGAATCTTGTTCTACTAAATCCTCTAAATTCTGGCAAATTGAACGAATTGGCGTTATAGAATTGAGCAATTCATGCGAAATCACTTTCATCAAATTAATCCACGCATCTTTTTCTTTCTTTTCTACTACATTCTGAATCGAATCCAACAGAACAATAAAGTAATCCTGACCGAAAATTTCAGTTCGTGAAGCCTGCAAAACAAACGTCTGTTTGCTTTGTTCGTTTATACTAAGTTCGATTGAAGTTTTAATTTCATGAAAATCATCTTCTTCGATAATTTCACACAAAGATGGCAGCTGATTTTTAAGATATTTCCATTTTGAAACTTTCGGAACATTAAAATGGCTCGAGAAATAATCATTCATCAAAAAAATACTCCAATCGCTTTCCTGTTTCTGCAAAATAATTACACCCGATTCTATATTATTTAAAATCGAACGGTAAATAATATCTCTCGTAACTTGCTCATTTTGTTTACTTTTCAAAGTTTCATACAAGGTAAACAGCTCGTTATAAGTACTGTTGAATTTATGTTTAGAAAAATCGGAACTAAAATCATCCTGCAATATCGAAGAGATGGTTTTATTATAAATCAAGACCATATTTCTAACATAAAAATACATTTCCCTTCCTAGCAGAAAAACCATGCATAGACCAAAAACTCCCGTAAAAAGCAAGCCAATTCTAAAGAAATACAGCGACAATTCGATTCCGATCACGATAAAAATTAATCGCAGAAAAAGGAGTTTATAAGTTTGTAAAGTTCTTAGCATAACTAGTCGATATTGATATTAAATTTCTCCAAACGTCTGTACAGTGCGCCTCTTGACAATCCCAATTCTTCGGCAGTTTTACTGATATTGTTGTTGTTTTTAAGCAGTGCTTTTTCAACCGCTGCTTTTTCAACCGAAGAAAGCTGAATGTCATCTGAGTTTTCCTCGTAAGGCGTTATCGTTTCTAAATCCAGATCAGAAACCGTGATGGTGTTATTTTCACAAAGAATAACCGCACGTTCAATCTTATTCTCCATTTCACGGATATTTCCGTTCCAAGCATGTTTTTCAATCTGCTCTAAGACTTTTTTATCAAAAGTAATTTCGTCACGGCCATATTTCTCAATCATTTTATCCAAAAGATATTCGGCAAGCGGAATCTTATCTTCGTGACGTTCTCTCAACGGTGGCAAAATAATTTCCATCGTATTAATGCGATAATATAAATCTTCGCGAAAGTTTTTGTCAGCAACTTCAAGTTTTAAGTTCAAATTGGTTGCTGTAATAATTCTAACGTTTAAAGGTCTTGCTTTCGTTTCTCCTAACCTTGTTACGGTTTTGGTCTGGATCACTTGAAGCAATTTCGATTGCAGATGAAGCGGTACATTTCCTATTTCGTCTAAGAAAATAGTTCCGTTCTGCGCCATTTCAAAACGTCCCGCTGTATCGGTTTTTGCATCGGTAAAAGCGCCTTTGGCATAACCAAACAATTCGCTTTCGAAAATATTTGAATTTAAAGAACCCAAATCAACTGCAATAAACGGCTGATTTTTCCTTTCAGATTGTGTATGAATATGATGCGCGAGAACAAATTTTCCTGTTCCGTTTTCACCCAAAATCAAAACATTGGCATCAGTTTTTGCGACTTTATCTGCCAGAGAATAAGCCTTTTTTATAATTTCAGAACTGCCAACAAAAAATTCCTCTTTTATCTCAACTTCCTTGTTTTTCTTCTGTTCTTTTCGAGCTTTATCGACTGCTTGTTTTACCGATTCTAGAAGCTTTTTATTTTCCCAAGGTTTTAGAATATAATCAAAAGCACCCGATTTTAAGCCTTCAACAGCTGTTTCTACTTTTCCGAAAGCAGTCATTAAAATTACAACTGTTTTCGGCGAAAGCGTTTTTATTTCTTTCAATAAATACAGACCTTCTCTCCCATCTTCAAATCCTAATCTGTAATTCATATCCAAAAGGACGACATCAATGGCATTTTTTGCCAATAATTCGACAATGTTTTTCGGATTATTGAGCGTATAAATGTTTTCAAAATACTTTTTCAGATAGACTTTTGATGCAAAAAGAATGTCTTCCTGATCGTCGATGATTAAAATAGATGCGTTGGTCTTTTTCATTATTGTTCAGTTTTGGACGAAAGGTGTCCACTTATGGACAGTTTAAATTTATTCAGAAAAATAATCCCTTAAAAACAAGGTATTTACAAGGTTTAATTTACTGGCACGAAAATCACATTAGAACTTGTAAATCATTAATAATTAACCTCTTTCGGAAGTACAAATAACAAAATAAATAGCGATAAATTAAAAATAATTTATCTTAATTTTCAGACTTGTTTCTGTCATTTCCAAAGGGCGTATAAATTTTAAAAGAAAATCAATCAAAAATTAAAACAGTCAAATTATGATTACCATTACAAAACTTTCAAAAGTATTTAGAACTGAGGAATTAGAAACCAAAGCATTAAGTGAAGTTTCACTGACCATCAATCAAGGCGACTTCGTATCGATTATGGGGCCGTCTGGAAGCGGAAAATCGACTTTATTGAACATCATTGGACTTCTAGACAGTGCTTCAAGCGGAAGTTACCAGCTTCTTGATCAGGAAATGGTGGGTTTGAAGGAAAAGCAAAAATCGCAAGCCAGAAAAGAAAACATCGGATTCATTTTCCAGAACTTCAATTTAATTGACGAATTATCGGTTTTTGATAATATCGAACTGCCTTTAATTTACAGCAATGTTCCTTCTGCCGAAAGAAAATCGCGAGTAAACGAAATGGCAAAAATTTTGGGAATTGCACACCGATTGAAGCATTTTCCGCAACAGCTTTCGGGCGGACAACAGCAGCGTGTAGCCGTAGCAAGAGCTCTAATCAATAACCCTAAAATTATTCTGGCCGATGAGCCAACAGGAAATCTAGACAGCAGAAACGGAAATGAAGTAATGGAATTGTTGACCGATCTTCACGCCAGCGGATCGACCATTTTGATGGTAACACACTCAGATTACGATGCTTCTTTCTCACAAAGAACTATTTTAATGAAAGATGGTGAAATCCTTTCTGAAAAAGTAAATCATAGAAATGTTGATGTTTTAGTAACTGCTAACAACTAGTTTATGCTTCAGAATTGGATTAATATATTTATTTATCAATTAAAGCATAACAAGCTTTTCACAGCTCTGAACATTCTAGGTCTGAGTATTGGAATTGCAGGTCTAATCTTTGCAACGCTATATTGGAACGACGAATATTCGTATGATAAATGGAATCCTGAAAAGGATAAAACATTTATTGTAATGAATGATTTGGGCGAAGGAAATATTTGGGCTACTAATTCTGCGAAGACAGCTCCATATTTAAAATCCTCAACTTCTTATCTAGAAAATTATTGCTATTTCTATAATTATTACAGTAGAGAAACAATACAATTTAATGGTAAAACAGAATTGCTTGATAAAATCTTTTCTGCACAAAAAAGTTTCTTTTCTTTTTTTCCGTTTGAATTCAAATATGGTAATGCAAAAACGGCACTTCAAGAACCGCAAAGCATTGTTTTTTCTGAGAAAACGGCTTTTCGTTTATTCAAAAATGAAAACCCAATTGGCAGGCAAGTAAAATATGCTGACAAAATGTATGTTGTTCGAGGAGTTTACAAAATACCTGGAAAATCGGTTGTAATGCCAAGCGCTGTTACAAACAGTATCGAAGAAGATCTAGAAGCGCGTAAGGATCGCTGGAGCTATAGTTTTGGTTTACTATTAAAATTAAAGCAAAGTAGTGATGCGTCTCTTGTAACAAAAAGTCTTGATGAATTCTTTATTGAAGATAATTATAAAAGACAAGCAAGACGTGAAGGAATGACACTTGAAGCATTCATAAAGGCATACGGAGGACCTACAAAGGCTCAATTACTTCCTTTTGAAAATTCGAGACTTTATAATGGAACTTATGTATTTCCAGAGGGATCAGGAAATCTTCAGTTCTTGCGAATCTTAATGGGATTATCTATCGTAATCTTATTGCTTTCAATTGTTAACTATGTTAATTTGGCCACAGCTAATGCAATAAAACGAGCAAAAGAAGTTGGTGTGAGAAAAATTGTTGGTGCTACAAAAGTACATATTGTACTTCAATTTGTATTTGAAACTGCCTTAACCATGCTTTTTGCTTTATTATTGGCACTTGTAATTGTAGAAGTTTCTTTGCCTTTTTACAATCAGTTTCTAAATAAGGAATTGGTTCTTGCGGGATCTCAGTTTTATCTTCAGCTTATTGCAATCTTTATTCTTGTGGTTATTGTCGGTGGTGTTTTTCCTGCGGTTTACATTTCAAATTTCGAAGTTTTAAATGTCTTAAAAGGAAATTTTTCGCAGAGTAAAAACGGTTTATGGCTTAGAAACAGCATGCTTGTTTTACAATTTTCGATTGCGGTTTTCTTTATTATAGGTTCTATTGTAGTGTACCAGCAAGTTCAATTTATGGTAGATAAAGATTTAGGTTTTAATGGATCACAGTTAATGAATATTTCTTTTAGGGAACAAAAAGACAAAGAGCAATTTGAACGCTACGAAAGCATAAAACAAGAGCTGAAGAAAATTCAAGGTGTTGAAGCAGTTTCTGCTGGAGCATTTTCTATTGCCAATGATCAATTTTCTCGAGGTGGTCTACATTATAAAAACAATCAGGAAGTTATCATTCAGCAATTGGGTTCAGATTTTGGAATGCTAGAAATGTTAGGCGTTAAACTGCTAAAAGGAAGATTCCTTTCCGATAAACTAGTTTCTGATACGATTTCTAATGTTTTATTGAATGAAGTTGCAGCGAAAACGATGAATGAAAAAAATCCTATTGATAAAATCATCGATTGGCAGGGTGAAAAATATAAGGTTGTAGGAATTGTAAAGAACTTTCATTATTCCGGTCTTGATACCGAAATTGCTCCTATGATTTTCTTTCATATCAATGCCCAAAAATGGACACAGAGAAACATCGAATCTATTACAGTAAAAGTTTCTCCAAAAAATATGGATAAGACTATTGCTTTGCTAAAGAATTTTTGGGTCAAAAATGTAGATGCAGAGTATCCTTTTGAATATAGTTTTGTAGACAAAAATTTTGCACGTACTTATAAAAAATATGAAGATCAAAGAAACTTATTTGCTTTATTGAATGTTGTTGTAATTCTAATTGCTGTTTTCGGACTGTTTGCCCTAGCTTCTTTTTCTATGGAAAGAAGGCTCAAAGAAATTGCAATCAGAAAAACACTTGGCGCTGAAACCAATACTTTACTGAAAGAGCTATCTAAACAATATGTAATCTTCTGTATAATTGGTTTCTTTATCGGAATCGTTCCTGCTTATTTTTTATTGCAGAAATGGCTTAAAAATTTTCCTTTCCGAATAGATATCACTCTTCTTCCCTTTTTTCTTGCTTTTGTCTCTTTGCTTTTCCTTACACTGACAATAGTATTGCTAAAAGCCTATCAAGTAACAAAAGTGGATGTTTTAAAATACTTAAAATACGAGTAAGATGCTTAAAAATTGGACAAACATATTTGTTTATCATATAAAGAACAATAAATTCTTTACAGCCCTTAATATATTGGGCTTGAGTATAGGAATTGCAGGTTTAATCTTTGCAATTCTATACTGGAACGACGAACATTCTTATGATCAATGGAATCCTGAAAAGGATAAAATCTATAACGTAATGAACGATTTTGGCGGAGGAAATGTTTGGACATCAAACTCCCCGATTCCAGGAAGAATGTTAAACGAAACTACTTCCTATTTAGACCAATATTGTTATTATAGACTGTATTACACAAAAGAAACCATTCAATATAACGGAAAAATAGAATTGGTTGACAAAATCTTTTCAGCTCAAAGAAGTTTCTTTTCTTTTTTCCCTTTTGAATTTGTACGAGGAAATGCTAAAACAGCTTTTAGCGACCAAAACAGCATGGTTCTTTCTCAAGAAACGGCTTCGCGCATTTTTAAGAATGAAAATCCTATGGGAAAACAAGTTAAGTATGCTGATCGAATTTTTGTAGTTCGCGGTATTTATAAAACACCCGAAAAATCATCGATAATGCCTGCTGTAATTACTCCAGTAGTAGAAGATGAATTAGAGCAAAACAAAGATAACTGGGGGTTTAGCTACGGATTAATGCTTAAGCTAAAAAAAACAAGCGATACTACGGCTGTTATTCAAAACTTAGATAAAATATTTCTTGAAGACAACTACAAAAAACAGGCAAAAGCTGAGGGATTATCTATTGAACAGTTTATAAAACAATATGGAGATCCTATAAAATCAAGGCTTCTTCCTCTTTCAAGAGCAAGACTTTATCAGGGAAATTATGCTTTTCCTGAACAAAACGCCAATTTGCAGTTCTTAAAAATTGTAGTGGGTTTATCTATCTTAATTTTAATACTTTCGATTGTAAACTACATCAATATGGCTACTGCAAATGCGGTAAGACGTGCTAAAGAAGTTGGAGTTCGCAAGATAGTTGGCGCTTCAAAACCGCAAATTATTGCTCAATTTGTTTTTGAAACCACACTGATTACTTTATTTTCGGTTTTACTGGCAATGGTAATCGTTGAGCTTTCGCTTCCGTTTTATAATGCTTTTTTAAATAAAAACTTAACGCTAATCGGAACTCAATTTTACTATCAGCTTATTTTAATTTTCTTTTTTGTCATTATCGTTTCGGGCGTTTTTCCGGCAGTTTATATTTCAAATTTTGAAACGCTAAAAGTCTTAAAAGGCAATTTTTCTAGAAGTAAAAATGGTGTTTGGATTCGTAACGGAATGCTTGTTTTACAATTTTCTATTGCTACACTTTTCATTATCGGATCGTTTATTGTTTACAAACAAGTAAACTTTATGATGGATAAAGATTTAGGTTTTAATGGTACTCAGGTTATGGATATTTCTTTTAAACCTCAAAAAGGAAAAAGTCAATACGAAAGATATAAACTCATTAAACAAGAATTGCTGAAAATTAAAGGCGTTGAAGCTGTTTCTGCTGGAATGTTCTCTATTGGCAGCAACGAAAATTCTTGGCAAGGTCTTCATTATAAATCCAATAAAGAAGTCATAACACAGCAAATGCCAATGGACTTTGGACAATTAAATCTTTTAGGAATCCAAGTAATCAAAGGAAAAGATTTGAATCCTGAATTGGCAACAGACAGCATTTCGAGTGCTTTATTGAATGAAACCGCCGCAAAAACGCTTCAGGTAAAGGATCCTGTAAATCAAGATGTCACTTTTGGAGGAAAAAAATTTAAAGTTGTAGGTATTGTCAAAAACTTCCATTACATCGGAATGGAATATAATATTGCACCAATGATTTTTTTCCATATCAAGGCTTTTGACTGGATAGATAACGAGATGCGCTTTATTTCTGTTAAAATATCTACCGATCAAATGCCTGAAACAATCGCTGCTATAGATAAATTCTGGAAAACTAAAGTCGATCAGGAATATCCGTTTGAATATGGTTTTGTAGATAAAAACTTTGCTCGAACTTATAAAAAGTATCAAGATCAAAGAAACTTGTTTGCTTTACTGAATGTTGTCGTAATATTAATTGCTGTTTTCGGATTATTTGCTTTGGCTTCTTTTTCTATGGAAAGAAGATTGCGCGAAATCGCCATTAGAAAAACGCTTGGCGCCGAAACCAATATACTGCTAAAAGAATTGTCAAAACAGTATGTTCTTTTCTGCATAATTGGTTTCCTTATCGGAATTGTTCCTGCTTATTTATTAATGCAGAAATGGTTAGAAAACTTTGCTTCCCGAATCGATATTCCGTTTCTGCCTTTCTTAGTTGCTTTTGTTTCGCTTTTATTTTTAACGCTAACTATCGTTTTAGCAAAAGCCTATCAAGTGACCAAAGTAGATGTTTTAAAATATTTAAAATACGAGTAAACTAACTCCAAAACCAAAAAAACACCAACAAAATGCTAAAAAACTGGATCAATATATTTATCTATCAAATCAAACACAGTAAGCTTTTTACTGCTCTCAATATTCTCGGATTATCAATAGGAATTTCAGGTTTAATTTTCGCGCTTCTTTATTGGAACGACGAACACAGCTACAATGCTTGGAATCCCGAAAAAGATAAAGTTTATCAGGTTTTAGCGCAATTGAGCGATATGCCTGTAACTGCAAATAATCCTGTACGTTTAAAACCTCATTTAGAAAATGATCCCAACGTAGAAGCTGTTGTTTATGCAGATGAATGGTATCAAAAAGACAAAGTGATTTACAATGGCCAAAAGGAATTTGTAGATAAAATCGTAAATGCCGAAAAAGATTTCTTTTCTCTTTTTCCGTTTGAATTTATTTATGGAAATGCCAAATCGGCTATAAAAGACGAAAACAGTATTGCCATTTCAGAGAAACTTGCAGAACGCTTTTTTGGAAATAAAAACCCGATGGGCAAACAAATCAAATGTTTGGATGCTACGTTTACAATTTCAGCTGTTTATCGCATTCCAGGAAATTCATCGATCGCACCAAACATAGTGATAAATCACATGAAAGACTTGGCTGATCCTGACAAAAACCCAGGCCTTTTTGTTCTAAAAGTATTGGTAAAACTAAAAGATCCATCAAAAGTAGAATCGACCAGAAAAATGCTTGATAAAGTATTTTATGACGAGGTTATTGTAAGAACTGCCAAACAAGCCGGTTTTACACCTGCCGAAATGGTCAAGAAAATGGGAAGTTTCAAGGTTTTGATGGAACCGCTTTCATCTGCCAGATTGCATTCTGTTATTGATGGATATCCTGAAGGAAGAGGAAATTATCAGTTTCTGGTAATTATGGCTTGCTTGTCGGTTTTAATTCTTATTCTGTCTATTGTCAATTACATCAATTTGGCAACGGCAAATTCGATTAAAAGAGCTAAAGAAGTTGGAGTTCGTAAAGTATTGGGAGCTTCCAAAAAGCAGATTGTTTGGCAATTCATTTTTGAAACCGTTTTGATGACTGCTTTTTCGGTTTTATTAGCGTTAATGATTGTAGAAATTGCTCTTCCTTATTACAATTCTTTTTTAGAGAAAAATTTAAGGATAATCGAAAGTCAATTTTATCTTCAGTTGATACTAGTTTTTTTCATAACCATTGTATTTGCAGGAATATTTCCGGCTCTATATGTTGCAAATTTTGAGACTTTAAAAGTTTTAAGAGGCAATTATGCTCGAAGCAAAAGTGGCGTTTGGATTAGAAATGGAATGCTGATTTTTCAATTTGCTATTGCTTCCTTTTTTATTATTGGTTCTGTTGTTGTCTATCAGCAAATTAAATATCTAAACAACAAAGATCTTGGTTTTAAAGGCGATCAAGTTATGGCAATTTCGTTAAATCTTCCGTCTTCTTATTATCAGGGGGAAAATGTCGGAAAGAATATTTTTGAAAGATATAAAACTATAAAACAGGAACTTTCAAAAATTAAAGGCGTTGAAAAAGTTTCAACTGGGCTTCTTTCTTTTGATGGAGCAGACAATTCACAATGGCCAATTTGGTATCGAGATGTGCTTTTCAAACAAAAAGCAATCGGACTTGACTATGACATGCTAAATCTGCTAAATATAAAAGTAATAAAAGGCAGAAATCTTAGTCCAAATATAGCTTCAGATACTATAAATTCTGTTTTAGTTAATGAAAAATCATTGGCTTTAATGCAAATAAAAGATCCTATTGGTAAAGAGATCAAAATTGGAAATCAGAAAATGAGGATTATTGGTGTGGTAAAAGATTTTAATCTTTTAAGTCCAGAAGTCGATGTTCCGCCGATTACTTTTTATCATATAAAATCTCTAGATATGGCCAATGAAATGAATCGAATCTATGTAAAATTAAAAGCAGATCAGATTCAAAGTAGCATTGCTGCAATTGAAAAATTCTGGAAAACAAAAGTTGATACCGAATATCCGTTTCAATATGATTTTGCCGATAAAGAATATGCGCGAACTTACGAGTCTTATGTAAAGCAGAAAAATTTGTTTTCTCTGCTCAATATTATTGTGATTCTTATTGCCCTTTTTGGACTTTTTGCTCTCGCATCTTATTCCATTCAAAGAAGAATGAAAGAAATTGCGATTCGAAAAACTTTGGGCGCAGAGACCAATATCTTATTGAAAGAACTGTCTAAACAATATGTAGTGTATTGTGCAATAGGCTTTCTTATTGCTGTATTTCCTGCCTATGTTTTATTGCAGAAATGGCTGAACAATTTTGCCTTTAGAATCGAAATTCCGATGCTGCCGTTTCTACTTTCCTTTTTGCTTTTATTGTTTTTAACGCTATGCATTGTTTTAGCAAAAGCGTATCAAGCAACAAAAGTCGATGTCCTGAAATATTTAAAATATGAATAATTAGTTTTGAGTTTTTGTAAAAAGCTGTGCAAGTCTGAGCCCTTGCGCAGCTTTTTTGTAAAATTATATTCCGTTAGGAATATCTCGTCGGTAGAAAAAAATAGTTGCGTATTTACATAGTGTCCTGTAGGGACACCTGTTTTGCGGAATGAATGTTGCCAGCACAATCATTCCTCCTGCTGATTTTTTCAGGACAGCACATTTATTAAGCGTAAAATCGTTTTAAAATTTTCTTTGCACTGTCTGAAGCGACAATCAATCCACCACTCATCATGATAATGTCTTTGAGAACCAAACGGCCTCCAACAGAAAGATACGGAAAACCAAATTCTGGCGTTGGAAAATCTCCGCCCAAATTCGGCACATAAACTTCTGGCGTTGTGATTAAAAATGATAAAGTTACAAACGCCATTCCGAATGTCAGAAGTCCGCCCAAAAAGCCCATTTTAGGAAACCAGATTCCCAAAAGAACCAACAAACCAATTGTCACAATAACAGTTCCTAGTCCGTAAGAAAAAATATAAGTTCCGTTGGCTTCGTGCCATTTGATGTTTTTCTCAACAGTTTTGCCTTCAACGTTTTTATAAAGTGTGTAGGCTTTTACGGTTTTGCCTTCATCATTTACGACTTGTTCATTGGCATCTTTATAGAAGAAACTCATAAACGGACTATTCGCAACCAGCGGAACAATTCCGTCTGCCTCATATTTAAAGGCTTTTAATCCGCCAATCCATGCCATTACAACAAATATGGCAATTCTTAAAAAGTGAATAAAGTTGTTTTGTCCACCCGCAATAAATCGTATAAATTTTTCCATTTTGATTCTGTTTTAAATACAAATCAAAATTACTTTATGCTTATCTGGATAAAAATGGACGTAAAGGAGTTTTCATGGACTATTTTGCCACGATAGAAATGCCAACTTCTTTTCTGAATTCTTTAGGCGAAATGCCCACACTTTTCTTGAAATATCGGCTGAAATAAAATTCGTCTTCAAAATTAAGATCGTCTGCAATTTCTTTTATAGTCTTCGTAGTCAAATGCAACAATTTCTTAGCTTCCAAAACAATGCGATCTTGAATAAGCTGAGAAGGCGATTTCCCGAAATGTTTTTTGATTCTTTTACTGAAAGTATTGACGCTCAAATTGTATTTTGAGGCATAAAAAGCAACTTCTTTTGCTTCTGAAAAATGAGTGTCTAACAAATGCTGAAACTTCAAAATATCAGCGTTTCCAATAGATTCCTGAATCTGTGGTGACATTTTGAGCTGTTTTTCTTTGCTACTTAAGGCTAGAATGACTTGCAGATAAGATTTTAAAATCGAATTATCATAATCCATTTCTGAGTCTTCTACCCTTTTCATTCTTTCCATAATGCTCGTGATTTCCTCGTAAATAAAATCGGAAACAGCTACAAAAGGTTCACTATAAATATCATTGAATAAAATTCCGTTGCAGGCCACTTCTTTTTTATGGTATTCAATACAGTAAAAATCTCCATGAAAACTGAGAATATTTAGGAAAGGTGCTGTCGAATTTTTCCATTGCAATAACTGATACGGTGTTAAAAACAAAAGACATTTTCCTCTGCATTCATAATCAGTTAAATCAACAGAAAAAGCCGCTTCTCCATCAAACATTAAAATATTGTAATACGGTTCGTTGATTGTCTTTTCAAGAAAAGAAGATTGTTTCAGTTCGATTTTCATTTTACTAAATTACAGATTTGTTTTTGTTTCACACAGATTCTGCAGATTTGAGCAGATTAAAACTTCAAAACTTTGCGCCTTAGTGACTTTGCGAGATTATATTTTAAGTATCTTTTTTCCATTCTTTGAAAAATTGCTCGCAAAGTCGCAAAAACGCAAACTTATTTATATTCATTCTTAAACCGATTTTGACATTCGTCAATGTTTTTTTCCTTGATTAGCTTTACTTTTGATAATGATTAATTTTTGAGAAATGATGAGTGAACTTGAGGCCTTAATTCAGAGCAGATTACAACTAGAAAATGATGAACTGAACACCATTCTATCCTGCTTTAAATTAATACAAGTAAAAAAGAATGAACCACTGCTTAAAAGTGGAACCGTTGCAGATAAAATCTATTTTATTAAAAAAGGCTGCCTGCGATTGTATTACAGCACAGAAGATCATAATATCGCGACTCGTTTTATGGCTTTTGAAGGTACTTTTTTAACTTCAATAGTTAGTTTTATTTCTAGAGAACCAAGCACCGAATATATTGAAGCGGTTGAGGCTTCAGAGCTTTTGGCTATTTCTTATGAAGATTTTTTTCATCTCCGAAACACCATTCCGCAATGGGATAAAATGTACATCTATATTCTCGAATATGGCCTTACGGTGATTACTTCTAAACTCAGCAGTTTATTGACACAAAATGCTGCAGAACGGTATCGAAATCTTCTCAAAAACAACCCCGAACTCATTCAGAGATTGTCCAATGCCAATCTTGCTGCATACCTTAATATTTCGCCAGAAACATTAAGCAGAATAAAATCGCAGATTTAATTATAATCTGTTAACTATCAAAAAAACAAAAAACAACATTAAAAACATTTTCTATCATGAGAAGTGATGAAGTAAAAAAAGGTGTTCAACGAACTCCTCACAGATCCTTATTGCGAGCTACGGGCTTGAAAAATGAAGATTTCAGCAAACCATTTATTGGAGTGGCAAATTCGTTTATCGAAATCATTCCAGGACATTTTTTCTTAAACAAAGTCTCTGAAATTATCAAAGAAGAAATTCGCGCCAATGGATGTGTTCCTTTTGAGTTTAATACAATCGGAATTGATGACGGAATTGCAATGGGACATGACGGAATGTTATACTCGCTTCCGAGCCGTGAAATTATCGCCAACTCTATAGAAAGTGTAATGAATGCGCATAAACTGGATGCGATGATTGCGATTCCAAACTGTGATAAAATTGTTCCAGGAATGATTATGGGCGCTTTACGTGTGGATGTCCCGACCATTTTTGTAAGCGGAGGCCCAATGTCTAAAGGATATACTAAAAACGGAACAGCAATTGACTTAGCAACAGCTTTTGAAGCAGTTGGAAAACACGAAGCAGGAAAAATCTCTGACGAAGAATTATATGATATTGAATGTAATGCTTGTCCAAGTGGCGGGAGCTGTTCTGGAATGTTTACCGCAAATTCTATGAATACTTTGATGGAAGCAATGGGAATTGCGCTTCCTGGAAACGGAACAATTTTGGCTCAAACTCCAGAACGTGAACAATTGTATCGCCAAGCAGCGAGAAGAATCTGTGATATTGCAAAAGACCAACAAGCTATTGAAAAATTCAAATTAAAAAATATTTTGAACGAAAATGCCGTTCGCAACGCTTTTGCTGTCGATATGGCAATGGGCGGAAGTACAAATACTGTTCTTCATATGCTTGCAATTGCGAACGAAGCTAATGTTGATTTTAAATTAAAAGACATTAATACCATTTCGGGAAATGTGGCGCATATTGCTAAAATCTCGCCAAGTTTAAGCACGGTTCATATGGAAGATATCAACCGAGCTGGTGGTGTAAATGCAGTTATGAAGGAAATAAACAAAAGAGGTTCAGGCGTTTTAATTGATAATCTAACAATCAGCGGTGAAACTTTATTGGAGAAAATCGCTAATGCCGAAATTAAAGACACAACTATTATTCATACTATCGATAATCCGTACAGCAGAGTTGGCGGATTGGCCATTTTGTACGGAAATCTTGCTGAACAAGGTGCAGTTATTAAAACAGCTGGTTTAACTGGAGATCGTGTATTTACTGGTAGCGCAGTCTGTTTTGACGGTCAAGCCGAAGCGATTGCAGGAATTATGATGGGAAAAGTAAAAGCCGGAAATGTAGTAGTTATACGTTACGAAGGTCCAAAAGGCGGACCTGGCATGCAGGAAATGCTATCTCCAACCAGTTTGATTATGGGAATGGGACTTGGAAGTTCTGTAGCTTTAATTACTGACGGAAGATTTAGCGGTGCAACAAGAGGAGCATCAATCGGACACGTTTCTCCTGAAGCTGCCGAGGGCGGTATGATTGGTTTGTTAAAAGATGGTGACGAAATTCATATCGATGTAGATCAATATATTTTGTCTGTTAATTTAAGTGATGAAGAAATTGCTGCAAGAAGAGCTGCTTTCAAACCATTAAAAAAACCATTAAATTCAAAATGGCTTTCACAATACAGAGCGTTAGTAACTAATGCAAGTACTGGAGCTGTCTTGAAAACAGATTTAGATTAAAAATTTAAAAAAATCTCAAAAAAAATGTCCCAGAAAGTTAGCTTTTCTGGGAACATTTGGGATTGAACAATTCTAATTATTCAAAGCTGGTTTCGTTATATATTTCTTTTCTAATTCATGAAACAAGAATGCATTGGAAGTTGGTATAATTCTTCAAAATCGATTCCAGCAAGATTTAGGCTTTTAAAAAATGTTTTTGCTTTATTTTTTGCCTGTTTATTCAATCCGGTATAAAATATTTCATTGCCATTCTGATCTTGGTTTATCATAGAAAGCACTTCTGGGTTCACTATATTAAGGACCTTTATAACATGAGATTCTGGCAAAAGCGATGCGATGATTTCGCCCGATGATTTCACATTTGGCTTTAAGCATTCTAGACTAAAAATAGGATTGCTTGCATATATCAGTACCTTTTCTTCCATTTCTGGCAAGTCTGCTAAAAATAGTGCAACATCTTCACGCGGAATAAAAAGTATCAATATATTGGCTTTTGCAGCTTCGTATTTGCTTACCAATTTTACATTCTTCCCTAAGGTTTTAGCTATATCTTTAAACTGGCTATTTTCGCGGGTAGAACTCAATAATACTTGATGTCCTGCCTCGACCGCACGGCTCACAAAATCCATTGTAAAACTACATAAACCAATTACTCCTATTTTCATACTTATAAACTTTGCCTTGAACCTTATAAAGCAAATATAGTCTTATAGACTATTAGAAAGCTTATCTTGTCTGTCTCAATAAATCTACAACGTTGTAGATTTAAAACTACAAACCGTGATTTCTGATTTATGTTTGCTAAGTTTGCCATATAATTTTAGTCAGATGCCAAAAATAGCGGTTCATATTTTACGTTACTGTTGTTTTCTGCTGTTGCTTACTACAACTAAAATGATCTGCCAAGAAAACTACTTGGCGAGATGGTATACTGCGGATAATAATGAACTGCAGCAGAATAGCATAAAAGCAATAGTTCAAGGCAAACACAATTTTATATGGATGACTACCGAAAATGGTATTGTTCGTTATGATGGAAATAATTTTCTTGTTTTTAATTCTTCCAATACCTCTTTAGAACATACGCGTTTTACCGATATTTTCGGAAGCATTGAAAAAGACAGTCTCACAAGTTACAATGAAAGCAAAAAAGAACTTGTCTTTATCAGAAATGCCAAAGTCCAAATTCTTAAAAAAAATGCTCCAAAATCTAGTTTGCTACGAAACGGAAGACATTTCTTCTTTCATGACGGTCTTCCATCCAACTATTCAATCAATCAGCATGAACCTTATTACATTCGATTATCTAATGGAAATATATTTTTTATAGATAATCAAACCATTGACTTATGCGATTCTAAAATGAAAAGCATCTCTAAAGCTTCTTTTAAAAACGATAATGTTTTTAATTTTTTCGCCATCAGCAATTCTCTTTTTTACCTGTCCGATAACGGCTATTATCATTGTTTTTCTAAAAAAGGTGAATCTTCTGGAAAACTGAATGTCATACCCACAAGGAATCGTAAGTTATTCTGGAACATTACTACAGGTCAGGTTTTTCTATCTGTAAAGAATAAAATTTATCAGTTAAAAAATCAAAATGACCAATTAACAGCTCAATTAATTGTCGAATACAAAGATTTTGAAACAAGCAATATTATCGCAGTTTATTTTGATCAGAAAAATAAAAAACTGTACTTAGGAAGCGGTACAAACGGATTGTGCATTATTTCTTTTCCTACTTTTAAAACCATAAAAAAAAGTAAAGAGAGAACCGAAGTTTATTATGCTGCGCAGGCTTTTAGCGATAGCACCGTAATCACTTCTGAAGGATTGATTATCAACAATAAAAGAGTTATTGACAGTATTCCTTTTCCTAAAAGTGTTTTTTTGGATGAACGACTAAATATTGCTCTTGACAATGAGAAAAATATCTGGATAAGCCGATCCATGAAAGTATTTTGTTATCTAAAAAAATCGGGATACAAAAAATACATCACCTACCCTTTTGATCAAAATCCGAAAACAATATTTAAAGATAACAGTAATACCATTTGGGTCTCTTTAGGAATAGATGAGTTTAATAAACCTAAATTGTATGCTATAAAAAACGGAATAGTAAAGTTTGAAGCCGTTTTTAAAAACAACATCAATTATATCGTTCAGCAAAATAGCATTTTGTATTTGGGTGGAGATAACGGACTGTTTTTGTATGATTTAAAAACCAAAAAACTGCATTTTGCAAAAAACACTGAAAACATAAACATTAGGAGCGTTTTTATAGATAGCAAACAGAAAATATGGCTTACCACATACGAAAAGGGCTTCTTTCTTTATGAAAACCAGAAACTATATTCTTTTCCAACAGACGAGGAACATTATTTAAATTCTGCGCATTGTATTATTGAAGACAAAAACGAATTTTTCTGGATATCAACCAACAAAGGTCTCTTTCAGGTTTCTAGAAAAGCGTTGCTGCAGCATTACAAAAATAAAAATACGGTTATATATTACCATCAATACAATAAAGCAGACGGTTTCCTGATTAATGAATTTAATGGTGGCTGCCAACCTTGCGGGAATTTTCTAAAAAATAATGATATTGTTTTTCCGTCTATGAATGGCATTGTATTTTTTAATCCGTATAAAGTGTCTCCTTTACTTCCTGGCAAAGACCTTTTTATTGATAGAATTGTTCTAGATCAGAAAGTTATTACTCCGAAAGATACTATTGTCTTAAAAAACAATTTTCAGCGAGTAAGTTTTTTAGTTTCGTATCCTTATTACGGAAATCCAAAAAATGTAGCCATCGAAGCAAAAATGGACAAAATTGGCAGTGATCGCTGGGAACGATTGAAAGCCGATAAATCAATCTCTTTTACAACGCTGCCTCCTGGAACTTATACGCTTACCTTTAGGAGTTTATCTGGTTTTGATGCCAATTATGCTTACAAAACTGTGATTCTTGTTGTGCCAGCAAAATTTTATCAGACCATCTGGTTTGCTGTTCTTTGCTGTTTCCTTAGTGCTGGTTTTGTAATTTCACTTTGGCATATACGATTGTATTACCAAAGAATGAAAAGAAGACAGCTGGAAGAAGTAATTGCTAAAAAAACAAAAAAATTAGCTTCTACCGTTAAAAAACTAGAAAAAGCAGAAAACAACTTAAAACAAGAAATTAAACAGCATGAAATGTTGGTTAAAAGTATGAGCCATGATATCAAAAGTCCGCTAAAATTCTTGTCTTCTTCTATAAAACATCTTTTTGAAAACAGTACCATACAAGGAGACCCAAAACTCAAACAGCAATTGGGTACTTTACAGACATCAACTTCCCAACTGTATGAGTATGTTGAAAATCTTATCAAATATTCTTCTATTTTTATTGAAGGAAAAAAATTAGAAGATGAATGTTATTCTTTATATGAACTCATCGAAGAAAGTATTCAGATTTTTGAAAAGATTGCAGAAGCCGAAAACAATATCATTATCAATAATGTACCTAATGCTTTATTTGTGAAAACAAACAAAAAAGCGCTTTCGATCATTATTCATAATTTAATTGATAATGCCATAAAAAATACCAGAAACGGAAGAATTGCGCTATTATGCACTACTCAGAATAACATTTTAAACTTAAAAATAATCGATAATGGAAAAGGAATGAGTAAAGAACTTCTTGATTATTATCACAATTTTTATAAAAATCCGATTTCAAAAAATTATCATCTAGGACTCCACATGATTATTGAGCTTCTTATTCTTATTGAAGGAAATATTAATATTATCAGCGACCTAGATAAAGGAACTACGATCGAGATTATGGTTGAGTACAACTAACTCTTAAACGTTTTATATAAGTTGATAAGCTCTACCAAATTATTAACCTTTAGTTTTTCAAAAACTCTTGCCTTGTAGGTGCTCACAGTCGACATGTGAATGTTGAGTTTGTTTGAAATTTCTAAGTTGCCATTCCCCTGAACCAATAGATCTGTTATTTGAAGTTCTCTTTTAGACAAACCTTCCAACGGGTTCAGTTTTCTTTTATTGGACTGATTATCTACCAATTTACTAACCAGTTCTGAAGAAATATAAGTTCCCGATTCAAAAATGGAAGTAATGGCAAACATGATTTTTTCTTCGCTGCACAGTTTGTCGACATAACCGTTGGCACCAGAAGAAAGGTATTTTAAAGCATATTGTTCTTCTTCATGAGCCGAAAAAACCAATATTTTGACATCGGGCTGAATGGCTCTAATGTCGGTTATCATATCGGTATTTTTTCCTCCCGGAATATTAATATCTAAGATAACTAAATCAAAAGGCAGATTTTTTAAAAGTGTAATCGCTTCAAAGAAATTTTCGGCATTGGAAATGGCAACATCTTCAAATTGTCGCTCCAAAATCATGGCAACTCCATTTCGCACTACCAAATGATCATCCACTATTAAGATTTTCTTTGTCATCTTCGTTATTTCTTGGTAAATCCTTTTCTGGTCATTTCGCCCCAACCTTTTGTTCCCATAATTTTTTCTTTATATCCAATTAAAGCGGCATAAACCGTAAGCGGATGAAAGTAAAACGGTTCTATAAAAGCGGCCATTAGCAACTTAAAAAAATCGGCTTGTTTGGGATATTTATGATAGGTTTTTTCTTCGCTGTATAAAGCAATCACCGAAAAGAACACTGCAAAGGTATACACAAAAAGCAGCAGTAAAAAGAAAAAATGCCAATTTAAAATACCAAATATTATAAACACTGCAGTGATGACCAAACCAATAAATTCTATGGCAGGAGCCAAAAATTCAAACAAAGTCCAATAGGGCACACTTAACATTCCGAGTAGTTTGTATTTCGGATTTAAGAACATTCCGCGATGAAAACTTAACGTTTCTATAGTTCCTCGCATCCAACGTGAGCGTTGTTTTTTGAATATTTTGAAATCTTCTGGCGCTTCTGTCCAACAAAGCGGGTCTGGAATATAACTTACTGAATAAGGCAGTTTATTATCCATCATATAACGGCGCATTCTTACAATGAGTTCCATATCTTCTCCCACCGTTTTGGTACTGTAACCGCCAGAAAGTATGGCTATTTCTTTATCAAAAGCTCCAAAAGCACCGCTAATAAGCAGTAATCCATCTAGTTTTCCCCAAGCCATTCTTCCTAATAGAAAAGCTCTAAGATATTCTAAAACCTGAATTCTTGATAGCATTACATCTGGAACATTTACTTCGACCAAACGTCCGTTTTTAATAACACATTGGTTGGCAATTCTCACTACACCTCCCGTTGCAATAATACGTTTTCCGTACGATTCTAAAAATGGCTTTGCCAGTTTTAAAAGTGAGTCTTTATCTAAGATACAATCGACATCAATACAAACCACATACGGATTTTGCGCAATATTAAGTCCAACGTTTAAAGCATCGGCTTTACCTCCATTTTCTTTATCAACGACAATCAGTTTTTTGAAAGCCGCATTTCTTGAAGTGTAAATTCCTCTGATTTTTTTGGTTTCAATTTTTGGATGAAATTCCAAATCAGTCAAAACAAGATCGTAAGTTTTGGTCAAGATTTCCATCGAATTGTCTCGACTTCCATCATTGACCACAATAACTTGATAATTATTATAATTCAGCGAAAGCAGTGATTTTACATTCTCTTCAATCGTAAGACCTTCATTGTAAGCCGGAGCAATTAGCGAAAGATGAGGAGCAAATTCACTGGTCAATAAAACATCATAATCGACAAAACTATTTCTCTTAAGATAATTCCTTAGTTCTTTTGTAGAAAGATAAGCCAAGATTAGGTACGAAGACATGATAAGTATGGCGTAACCAAGAATAAGGAGTATATATGCCTCCAAAAACCACGTTATTTCTGTATTAAAAAAAGTCATTTCTTATTCAATTATACCGTTAATGTCTGCAAAAAGACTCTGGGCTTTGTATTTAATTACAGTGTTTGAAGTATGTTCTGCCAAATGAGCCACATAAGGAAGCTTCTGTGTTAGTTTAAGCTCTTTTATAAGTTTTAAACCAAGTGCAATTACTGTTGTATTTTGCGATTCTAATAAATGTTCGATTCCTTCTGTATCGCCAATATCGTGTTTTTTAAAAGCTCCAATAATATTCAGCTGCATCCAATCGTCTATAGGATCTGAATGTTCTACCAAATATTTTACGCTTTCTGTTCCTTCAAGTTTTATCGCCGCATTGAGTGCAACAATTTTTAATGTTTTCTTTCTGGCTTTAGAATAAACAATAATCTGATCAAATGCTTCTTTGATATTAAACTCTGCCAGCTCTGTAATTCCTTTGCATTTCACTTCCCATTTCAGGCTTTTGAGTTTTTTAAATGAATCTTTTATCAATCCAGAATCTTTGTAAAACTCTTCTAGTTTCTGAGCATAAATGCCTTCGTAATTTTTATGGAGATTTATAATCGATTCGGTTAAAACTTCTCTGAAAAAAGCAGTATCAAAAAGCACTAGAAAATTTTTGTCTTTTTTTACTTCAGCAAACAGAGCATCCTCAAAAATAACAGCTGCCATTACTTTGTCTATTATAAAACTGTATTCTTTACTAAGGCATTCCTTTTTTATTTTAGTGTTTCTGCTGGCCACAATAACAAGATACAGAAAGAGTGAGGCCGCAATAAACAGATAAATAGAAAAGGTAAGAAAAGGCACTTCCCATTGACCGTTTTTATATAGATTCCAGATTTCTGTCATATTAAAAACGTTTCGTTACAATTAACTGTACATTAAACTTGTTTCTATATTCTCCTGGGATATATTCTTCATATTCGTAAAGGAAAATCGGACGTATAAAAAACGAATCGCCAAAACGATGCTGATACTGAATTCCAACACGATACGCTTTTAGTGGTTGCGTAAAATTATTGTACAAGTAGAGATAAGGAACATTTCCATACTGCAATTCCAATCTGATAAGGCGCTCTTTTTCTTCATTTACTCGCTGAACGCTCAAAACATGGGAAAACAATTCGTTTGAAATATCGTAATAAGGTCTGTACGCAAAACTGTAAACTCCTTCATTATAGGCTACTTGTCCCGTAAGCAGTGTAATATCGTCTGTATCAAAATGCATGAATCGTCCTCCAAGCGAAAAATCGAACTTTTTCTGTGGCTTAAAATAATATTCTAAACCTGCTTTCGCTACAGGAAATATTGTTTCTCCTGTTGATACACCAGCATTTGCATAGAGATAGCTTTTGTTTGAAAAAGTCTGATAGAAATCAGTTTCAAATAACATTTGGGTTTCATTACCAATATTTCCAATATTGGCTCTTCCTACGATTGCCGATTTGCTGAATTTATGCGAATACTCAATATACCCATAATGAAATGGCTGCTGTCCAGGATCTGAAGTCGAGATATTTAAATAGGAAGCCGAAACTGTATTTTTTGCTTTACGTCCAATAAGTGTGCGTATTCCACTAAAAGCTTGGGTACTATTATCAATATAAGATGCTTTTTCGATTAAATCTAAAGCTTCCTGATCGCGGTTTAATTTTTCCAGACAAGTGGCTTTAATCTTTAAAACATCGATAGATTTTGGATCGATGGCCAGGTATTTATCACAATACAAAATACATTTTTCATAATCTTCTGTCCAGTAATAAACATTTACAAGTGCCTGCAAAGCTTCAGGATTCGGATTAATTCTGTCCGCCATTGGAGACAAAATTTTTATGGCAGTTTTATATTCTTTTTTCCAACTATAGATACGTCCTGCGTATGTCTGTATATCTTCATTTTCAGGATATTTGGCACGCAGAGGCTCAATAATCGATAAGGCTTTATCAAAATTTTCTTTTTCGACCTCGCGCTTCACATTGGCCAAAGCTTCGTCTATATTGATTTCTTGCGCAATTGCAGCTGAGGAAATAAAAATCAGGAAAATAGAATAATAAATAAACTTCATCAGATTCGGTTTTTTAGTAATTTATTAATTCTCACTAAAAGTACTGCCGGACTTACTGGTTTAGCAATAAATTCGTTTGCTCCAATATCAAAAGAATCAAGCTCGGTTTGCTCGACACCAGAAGAAGTCAATATTATTACGGGAATATCAGATTTAAGGTTCTCTCGAACATGCTGCGTAATTTCCATTCCGCTCACACCCGGCATATTTATATCTGTCAATATTAAATCATAGTTTTCTTTTTCGATCGCTTCAAGCGCCTCTTTTCCGTCAGAAAACTGGTCAACACTAAATCCTTTAGACTCTAAGAAAAAAGATAACGATTTGCGTAGGATATCATTATCTTCGGCTACAATAATTCTCATTTTTATTATTTTTTTATCTGGGGGATATTCAAAATTATAACATCTTTATTATAAAGCTACTGCATATTTCTTTTATATCATAGCTCTTTCAAAATTTTAACGACTTCTTCGATTCCACAGTGAAAAATATTCACTTTATCTAATGTTTCAGCAGTAAATTCGCCAGATGACGCTTCTTCTTCGATAATTGACAAACAATTGCTCAAATCTTGCAACATAAAAATATCCATGCTTGATTTCATATTATGCGCCAGTTTTTTTACGCTGTCGTAATCGGTGTTTTTAAATGCTTCTTCTAACTGTGCCGACTGACTTGGAATTTTTTCAATAAAAAGACCTATCATATCTTTCCTAAATTCGGCATCGCCTCCAGACATTTCATCTAAAAATGACATATCGATAATTCTTTTATGATGTGCATCACTGTCTGGTGTCATTGCCGTTTTTATGGCTTTTAAAAGTACAGTCTGTTTAAAAGGTTTTGGCACATAAGCGTTCATTCCAACTTTGTAGCATCGTTCCTGCTCTCCTACCAAAGAATGCGCTGTCATGGCAATAATTGGTATGCTGGAATTCATTTCATTCCTGATATATTCTGTGGTTTGGTAGCCATCTTTTACAGGCATCTGCAAATCCATTAAAACCAAATCATATTCATTTTGAGACAAAAGCTCAATACCCTCTTCACCGTTTTGTGCAATATCCAAATCGAAACCAAAATTATTAATTACGCTTTTTGCAAGCTTTTGGTTTAGAACATTGTCTTCGCAAAGCAATATTTTAAGATTTCCTAAATCGTTTTTAGAAATTGTTTTTACCGTTGTTTCCTCAAAGTTTGATTTTTTGTACGAAAGGGTAAAGAAAAACTCCGAACCGCGATTTAGAGTACTTTTTACGTGAACTTCTCCTTTCTGAAGTTCTACTAATTGTTTTACAATATTAAGGCCAAGTCCGGTACCGCCAAATGTTCGTGTTGTGCTTTCCTCGCCTTGTGTAAAACGTTCAAAAATAGTTTCGAGTTTATCTTTTGGGATTCCTATTCCGGTATCTTTTATAGAAAACTTAAACGAATAACTGTCTTCCGTTTCCTCTATTTTCTTTACCGAAACGGTTACTTCTCCTTCATTAGTAAACTTAAGCGCGTTGCCGATAAGATTTACCAAGATCTGATTTAATCTGCCTTGATCGCCAACAACCAAATCTGGCAATTCGGCATCCAGAAAAAGGTTAAACTCAACGTCTTTTTGTGCTTTAACTTTCAGTAAGCTATAAACATGTTTAAGCGTTTTCTTCAAATTAAAAGGCTCCGATTCTATAGGTAAATTTCCAGATTCAATTTTAGAAAGATCGAGAATATCATTTACAATCAGAAGCAAATTTTCGCCTGCAATCTGTACACTTCCAATATAATCGCGCTGTGTATCGTCGAGTTCGGTCTGCGCAAGCAAATCTGTGAATCCGATAATAGCGTTTAACGGAGTTCTAATTTCGTGGCTCATATTGGCCAAAAAACTATCTCTCGCCAAAACGGCACGCTCGGCAATTTTTCTCTGTGTATATAATTGACTGTTTTTTGTACCTAATTCCAGCTGTGCGATTACGTGTTTCGCTATAATAGAAAGTGCATTACGCTGATTTTCATTCAATTCTTTAACCTCGTGATCAATAGCGCATAATGTTCCAATATTATAGCCATCTGGCGTTGTAAGCGGTACACCAGCATAAAATCTCACATTGAAACCTCCAGTAACATTGGGATCGTCTTTAAATCTTTCATTGACATGCGTATCATTGATTTCAACAATTTCGGTATCCAAAATAGTGTAATTGCAGAAAGTTATTTCTCTTGGCACTTCAGAAACTCCAATTCCAATCTCCGATTTAAACCACTGTCTGTCTTCATCGATAAAAGAAATATGGGCAATTGGTACGCCACAGATATAAGAAACAAGCTTTGTAGCATCGTCAAAAGCATTGTCTGGAAGTGTGTCAAGTATATTATAACGTTTAAGGGCAGCTAAACGCTGTAGTTCGTTTTCTGGAATTGGGTAATCTTTGTTCATTTCTTCTGCGTGGTAAAAGTATAAAGGTAAGTCAAATTAGTGTAAAACCCTTGCTCTATCTCAACTTAAATTCTTCTTAAGGTTAAAAGGAATGGTCGTTTTTTGAGTTTTACAGCGAAAAAAAATCTTTAAAAAAGGCATTTTTGCATTCTATATTTTTAGAAAAAAACACTTAATAAATTTCGAGTCATTTTTATATATTCGCTTATAACTAAACCAAAACCAAAAATGAATTATAACCCCAATTATAATGCTGCTTATCAATTTGAAATTGATCCTAAAATAAAAGAAACTTACCGAAACGCTGATCAAATTTTTGGTTCTAACCCAGAGACAATTAAAAAAATTTCTAAAAGACTTTTGATATTTGGCATCATAATAATGCTTATTAGTATAAAAGCAGTACTTAGCTTATTATGGTTGCATATAACTCCTTTAACGTTTATAGCCACACTTGGTGCATTTTTGATTTATACATCGGTTTATTTACGTAAAAATATTTCCAAATTTCCTATCTTAATAGTATATCAGGATGAAATACTTTTTAGAAAGCAGAAACATTTTGGCCGTCTCAAAACCATAGACATTTATAATTTCTACAAAAATCCAGCAGAATTTGAAGCCTTAGATAAAACCGATTTAAAAGAGGCAGTTATACCAACTGGCATTTTTAATACTGGCGATCTTTATGTAGAGACAAAAAAAGGCGAGAAAATTTTTCTCTTGCTAAATGTCGAAAAAGAATATCGAGACTATATTGCTTCTTATTTACAGCGCTATATCAATAATTGATAATTGATAATTGATAATTAATAATTGTTAATTATAAACTAATAATCTTATCAAGTTCTAGCGTTGTGTTTCCTGATGGAAGCACTTTTGGTGCTTTTACTAGTTTTTGGGCTAAAAATGCAGTTGTAATTGGTTTCAGATTTTTAAAAAGTCCGATTGCATTAAAGAATTTTATGAATTTAACTGAAATCTTTTCGCCTAAACGATCTGTATTTTCTCGAATTAATGGCCCTGGTCTGAAAATAATATATTGAGGAAAATGAAGCTCTTGAAGATGGTCTTCTAATTTTCCTTTCATCATAGAATAAAAAACACTGCTTTTTGCGGAAGCGCCATAAGAAGAAACCAAAACCAAAGAATTAACTCCGTTTTGTTTTGCGGCAGCTGCGAATTCGGCAGGAATATCGTAGTCGATTTTCCATTGTTTTTCTTTTGAACCCGCATCTTTTAAGGTAGTTCCTAAACAAGAAAAAAGCACGTCCCCAGTAATTGCGCTTTGAAATGAATTTATGTTCGAAAAATCAACAACATTCTCTATCAATTTTGGATGTGATTTTCCTGTTGATCGTCTCACAAAAATTGAAACTGATTCATAATCATTGTTTTCTAAAAGCAGATTAACCAGTTCTTTTCCTGTTGCGCCTGTGGCTCCAATTACCAATGCCTTCATAATGTTTGGAATTTTGTATTGTAAATATAATGATCTTTTTTATTGAAAAAAACGTCTATCGATATGTCGCTCCTCTGGAGCTTTCTTCTCTAGCTATTTTATTTGCTATAAATATTATGCTTCTCCGAAGCATTTCGTTACACAAAAAAAGGCTGCCACTTTTGTGACAGCCTTTTTTTTATCTTTGTCTCGTCCTAAAATAAGTTGACACTAAATTGACTTATTATGAAAAACAAAGTAACAAATGCATCTAAGCGCTCGC